>JAPLQS010000054.1 GCA_026399575.1 Nitrosospira sp. | reverse complement strand
TGACGCAACTTGCGTAGCGCCTTGGCCTCGATCTGGCGAATGCGCTCACGAGTCACGTCAAACTGTTTACCGACTTCTTCCAAGGTATGGTCGGTGTTCATTTCGATACCGAAACGCATGCGCAGCACTTTGGCTTCGCGTGGCGTCAAAGAATCCAGGATGTCTTTGGTGACATCGCGCAAACTGGCGTAAACCGCAGCGTCCGCCGGTGCCATCGTGGTCGAATCCTCTATGAAATCACTCAGGTGGGAATCCTCATCGTCACCTATGGGCGTTTCCATGGAAATCGGTTCCTTGGAAATCTTGAGGATCTTGCGAATTTTCTCCTCCGGCATTTCCATTTTCTGCGCCAGCAGCGCGGGTTCCGGCTCCTGCCCGGTTTCCTGCAAAATCTGGCGCGAAATGCGGTTCATCTTGTTAATGGTCTCGATCATGTGCACCGGGATGCGAATGGTGCGCGCCTGATCGGCGATGGAACGAGTGATGGCCTGCCGGATCCACCAGGTGGCATAAGTGGAAAATTTGTAACCACGCCGGTATTCAAATTTGTCCACTGCCTTCATCAGACCGATATTGCCCTCCTGAATCAGATCAAGGAACTGCAATCCACGATTGGTATATTTCTTGGCAATGGAGATCACCAGCCGCAAATTGGCTTCGGTCATCTCCCGCTTGGCACGGCGCGCCTTGGCCTCGCCAGTGGACATGCGACGGTTGATTTCCTTCAGATCCTTGATCGGAATGCCGGCCTGCTTCTGCAACGCCAGCAAGTTCTGCTGCTGCTCAACAATGGCAGGCTGATAACGTTTCAGCGCATGACTGTAAGGCTTGTCAGCTGCAGCTTCCTGCGCTGCCCAATCCAGGTTGCTTTCATTCCCGGGAAATACCTTGATGAAATGATTGCGCGGCATTCCCGCCTTGACCACGCATAGCTCCATGATTTTACGTTCAAAACTACGCACCTCATCCACCAGCCCACGCTGGGTGTCACAAAGCTTCTCCACCATCTTGGCAGAGAAGCGGATGGCCATGAGTTCGGCGGAAATATGCTCCTGTATTTCCTTGTAGGCCTTGCTGGTTGATCCCTTTCTCGCCAGCACCTTCTTCATCTCGGCATATGCCTGGTAAATCACCGTGAAACGCTCCAGCGCATCAGTCTTCAGTTTGAGCAAATTGGCGCTGGCCACTGCGACACTGTCTTCGTCTTCCACGTCTTCGGCACCCAGTTCCTGCTCCAGCGACTCATCGGAAATCTCTTCGTTGACGATTTCCTGGGCATTGGGGTCAAGCAATCCATCTACCAGTTCATCAATGCGCATTTCGTCATGCGCCACCTTGGTGGCAAGGTCGAGAATTCCGGCTATGGTGGTGGGGCAGGCGGAAATTGCCTGAATCATGTGTTTCAGACCATCTTCAATACGCTTGGCAATTTCGATTTCGCCTTCGCGCGTGAGCAGTTCCACCGAACCCATTTCGCGCATGTACATGCGCACAGGATCGGTGGTACGGCCGAATTCCGAATCTACCGTGGAAAGCGCCGCTTCGGCTTCCTCTACCACATCCTCATCGGCCACCGTCGGCGTGGTTTCCGACATCAGCAGTGTCTCTGCATCAGGCGCCTCATCATAAACAGAGATGCCCATGTCGTTGATCATGCTGATGATGCCCTCTATCTGTTCGGCATCCAGCATGTCGTCCGGCAGGTGATCGTTGATCTCGGCATAAGTCAGGTAGCCGCGTTCCTTGCCCTGCACGATCAGGTTCTTAAGACGCATGCGCCGCGCCTCAATGTCCTGCGGTGCGGCCTGTGCCTTCTCGGCATCCTGCGCACCCCCGGCAGCGCTCTTCGGCGCATTGACCTTGGTCGCCTTTGTGGCACGTGGCTTCAACTCCTTGACTGCCATCACCGCCTTGGCGATCTCGGCCACACTGACAATTACCTTTGCGGCCGGCGGAACTCCTTTCTTCGATGTTGCGGCAGCTTTTTTTGCCGGTATTTTTTCTGCTGCCTTTAGCGGCGTCTTGACCGTTTTCTTTGCTTCTTTTTTTGCCACCGCTGCGGTTTTATCCGCGCGACGGCTTGCCGGTGCAGTGGCTGGCACCGCTGCCTTCGTTTTTGCTTTTGTCGCCGCTTTTACCTGCGTTTTTGCCTTTACCATGTCGATTCCCAAATAATATGGACGCTTGAATCTAAAAAAGTTTAGATTGTATCAAAATTCGGCGGCACTGTTCGCCTGGTTACCCTCAAGATGCCATTAATCTTTGATATTCCTGCTTTTCCTCTGGAGTGAGCGCGCTCAGAGACTTGCTGTGCAACTCGGTCATGCGCTGCTTGCGCTGTATTTCCCGTAATCGTGCCAGCGCCCCGGAAAATTCCGCCTCCAGATCGATACTGCCGTCCCAGGCAAGAGTCTCGCTCTCGGCCTTTTCCAGCAGCGCACGATGAGGACTATCGTGGAAATAAGTGATCACTGAAGGTATTGCCGCACCTTCCGCCATATGGGGGCAGGTATCGATAAATTCAACCAGCGCCACCACTGCTGCCATTTCTTCAGCATATTCACTGCGCCCCCTGAGCAGCTCTCTTTCGAGCTTGCTGGCATAGCCTGGGTCGTGCAGCAACACCTGCAGCAGCCAGCGATAGGGTGAGGCGGGCTGTGGTCGCGGCGCTCTTGGGCGGGGTGATGGGGAGGATGAGACACGCCTGATCTGCAACAGGTTCTCCAGCTCTCCCTGACTGGTGCCACTGAGTTCGGCCAGCCGCTTTAGCAACATCAACGCGAGCGTCGGCGCAGTAACCTGCGCCAGCAGCGGTTTTGCCTCCTGCACCAGTTTGGCGCGCCCTTCGCTGGTTTGCAGGTCAGTGTGCGCTGACAACTCCTTGAATAGAAAAACGGACAAAGGCAGTGCCTGGCTGAGCAATCCCTCGAAAGCCTCCTTGCCGGACTTGCGCACATAGCTATCCGGGTCTTCGCCCTCGGGCAGGAACAGAAAGCTGAGGCTCTTGCCGTCCACCAGTTGCGCCAGGCTGTTCTCCAGCGCGCGCCAGGCTGCCTTTCTGCCGGCGTTGTCGCCATCGAAACAGAACACCACATCATCAGTCTGACGCAGCAGTTTCTGCACATGGTAAGGGGTGGTGGCGGTGCCCAGCGCAGCCACGGCATAATCGATGCCATGCTGCGACAGTGCCACCACATCCATGTATCCTTCCACCACCACCACCCTCCCCGCCTCACGGATCGCCTTGCGTGCGCCGAACAGGTTGTAGAGCTCACGGCCTTTCTCGAACAGCGGCGTTTCGGGAGAATTGAGATATTTGGGCTCACCCTGCTCCAGCACGCGCCCACCAAAACCAACGATCATCCCTTTCTGATTGAGGATAGGAAACATGATGCGATCGCGGAAACGGTCATAGCGCTTACCGTCATCGTTCTCAATCACCAGCCCTGCCTCAACCAGCGGATCCGTCGGCATTTTTGCCTGGTAATCAGGAAATACTGCGGCCAGATTCTGCCAACCGGCAGGCGCGTAGCCGATCGCAAAGCGGGCAGCGGTCTCGCCGGTCAAACCGCGTTTTTTCAGATAAGCAATGGCACTCTCGGAATGTTTGAGTTGTTCCCGATAAAACCGCGTGGCGGTGTTCATCACTTCAAACAGATCCTGCGAGGAATTCCCTGCGCTCTGTCCTCCAGATCTAGCCATTCCGGGACGGGATTCCGGCTGCATCTGCGGAACCTGCATGCCGACGCGATCCGCCAGATCATTCACTGCCTCAATGAAATTAAGACCGCCGTACTCCATCATGAAACCGACGGCGCTGCCGTGCGCACCGCAACCAAAACAGTGATAAAACTGCTTGGTAGGACTCACCGTGAACGAAGGTGTTTTCTCGCTATGAAATGGACAACAGGCGCTGTAATTGGTACCCGCTTTCTTGAGTGGCACGTGACGTTCGATGACATCGACGATATCCACGCGGTTGAGCAGATCCTGAATGAACGACTGGGGAATCATTTATGGAGATGAAGCCAATAATATTTCAGACGAGGCCAACGGGCTTGTCTGATTATAGGGTAATTTCTGAGAATGAAGGAGCAGGGACCCGCACCGGCGCCAGTTACCGCGAAAATCTACCAGGAAACAAGTGAAATAACTTTAGAAACAGCTAGATAAGATAAAACTCAGGCAGAGAGCCTGGCCTTGACCAGAGCAGACACTTTGCCCATGTCGGCGCGTCCGGCAAGCCTGGGCTTGAGCAGCGCCATCACCTTGCCCATGTCCTGCTGCCCCTGGGCGCCGCTTCCACCTCGGCGTCGCTCAATGCTTGCGGCATATAAGTCTGCAATACGCCCACTTCATACTTTTCGGCATCCGCCAGGTCCTGCCGCTGCGCGGCCTCGTACTGACTGATGGAGTCCCTGCGCTGTTTGAGCATTTTCTCGATCACCGCGACTACAGCGGCATCGTCCAGCTCAATGCGCTCGTCCACCTCGCGCTGCTTGATCGCAGCCTGCAACAACCGGATGGCATCGCGGCGCTTGGTGTCGCCCGCCCGCATCGCGGTTTTCATGTCTTCGGTGATCTGCTGTTTGAGGCTCATATTGAATACTGTTTATTGCGGCGGAACCCGGCTTGACGCCAGATGCTGCGCATCTTGCTGGAACGACTAGTAAAGTTTCGGCGGGAGCAGTTGACTGCGCAGGCGCTTGTAAGTGCGTTTGACCGCGGCGGCAAGCTTGCGTTTGCGTTCGGCGGTGGGTTTCTCGTAAAACTCTCTGGCACGCAGCTCGGTAAGCAGCCCGGTTTTTTCTATGGTACGCTTGAAGCGGCGCATGGCTACTTCGAACGGCTCGTTTTCCTTAACTTTGATAGTGGTCATGAAGATGCGATCCTTTCCTTAAAAATATTAGTCGAAGAGTGTAATGTGAAGAAAGCCCGGCATTATATCAGCATGAATCTTATTGTAAAAGAGTAATTCTTCCATCACTCCCTTGCTTGTACTCGGCATCGAAACCTCCTGTGACGAAACCGGCATCGCGCTCTACCATACAGAGCACGGCCTGTTGGGCCATGCGCTGTATTCGCAAACGGAAATGCACAGCGAATACGGCGGCGTGGTGCCGGAACTTGCTTCGCGTGACCACATCCGGCGGGTCTTGCCCTTGATCAGGCAGACCCTGGCAGCAGCGAAGCTGGAATTGCAGGATGTCGGCGCGATTGCCTATACCCAAGGCCCGGGGCTGGCAGGGGCGCTGCTGGTGGGAGCCAGTGTCGCCGCAGCAATGGGTTTCGCGCTCAAGGTTCCGGTGCTGGGTATTCATCATCTTGAAGGACACCTCCTGTCCCCGCTGCTGTCTACTCCTGCGCCGGTTTTCCCGTTTGTGGCGCTGCTGGTCTCCGGCGGTCATACCCAGTTGATGGAAGTGAGCGGCGTCGGTCGCTACAAATTGCTGGGCGAAACCGTGGACGACGCGGCAGGTGAAGCCTTTGACAAAACCGCGAAACTGCTGGGACTGGGTTACCCCGGCGGCCCGGCGCTGTCAGAACTCGCCGAAGAATTTTCCAGATCGGGCAAACCGAAGCAGTTCAAGCTTCCCCGTCCCATGCTGCACAGCGGCGATCTCAATTTCAGCTTCAGCGGCCTGAAAACTGCCGTGCTCACGCTGACAAACAAGCACGGCATCACGCAGCAGACTCGGGGCGGCATCGCGCTTGCCTTCCAGGAAGCGATAGTGGAGGTGCTGACGGAAAAATCGCTGGCGGCGCTGACCCAGACCGGCCTCACCCAACTGGTGGTTGCAGGCGGCGTAGGCGCCAACCGTCAGTTGCGCGCAAGTCTCTCGCGCCGTGCAGCAGAAACGGGGGCGGTCGTTTTCTATCCCGAACTTGAGTTCTGCACCGACAATGGCGCCATGATCGCATTCGCAGGCGCAATGCGGCTGCAGCAAGCAGGAATCAGGAACCAGCTGGTGGGTAGTTTTACGGTAAGGGCGCGCTGGGATCTGGAACTGTTGGAAACGCCTTAGCTACGATGTACCACTCTTGCCGATACGCGCTTCCTTGCCCGCAATCAGATTGGAAATGTTCGACTTGTGCCGCCAGATCAGCAGCAGCGACATGATGAGAACCGCCAGGGCATTCATCTCAAAACCGAGAAAAAAAACCGCATAAAGCGGCGCCAGCGCGGCGGCCGTCAATGCGGCCAGTGAGGAAATGCGCCAGATCATCGCGACCAGAATCCAGGTGGCAATCGCCAACAGCCCCATCCCCAGGTTCAATCCCAGCAGCACGCCCACTGCCGTCGCCACGCCTTTGCCGCCCTCGAAACGCAGGAATACCGGGAATACATGGCCGAGCAGAACCGCCAGCGCCACTGCAGCAACTGCTTCGCCACCCAGCCCCGCGGTGACCGCAAAATACTGCGCCAATGCCACCGCCAGCCAGCCCTTGCCGGCATCACCCAGCAACGTCAGCACTGCCGCCGCTTTCTTGCCGCTGCGCAGCACATTGGTGGCACCGGGATTTCCCGAACCATAAGTACGCGGATCGGGCAGCTTGAAAATCCAGCTCGCCACCAGCGCGAAGGAAATGGATCCGAGCAAGTAAGCCAGCAGTATGAAAACCATCGTCGTCATTGCGATTAGCGCCGCCTCTGCAAATAGAATAGAATCCCGTTGATTCTACGTGAAAACCACCTGCCGACGAAGCATCCCTAATTCGCTTCAATACCCAAGCATCGAATAATGGACATTATCTTTCTGCACGAACTCAAGGCCAGTACCCTGATCGGCATTTACCCGTGGGAACGCGAAGTCGCGCAGACCATCCAGTTCGACCTGGAAATTGCCTTGCCGACCAGCCGCGCCTGCCAGACCGATAATTTTGAGGACGCGCTGGATTACGCTCTCATCGTCAAACGCATCAACGAAACCCTTGCACAAAAACATTTCTCGCTGCTGGAAGCGCTGGCCGAACACATCGCCCAGATTATCCTGACGGAGTTCAAAGCACCTTGGGTAAAAGTCAGCGTGGCGAAACTCGGCATGATACGCGGCGTGAAAAAACTGGGGATATGCATCGAACGCGGAACAAAGTCAGGGTGACTTTGCCCCCAAGCACTCAGGTATCGATACCATGCAAACCGGGATGGTTGACTGGTATTGTGACGAAATCTGGATTTTGAGAGGTACCTGCTATTTCATCGCGTCGAGATTAGCCTGCGCATCGGCATTCCCCTGTGCGGCGGCTTTCTTGAACCACTCCCTGGCCTTGGCAACATCCTTGGGCACGCCCTCCCCGGTGTAATACATCACACCCAGATTATTCTGGGCATCGACATTCCCCTGCTCGGCAGATTTTCTGAACCATTCCACGGCCTTGGCTTCGTCCTTGGCCACGCCCTCGCCATTGGCATACATCAAGCCGAGGTTGAACTGCGCTTCGGCATAGCCCTGAACAGCGGCGCGGTAGAACCAGCCTGCTGCTGCTGCTGGGTCGTTATCCATGATCTTGCCTGAAGCATCCTTGGTTACCACTTCGCCGGTGTAATACATCACGCCGAGACCGTTCTGCGCTTTGGCATTTCCTGCATCCGCATCTTTTCTCAATTGCAGGAATTTTTCTTCCGGCGTGGGGCCTTCCTTCTGCGCAGACGGCATGATCTTGTCCATCAGCTCAGACTTCTCTTCCGGCGATAGACCCTCCGTCAGCACCGATGGCAGCTCTTTTTCTGTCGTTATCTCGCCCATCGGCATCGATGACTCGCCCGTTTCAGGCTTATCAGCGGGCGCTTTCTCGCCGCAACCGGCTAGCAACAACAACAGAGCGGCAGAAAATAAGATTGCGCGAACATTCATCTAGCATTTCCTTTCATTGCTGTTGGTTCCGTTACAGGCTGTAATACATGTCGAACTCGACCGGATGGGTGGTCATGCGAAAGCGCGTGACTTCCTCCATCTTCAGCTCAATGTAGGCATCGATCATGTCGTTGGAAAATACCCCGCCACGGATGAGAAAATCACGATCCTTGTCCAGACTGTCGAGCGCTTCATCCAGTGAGGCGCAGGGATTCGGAATCCCGGCTGCTTCTTCGGGCGGCAGATCATAAAGATTCTTGTCCATCGGGTCACCCGGATGGATCTTGTTCTGGATCCCGTCCAGCCCGGCCATCATCAGCGCAGTGAAAGCAAGATAAGGATTGGCAGTGGGGTCGGGGAAACGCACTTCAATCCGCCGCCCCTTGGGACTGTTGGCGTAGGGTATGCGCACTGCGGCCGAGCGGTTGCTGACCGAGTAGGCAAGATTGATCGGCGCTTCAAAACCAGGCACCAGGCGCTTGTAGGAATTGGTGCCGGGGTTGGTGATGGCGTTCAATGCCTTGGCGTGCTTGATGATCCCGCCGATGTAATACAAGGCCATTTCGGACAGCCCCGCATAGCCGTTGCCGGAAAACAGGTTCTGCCCATTCTTCCAGATCGACTGATGGACATGCATGCCGGAGCCGTTGTCGCCGACTATCGGCTTGGGCATGAAAGTCGCCGTTTTGCCGTAGGAATGGGCAACGTTGTGCACCACGTATTTGAGTATCTGCGTCCAATCGGCGCGCTGCACCAGGCTGCCGTACTTGGTACCGATTTCGCACTGGCCAGCGGTCGCGACTTCATGGTGGTGCACTTCCACTTCCACGCCCATTTCTTCCAGTGCAAGGCACATGGCGGAACGGATATCGTGCAATGAATCCACCGGGGGAACCGGGAAATAACCGCCTTTCACCGCAGGGCGATGGCCGATATTGCCGCCTTCGTATTTTTCCATCGAACTCCAGGCCGCCTCCTCGGATTCGATTTTCACCGAACAGCCCGACATGTCGGTATGCCAGGTCACGGAATCAAAAATGAAGAATTCGGGCTCGGGGCCGAAATAAGCGGTATCACCGATGCCGGTGAACTTGAGATAGGCTTCGCCGCGCTTTGCCAGCGAGCGCGGATCGCGGTCGTAACCCTTGCCGTCGGCCGGCTCCACCACATCGCAGGTGAGAATCAGCGTGGCCTCATCCATGAACGGGTCCATATTGGCGGTATCAGGATCGGGCATCAGCAGCATGTCGGAAGCCTGGATGCCTTTCCAGCCGGCAATGGAGGAACCATCAAACGCGTGACCGTCCTCAAACCGGTCGGCATCGAAAGCATGAGCTGGAACCGTTACATGCTGCTCCTTGCCGCGGGTGTCGGTAAAGCGTAGGTCAACGAACTTGACTTCGTTGTCCTGGATCATTTTCAGAACGTCGGCTACCGCCATTTTTCTCTCCAGATTAGGTTTACAAAACAACTGCACAGCCGATTATATCAGCACGCACGCTGCTGTTATCTGAAACAAGTGAGTGAATTTCTGTATTTTGCCGGCAACGCGCTCCACGCAAAACTTGCGCAGCGGTTCCCTGACACCAATTGCAAAAATGGAATAACATTACATTTTTCAATCAACGCTGGCATAGACACTTATGGGAACCATCACTGCAATACTCGAGAGGGCGCAGCAACGCGCCAGGGAAATGGAACTGCCATACGAAGGTGCGCTGCTTCCTGCCGAAGCGTTCACCCTGCTGCAGCAAGCCCCCGGCGCCAAACTGGTGGATGTGCGCTCCAGGGCCGAATGGGACTGGGTGGGACGAGTCCCGGGCGCAATCGAAATTGAATGGCAGACTTACCCCGGCATGCGCACCAACCCGGATTTTGTCACTTATCTGCAAAGCCAGGTGGACAAGGAAGCGTTGGTGATGTTCCTCTGTCGCACCGGCGGACGCTCGCATCAGGCCGCTGCAACGGCCACCGGGGAGGGATATCTGGATTGCTACAACATCCTCGAAGGCTTTGAAGGTGACAAGGATGCGACCGGCCATCGCGGCGCCAAGGGCGGATGGAAAGCGGCGGGGTTACCGTGGGTGCAGGGCTAAGCTGCTGACCACTGCACCACTCCGGAATAAGCCGTCGCCAGCACAATCAGCCCAAACACGATGCGGTACCACGCGAACACCGTGAAATCGTGATGGCTGATGAAACGCAACAATCCCCGCACTGCCAGCAGCGCGCTGATGAATGAGGCGACGAAGCCGACCACGAACATGCCAATATCGTCAAATTGCAGAATTTCATGATGCTTGTAAACATCATAGAAAGTGGCGGCGAACATGATGGGGATCGCCAGGAAAAAGGAAAACTCGGTAGCGGCCTTGCGTGACAGGCCAAAAAATAGACCGCCGATGATGGTGGCGCCGGAGCGCGAAGTGCCCGGTATCAGCGCAAGACACTGCACCAACCCCACCTTCAGCGCATGCTTCCAGTCCATGTCTTCCACTCGCTCGACATCCACCACATGCTTTCTGCGCTCGGCCCATAGTATCAGCACGCCACCAATGACGAGCGCCAGCGCCACCGGCACCGGATGAAACAGGTATTGCTTGATGGTCTTGATGAACAGCAGACCCAGAATCGCGGCGGGCAGGAATGCGATGAAAAGATTCAGCACAAAGCGATTGGCATCTGCGCTGGAACCGATACCTGCCACCACCTCGCCGATCTTGGCGCGATATTCCCAGCATACCGCCAGGATTGCGCCCAGCTGAATCACGATCGCGAACACCTTGCCTTTCTCGTCATTGAAGTCGAGCAGATCGCCCACCAGAATCAGATGGCCGGTGGAGGAAATCGGCAGAAATTCGGTCAACCCCTCGACGATACCGAGGACCAGCGCTTTGGTGAGTAACAGCCAATCCATGCGTATTTTTATTCACTTGTAAAGCGGCATTATATCTTCTGAGGTCGCAAGCGGGCGCCGCACTTGTCATTACGCGCGGAAAAGGATTAAATCATTCCACTCCGGATATTTCATCAAACCCTTGTAGGAGCGGCTTCAGCCGCGAATGGTAGCTGCCATTATGAGTCTTAAAATTCTGGTTGTCGGTGCCGGTGCCACCGGCGGTTATTTCGGTGGACAGCTCGCGCAGGCCGCGCAAAGCGGTCGCGCGGATGTCGCAGTGACTTTTCTGGTGCGCCCCAAACGTGCCGCAATCCTCAAGGAAAACGGGCTGAGGATAGAAAGTCCACACGGCAACTTCACGCTGGCGGTGCGCACCGTGCAGCACACCGAACTGAAGTGGGAATACGACCTGGTGCTGCTTACCTGCAAGGCTTATGACCTCGAAGCGGCGATACTGTCGGTCTATCCCGCGATCGGACCCGATACGCTGATCCTGCCGATACTCAACGGCCTGGCACACTTTGACCGGCTCGATGCGGAGTTCGGTGCGCGCCGCGTGCTGGGTGGCTGCTGCCATCTGAATGGCGCGCTCACGCCTGAAGGGGTGATAAAACTGCTGAGCGACCTGCACGGCATCACTTTCGGTACACGCGCGGGCAATGCCGCGCATGCCCAGACTGTGCTCGAGAAACTGCAGGCGGCGTTCGAGCAGACTCCGGTCCGAGTACAGCATTCCGAAACGGTATTGCAGGCGATCTGGGAAAAGTATGCGTTTCTCGCCGCCTTTGCCGCCATGACCTGTTTGATGCGGGCTGCAGTAGGCGACATCATGGCCGCTGATGATGGCGAGACTTTGATGCTGCGACTGCTGACCGAATGCGAAGCTGCGGCGCAGCATGCCGGTTATCCGCTACGCCCCAGCGTCATGGCTCATAGCAGGAAAATACTGACGGACAAGAGCTCGCTCATGACTGCTTCCATGCTGCGCGACCTGGAATCCGGCGGCAAGACCGAAGGCGAACACATCGTCAACGACATGCGCCGCCGTGCCATCGCGGCCGGCAGCGATGCAACTCTGCTTGCGGTGGCCTGGACACATTTGCAGGCCAGGGAAGCGCGTCTGGCGCGCGAAAGAAAAGCTGCAAGTAATCAAACCTTGCTGTAAATCTCCGCTCCTTGCTTGACGAATTCTACGGCCTTTTCTTCCATGCCTTTTTCCAGCGCCTCGGCCTCGCCCATGCCCTGGCTGGCGGCGTAATCGCGCACGTCCTGAGTGATTTTCATTGAACAGAAATGCGGCCCGCACATGGAACAGAAGTGCGCGAGTTTGGCGCCTTCCTGCGGCAGGGTTTCGTCGTGAAATTGCTTGGCCTTGTCGGGGTCAAGACTGAGGTTGAACTGGTCGTCCCAGCGAAACTCGAAGCGCGCCTTGGACAGCGCGTTGTCGCGGATTTGCGCACCGGGGTGGCCCTTTGCCAGATCGGCGGCATGCGCAGCTATCTTGTAAGTAATGATGCCGTCTTTCACATCATCCTTGTCGGGCAGACCCAGGTGTTCCTTGGGGGTGACGTAGCACAGCATGGCCGTGCCGTACCAGCCGATCATGGCGGCGCCGATAGCGGAGGTGATGTGATCGTAGCCGGGCGCAATATCGGTAGTCAGCGGACCCAGCGTATAGAAAGGCGCTTCGGCGCAATATTTCAATTGCAGATCCATGTTCTCCTTGATCAGATGCATCGGCACATGGCCGGGGCCTTCGATCATCACCTGCACGTCGTGCTTCCATGCTACCTGGGTCAATTCGCCGAGGGTTTGCAGTTCCGCAAACTGAGCTTCGTCGTTGGCGTCATAAATCGAGCCGGGACGCAAACCGTCACCCAGTGAAAAGCTGACATCGTAAGCTTTCATGATTTCGCAGATCTCCTCGAAGCGGGTATAGAGGAAACTTTCGCGGTGATGCGCCAGACACCACTTGGCCATGATCGAGCCGCCGCGCGAGACGATGCCGGTCATGCGTTTGGCTGTCATCGGCACATAGGCGAGGCGCACCCCTGCATGGATGGTGAAGTAATCCACCCCCTGCTCGGCCTGTTCTATCAGGGTGTCGCGGAAAATTTCCCAGGTAAGGTCTTCCGCCTTGCCGTTCACCTTCTCCAGCGCCTGATAAATCGGCACGGTGCCAATCGGCACCGGGCTGTTGCGGATGATCCACTCGCGCGTTTCATGGATGTTCTTGCCGGTGGAAAGATCCATCACTGTGTCGCCGCCCCAGCGGATGGCCCAGGTCATTTTCTCGACTTCTTCCTGAATGCTGGAACCCAGCGCCGAATTGCCGATGTTGGCGTTGATTTTCACCAGGAAGTTGCGCCCGATGATCATCGGTTCGGATTCGGGGTGGTTGATATTGAGCGGAATGATGGCGCGGCCGCGCGCCACTTCATCGCGCACAAACTCCGGGGTAATCTGTTTGGGCAGCGAAGCACCAAAATCATGCCCGGGATGCTGGCGCATCAACAATTCGCGCTGCCGTGCGCCGAGTTCTGCGCAGCGCTGATTTTCGCGGATGGCAACGTATTCCATTTCCGGCGTGATAATGCCGCAGCGGGCGTAATGCATTTGTGTCACATTCGCCCCTGTCCGGCCACAACGTGGCTGGCGTTGCAGATTGAAGCGCATTTCCGTGAGCCCGGCATCGGCCAGGCGCTCCCGACCATAAGCGGAGGCGGGAGCGGAAAGAACTTCGGTGTCGCCGCGCTGATCTATCCATTGCTCGCGTAGTGGCGGCAAACCGGAGCGGATGTCTATTTTCGCCGCAGGGTCGGTGTAGGGGCCGGAAGTGTCATAAACGTAAATTGGCGGATTTTTCTCCGCACCCATGCTGGCGGAGGTATCAGCCTGGCTGATCTCGCGCATCGGCACCTGAATGTCGGGACGCGAGCCCTGCACATAGACTTTGCGCGAGTTGGGCAGAGACTTGACCGCCGCCGCATCGACTTGGGCGGTCTGGCTTGAAAACGGGATGGAAAGCTGTGCGGGATTTGAAACTGGTGCATTCATTGATACGCTCCTTGAGGTGCCATAAAAAAGAAAGAAGGAGCGGGATAACCAACTCCAGCTTCCCTACAGCGGCATTATCCGTGTTGGGGAACCGCCAAATAAGTCCTCCGTAAAACGTGGGACTTTGTTCAGCGATTCCATAGGTATTAAGGGACTGTCTCACCGATCTCCCGGATGATTCCGGAAGCGGACCCCTAGCTGATGCTGTGAAGCTAATGGAAATGTGGAATAATTGCAAGATTGTAACCATAAAAACAGGCATGGAACCGGAAATGGATCTCGAACAGACCCGCTACAACATGGTGGAGCAGCAAATCCGTCCATGGGACGTACTCGACCAGAAGGTTCTCAACCTGTTGTTCGAGCTGCGGCGCGAGGAATTCGTCCCCGCAGTCTATCGCTCACTGGCATTTGTGGACATGGAAATTCCACTGGGACACGGCGAGGTGATGCTCGCTCCCAAGATGGAGGCGCGCATCCTGCAGGAACTGCAGATAAAGAAAACCGACCGCATCCTGGAAGTCGGCAGCGGCAGCGGCTACCTGACTGCATTGCTGGCCAAACAAGGAGAACATGTTTACAGCGTTGAAATCGTGCCGGAACTGAAAGCCATGGCAGAAAAGAATCTGCAAACTCACGGCATCAGCAATGTGACGCTGGAACAAGGTGATGCCGCCCATGGCTGGCCTGGCCACGGGCCTTATGACGTGATCGTGCTGACCGGCTCCACCCCGGTCTTGCCAGAAGCATTTCAGAACAGCCTCAAGACCGGCGGACGCATGTTCGCGGTGGTGGGCGATGCACCGGTGATGGAAGCCGTACTCGTCACCTGCGTGGCGCAGGAGAAAGAAGCGGGCGTGTACAATACCGTCAGCCTGTTCGAGACCTGCATTCCTCTGCTCAAAAATGCACAGCAGCCGGAGCGATTTGTTTTCTGATCTGGCACGAATAGAAATCACATACCGTTCGGCCTGAGTCGGCCGAAGATCATGAAACGAATAATCCCCCGATAGCACAAGGCAACCTGGAATCAAATTGAAAATTCCGCAATACATTTATGCGCTGCTGATGGTCGCAGCGGCTCTACCTGTACCGCTGCACGCTGCCGATCTGATGGCCGTTTACCGCGAGGCGCTGGAACAGGATGCACAATACAGCGCCGCCCGCGCTGCATATCAGGCCGCCCAGGAAAAACTGCCGCAGGGCAGAGCCGGATTTCTCCCCAACATCACATTTACAGGGAATCAACGCAAACAGTTGATACAAGCAGGCTCAAATCCCGAAAGAACGATCGATGCCCAAGCCTTGACCGTCACCGCCACCCAACCGATTTACCGCAAGGAAAATTTTGCGATCTACGAACAGGCGAAAATCCAGGTGATGCAGGCAAATTCGCAACTCATCCTGGCATCGCAGGACTTGATCCTGCGTGTGTCACAGGCATATTTTGATGTGCTGACCGCCCAGGTAAACGTGGAAGTGGCGGAAGCGCAGAAAAAAGCCATCGGCCAACAACTGGCGCAGGCCAAGCGCAACTTCGAGGTGGGTACCGCCACCATCGTTGATACCTATGAAGCCCAGGCCCGCTCCGATCTGACCGCTTCGCAGGAAATCGCCGCCCGCAACGAACTGGAAATCCGTAAACGCACCCTGCAGACGCGCGAACGAAAACTCCTCCGATCTGCTCAAGCTGAGATATGCCAATATGGACGAGTGGATCAATGTCGCCGAACAGAACAACCTGCCGCTGAAAATCCAGCAGGCGGCCTATGACATCGCGACGCAGGATATAGAACGCGCCCGGGCAGGGCATTATCCAACCCTCGACTTGGTCGCGCTGTATAGCGATCAAAAAGGTGTCGGTGCCGCGATTGTCGGCACGGGATTCAATATTACTACCAAAGAGATTGGGCTCCAGCTCGCTGTTCCCATATTCCAGGGCGGCGCAGTACAGTCGCGAGTGCGCGAAGCACTGGCCAATCAGGAAAGGGTGCTGCAGAACCTGAATAACGCCAAGCGCAACAGTGCAATGCAAGTAAGCCAGCAATATCTCAACGTCAGCAGCGGCATTGCCCAGGTAAAAGCGTTGAAACAGGCAGTGGTATCCAGCAAGAGCCAACTGGATTCAACCATACTCGGACAGCAAGTAGGTGTCAGGACCGAAGTGGATGTGTTGAATGCCCAGCAATCGTTTTATTCCGCGCGGCGCGATCTTGCTCGGGCACATTACAGCCTCCTCATGTCAAAACTGCGACTGGAAGCGGAGGTAGGTGAGCTGGATGAAGACGCCCTGATAGCGGTAAACGATATGCTGCGCTGAGGGGCTGCCACTTTGGCTTTGCCTGATGCCCTGTACGCGATGTTCCGCCCATGTAGGAACACGTTCACGCACGAAGAATCAGACCCTCCCGTAGGAGTAGCTCCAGGCGCGAAATACCCTAGCCGCCCTCCTTGATCCCACTCCCATATTCTTTCTGCCAAACAATAGCAATGGCGGTTATCACCAGCAACAGATAAAGAATCACCCTGAAGAAAACCAGCGTCTCCACCAGTCCTGCCACAAAAACAAAACACACCAAGACTGCTCCCAAAGTGGTTAGCTGGCGTGCTCGTAGCGTTTGAAACCAGCTCCACAGGAAAAAAGCATAAGTCAGCAGACCAAGCGCGCCGATCTGCATCCCGATCTCAATCCAGTCGTTGTGATAATGATAGGTTTTAAGCCAGCCAGGCAGATCCTTATAGAGGCCGTCCTTGTAAGTCACAACTGTTTCGTCAAAATAACGGCTGGGCATCCCGGTACCATGACCAAACCAGGGATGCTGGGCAATGCCGTGCAAGCCCACATCCCACATGGCAAGGCGGTACCCCGAGCTGCTGGTATACTTTCCTTGCTGGGATAGCTCAATATCGCTTTGGGCTTCAATCAGCCTGTTCTCAAGGCTGGTACTGCTGTATGCAAAAATTCCAACCACAATAAGAGTCGCTACCGTAACACCAAGAAGTGCTTTGATTCTCGTTCTGTAGCGCATGAAGATCAGAAGCAATAACGAAAATAGCGTAGCCAGCAGAACGCCCCGCGCACCTTGATTGAACTGAATAAACAACAACAAGGATGCAAAAATCCATAGCAGCGGCTTTACTTTTTTACTGCTGTTCGCACCTGCCAGATAGATCGCCAGTATCACACCGATCCCGAGCATTCCCGAAAAGCCTGTCCGGGACATCTTAAGCAATGGGAAGGAAAGAGAGGTGTCTCCAACAATAATCCACTGGTAAACGCCCATAAACAGAACCCCGGAATACCCTGCAAGCAACCCGCTGATTGCCCATGGCAACCGTTCTTTGTTCAAAAGGTATAGAAAAGGAATAAAAACCAGGAGAATGGCATATTTTTTCCAGACGTTATACCCTGACCTCAGGTCATCACTCCAGAAAATCCCCAATGCCAGCACAGTGCAAAAAAGGAGTATTGCCAGTACGAGCGGCTCTCTTCTAATTGCCTGTTTAAGTCGGTGCAAACTGCCGTCCAGAACCCAGGCCAAAGCAAGGAGAATACCGCCAAATAAACTCAGTCCCTTGTGCCACAGAGCGACGCCAAAAAAGAACAGCACGAACTTCGCTAGGATATCGCGCCACTGATAAATGTTTTGCGTCGGGCTGGATGAACTAGCTAGTTCTTCATGCATTCAGGACTCTCCCGCCTCTGGTCTTCCAGGCCATATCTCATACCTGCCCATTCCAAATATTTCATGCCCACAGGACATCACACAAATTTGTCAGAACGGGATAATACGCGATTTCATCTGCAGGAACTGTAGCAGTGTTTCTCGAGCACGAAAGAAGCAACCATCATTCCCCGTAGAGATGCCCTCAGGCGCAATAGACTCAACACCCCACAACCAGCATGCTCTCTGATTACCGATAATTCGTTCTCCTGAATTTTAAGAACATCTACCAACGAATAACGGTGAAATCCAACAATTCAAGCATGCATGACAACTGGAATATTTCCACAATAAAACAGTTGTGTTATAGTGCGTTCAGTTTATGAACGAGTTTTTTCACTTGCCCGAGTAACCAAGATCTACTAACTAACTGTGCTTGCTGATCGTAATACAGCATGGCGTTAACGTGGATAAAATTCCTTCAAACTCTATTAAAATCTTGCCTGACACTCCCTTGCGTGAAGAAAACCACCTGAAGGTATTGCGTCTTCTCGAGTCAAACCCACACATGAGCCAACGCGATTTGTCCGAGGCCCTAGGTGTGAGTTTGGGGAAAACCAATTACTGCATTAAAGCCCTTTTGGATAAAGGACTCATCAAGATGCTGAACTTTCGCAGCAATAAGAATAAGCTTGCTTATGCTTATCTACTTACCCCCGCTGGAGTCGAGGAAAAAGCATGCATCACTGTGCGCTTTCTCAAATATAAAGTGCAGGAATACGAGCGGCTACGCGTTGAGATCGTGGAGTTGCGGCGCGAAGCCGCGCGGAAGGGCAAGTTGGGTAACGAACATGAGTGACGTTCTCGCAGTTATCTCTTTGAATGATAAGTGCGCAGCACCGACTTGCTTCCAAAAAGAAATAAGCACAACTTGTCAGCTTTATTGACAAATAATCCCATGCAGCCCACCCAATCCATCCCCCAACTCCTAGGCCGACTCTGGCACCACATCAACCCACGGCGCCGGTGGCAATTTGGCCTTCTGCTCGTTTTAATAGTTCTCACTTCATTTGCTGAAATCCTCAGCATTGGAGCCGTACTGCCGTTTCTCGGCGTTTTGACCGCCCCAGGGCACGTTTTTGAGCACCCAGCCGCACAACCTTTCATCCAAACCATGGGACTCACAGATCCAGAACAACTTCTGTTACCACTGACAATCGCATTTGGTTTGGCAGCCTTGGTAGCCGGCGTGATGCGTTTGCTGCTTCTCTGGACTAGCACACGCCTATCCTTTGCGACCGGGGTTGACCTCAGTATTAGCATCTACCGCCGCACACTTTACCAGCCATATGCGGTTCATCTTGCCCGCAATAGCAGTGAAGTCATCAACGGCATCTTGAACAAAACTGGTAGCGTAATAATGACTATTATGATGTTCCTCAATCTTATCGGTTCAGGCATGATGCTGGTCACTATCCTGATTGCCTTGTTGTCTCTTGACCCGATCATTGCACTGGCAGCCTTTGGCGGTTTTGGCTTGATCTACGCCTTCATCATCCGGCTTACTCGCAACCGGCTATTAAGCAATGGCCAGCACATTGCCCATGAATCCACACAAGTCATCAAATCTCTGCAAGAAGGACTGGGTGGTATTCGTGATGTCCTGATTGATGGTAGTCAGGCCACCTACTGTCAGACCTACCATAATGCCGAACGCTCTTTGCGTCGCGCTGAAAGCAGCAGTACTTTTATCGGCGGCAGCCCACGTTATGGGATGGAGGCCTTGGGTATGCTGCTCATCGCCGTACTGGCTTATGCGCTTGCCCAGCAAACGGATGGGATCACCAAGGCCATCCCTATCCTCGGCGCCCTAGCACTCGGCGCCCAGCGCCTTTTGCCCGTATTGCAGCAGGCTTATGCAGCATGGTCATCTATTCAAGGTGGGCAGGCCTCGCTACATGACACACTGGAGTTACTTGATCAACCCCTCCCCGATTACGCTGACCAGCCGACTGCTAAACCGCTGGCGTTCCGACAACAAATTAATCTGAAGCAACTCTCGTTTCGCTACAACGCACAAACCCCTTGGACGCTTAAAAAACTTAACCTCAGCATCGCTAAGGGAGGCCGCGTCGGCTTCATCGGTGCCACCGGCAGCGGTAAGAGCACCCTGATTGATATCATCATGGGTCTGCTGCAACCTACTGAAGGCACGCTTGAGATCGATGGTCAGCCGATCACGATGGGTAACCACCGTGCTTGGCAAACTCATATCGCGCATGTACCGCAGGCTATTTTTTTGGCTGATAACAGCATTGAAGAGAATATTGCTTTCGGCGTACCAAGGGACAAGGTTGACCATGAGCGTGTTCGGCAAGCAGCTCGCCAAGCACAAATCGCCGACATCATTGAGACTTGGCCCAAGCAGTACCGAACCGTCGTGGGCGAGCGTGGCATCCGGTTGTCCGGCGGACAGCGTCAGCGCATCGGCATCGCCCGTGCTCTCTACAAACAGGCCGATGTCATCATCTTTGACGAGGCCACCAGCGCGCTGGACAACGAAACTGAGCAAGCCGTTATGCAGGCTATCGAGCACCTCAGCGAGGACATTACCATTCTCATCATCGCCCACCGCCTCACCACCCTGAAGAACTGTACGCAAATAGTGGAGCTGTCTGATGGTGGCATCAAGCGAACTGGCACTTACCAAGAAATCGTGACACAAGCGGCCTGAATATCACAGAAAAATAAGGAAAATAATCCCTATGCTCAGCAATTCATCCATCCTCGTCACCGGTGGCACCGGATCCTTTGGCCACACCTTCGTGCCTATGACGCTGGCAAAATACAACCCGCATCGTTTAGTCATCTACTCACGCGATGAAATGAAACAGTGGGAAATGGCCAAGATTTATGGCAACGACGAACGGGTACGTTTTTTCATTGGGGACGTACGGGACAAGGACCGCCTTGCGCGCGCACTAAATGGTATAGATTATGTTGTTCACGCGGCCGCCACCAAGATTGTGCCGACGGCGGAATACAACCCTTTCGAGTGTGTGAAGACCAATGTGATTGGCGCCATGAATCTTATTGATGTATGTATTGACCGAGGGATAAAACGTGTCGTTGCACTGTCAACGGACAAGGCGAGCAGTCCGGCTAATCTCTATGGAGCTACCAAACTGACCTCGGACAAACTTTTTATCGCAGGGAATTCTTATTCAGGCAATAACGATACCCGTTTTGCCGTGGTACGTTACGGCAACGTTATGGGTTCACGTGGCTCTGTTATCCCCTTCTTCCTCTCAATTTCGAACAAAAGTATGCTGCCAATCACAGATGACCGAATGACCCGCTTCATGATCACCTTAGAGCAGGGTGTTGACCTTGTCTGGCATGCTTTCGAGGACATGATCGGAGGGGAGATTTATGTGAAGAAGAACCCTTCCATGAAAATAACCGATGTTGCTCGCGCAGTTGCACCCGATGCAAGTCATGACATCGTTGGCATCCGCCCCGGTGAAAAGCTTCATGAGCAAATGATTGGTCCTGAGGACGCTCTGCATACATACGAGTATGCAGAGCACTACAAAATCCTGCCAGCAATCCATAACTGGAGCCAAGACCCTGAGCGTATCAATGGCGGTAAATTGGTAGCCCCTGATTTCACTTATTGCTCAAACAACAACACCGACTGGATGAGTATCGAAACTTTACGCGGATGGATCAACCAGAACCGCGACAAAATCGAAAGTATCTGATGACTATAATTCCCTACGGGCGCCAAGACATTAACCAGGCCGACATTGATGCGGTCGTAGAAGTATTGCGCTCGGACTTCCTGACCCAAGGCCCAGTCATCCCCGCATTTGAAAAAGCTGTTGCCAGTTACTGCGGCGCACTGTATGCGGTGGCGGTAAGCAATGCCACCAGTGCGCTACACATTGCCTGCCTGGCACTGAATGTAGGCAAAGGTGATGTGGTCTGGACAACACCGATCACTTTTCCGGCCAGCTCCAATTGCGCCCTTCATTGCGGTGCGACAGTGGATTTTGTAGATATCGATCCACGCACCTATAACATAAGCGTAAACTGCCTGGCGGAAAAACTTGCGCGAGCGGAAAAGGCCGGAAATTTACCCCAGGTCATTATCCCTGTGCATCTGTGCGGCCAGCCCTGCGATATGGCGGGCATCCATGCTTTGAGTCAGCACTATGGATTCAAAATCATCGAAGATGCCTCGCATGCTATTGGTGGCCGCTACAGAGGTGAACCTATTGGCAGCTGCTGTTACAGTGATATCACTGTGTTCAGCTTTCACCCGGTCAAGATCATCACATCGGGTGAAGGCGGTATGGCGCTTACCAATGATACCCAACTGGCCAAGCACATGCAGCTACTGCGCAGTCATAGCATCACCAGTGATGCGGCGGATATGCACCCCCGAGCGCCAACTGAACTTTGGAACTATCAACAAATAGGCTTGGGTTTCAACTACCGCATGACCGACATTCATGCTGCATTGGGCCTAAGTCAGATGCAGCGACTCGATGAGTTTGTTACCAAGCGCCACACCATCGCCAAGCGTTATGACGAATTGTTGACTAGAATACCAGTCGTTACGCCGTGGCAACACGCGAACAGCTATTCTAGCTTCCATCTTTACCTTATTCGTTTGAAGCTCGATGAAATCAATAAGACGCATCGTCAGGTATATGAAGCGTTGCGTGCAGCGGGGATACTCGTAAATTTGCATTACATTCCTGTTTATCGCCACCCCTACTATGAGCAGATGGGATTCAGGGCGGGATACTGTCCGCAGGGGGAGCAATACTACTCAGATGCCATTAGTATACCAATGTATCCGGGTCTGACGGAAGAGGAGCAAGATCGGGTAGTGGCCGCGTTACGAGAGGTAACAAGCATATGAAAATCGCTGTCATCCCAGCTCGCGGCGGTAGCAAACGCATTCCGCGTAAAAATATCAAACTTTTCTGTGGCAAACCGATGATCGCTTGGTCAATAGATGCGGCAAAGTCCTCTGGCCTGTTTGAGCACATTATCGTTTCGACAGATGATGTTGAAATTGCCGAGGTAGCTAGACAGTGGGGGGCAGAAGTCCCATTTATGCGGCCCGCAGAACTTTCCACCGATTATGCCGGTACGGTAGAGGTGATTGCGCACGCTACCCAATGGGCTCTGGACCAAGGATTCGATGTGGACGCGATCTGCTGCATTTACGCTACCGCACCCTTTGTGCAAGTGTCAGACCTCAATCGAGGCTGGGTGGCGCTCGAGTCCGATAATTGGGCCTATGCGTTTACCGTAACTGACTTTTCTGCGCCAATTTTTCGTTCTTTCAAACAATTATCTGAGGGCGGTATAGAGATGTTCTGGCCGGAATACTTCACGACACGCTCGCAGGATTTACCGACTGCCCTACATGACGCCGGACAGTTTTATTGGGGACGACCCACAGCATGGATGGAAAGTAAGCAAATCTTTGACCATCATTCCAAACCCATCGTAATACCCCGCTGGCGAGTGCAGGATATTGATACGCCGGATGACTGGCAACGGGCTGAACTAATGCATGACATATTAATTTCTCAGGAATCCACAAAGTGAACAGATCCATCCTCATTCTCGTCGCCCACCCCGATGATGAAGTCCTCGGTTGTGGCGGCACGATTGCCAAACTAACGGATGAAGGTGCAACAGCCCATGTTGCCTTTTTGGCCGATGGAGTATTTTCACGCATGTATAACGCAGAACCGCAGCTAGATGAGCTCACCTCGCGTCGTGCCGCTGCCCAGAAAGCCTGCGATATCTTGGGAGTCAAATCAGTGTCCTTCGGTGACTTTCCAGACAACCGCATGGATACCATTGCGGTGCTCGAGATTACCAAGGCTGTAGAGACGCTGATTACTGAGCACCAACCCGAGATGGTTTTCACTCACCACGCGGGTGATGTCAACATTGATCATCGCCGGCTGCATGAAGCCGTAGTCACGGCCTGCCGTCCGCAGCACAACCACCCAGTCAAAACACTGTTGTGTTTCGAGGTACCATCCAGCACCGAATGGCAATTGCCTGGTAGCGCACCAGCGTTCGCGCCCAACTGGTTTGTGGACATTTCCGAAACGCTCGGCCGCAAGCTATCTGCACTGGAAGCCTACGCCACTGAGCTACGTAATTGGCCGCACCCGCGCTCAAGGCAGGGTGTCGAGCATCTGGCACATTGGCGTGGAGCAACGGTCGGTGTGAATGCCGCTGAGGCATTCATGTTAGGTCGTCAGCTGACATGAAGGTCATTTTTCGTGTTGATTCGTCAACACTAATAGGCATCGGCCACCTCATGCGCTGCCTGACCTTGGCGGAATCGCTACGCGAGCGCGGCGTGCAGGCACGCTTTATCTGCCGCGAACACGCCGGCAACCTCATCGCCCTGTTGCAGCAAAAGGCCATGCCTGTCACGGCACTACCCACCATGGCGATAAATGTGCCGGGGACGATCGAGAACTATGCCGCCTGGCTCGGCGTAAGGCAGGCTGATGATGCCGAGCAGTCCATCGCAGCACTCAATGGCGAGAAACCAGATTGGCTGGTAGTAGATCATTACGCGCTCGATATCGAATGGGAGCAGCGGGTGCGCCCACATGTCAAAAAGTTGATGGCGATTGACGATCTGGCTAACCGCCATCACGACTGCGATGCACTGTTGGATCAAAACTATTTCCCTAACGGTGAGCAGCGCTACGCCACTTTAGTCCCTCCATCGTGCCGGGTTCTCCTGGGTCCAAGCTACGCATTGCTGCGACAAGAATTCAGATCCATTCGCGAACACCTCGAACCGCGGTCGCATGAATTAAAAAGTATCTTGGTTTTTTTTACGGCCGGTGACGATAAAGGCGAAACGCTCAAAGCCATGCAAGGTATTGAGCTTTTTGGCAAAGCTGAATGCGTAGATGTAGTCGTGGGCCAATCAAATCCGGGCAATGCTGAAATCGTCAGAAAGTGCAATGAGCTCCATTGGGAGTATCACTGTCAGGTAGATTACATGCCAAGATTAATTGCTCAGGCTGACCTTATTATTGGCGCGGGCGGGTCAAGTAACTGGGAAAGGTGCGCACTTGGCATCCCTGCACTGGTCGCAATTCTTGCGGAGAATCAAGCGCCGATTGCGCAAGCCCTAGGCCAAGCAGGTATCGTATTTAATCTTGGCTGGAGCAGTAACCTGCAAGCCCAGGACTATGCGGATGCACTGATCACTCTGAACCATGATTGCCTCGCAGCCATGTCGGAAAAAGCTTTGGCGCTGGTAGACGCCAAGGGTGCAGAACGAATGGCAGGCATACTATTGGCAGCGCAACCAAAGGCTCCTGAACAACCAAAGCAGAAATCATGTTAAATCAAATCAAACCATTTCAAATCGCTGGCCGCAGCATCGGCCCTAATGACCCACCTTACTGCATTGCAGAAGTTGGAATTAATCACAACGGTGATCTCGAACTTGCAAAACGCATGATCGAAGCAGCCAAAGCGGCCGGGGCCGATGCAGTCAAGTTTCAGACATTCAAGGCGGAGGAATTCTGTGGTGATCCGAATCAGACCTTCACCTATCAGTCTCAGGGGCAACCCGTAACGGAATCAATGCTAGAAATGTTCCAACGCTACGAGTTCCCGCCAGAAGCATGGCAGGAAATAAAATCGCACTGCGAGACGGTTGGCATCACCTTCTTTTCCACGCCACAGAATCGTAGCGACTTGGATCTACTGTTGCAAATCGGTGTGCCGGCAATCAAGATAGGCTCAGATGATTTTACCAACCTGCCGCTTTTGCGCAGTTATGCTGAGACAGGACTGCCGCTGATACTCTCCTGCGGCATGAGTGATCTGGCAGAAGTACATCAGGCACTTGATATTGTCGGCTGGTTTGATGGTTACCCGGTGGCGCTGTTGCTATGCACTTCACAATATCCAACACCGCCCGAAGATGCAAACATCGCAAAACTCACCACGCTGCAACAAGCGTTCCCGGGCTTACTAACGGGTTTCTCAGACCACACTCGAGGACCATTGGCGGCCACATTGGCCGTGGCGCGGGGTGCAAGGTTATTTGAAAAACATTTCACGCTCAACCACGATCTGCCAGGGCCTGATCATTGGTTTTCAGAAGAACCGAAAGGCCTTGCTGAGTGGATTGCCACAATTCATAACGCGAATGTTATCTTGGGGGACCCATGTGTACGACCTACCACTGCTGAGCTCGCTAACAAGAGGGAATTTCAAAGAGTAATAGTGGCTGCCACGGCAATCAAGGCGGGCGAAGAGTTCACACAAGCGAATCTAACAATGCGTCGAGTAGCGGGGGGAGCAGGATTTTCTCCCGCAATATATTGGCGATTACTTGGACGAACTGCCTGGCGTGATTTCAATAAATTTTCCCCTATCGAACTGTGATAAAACCTCGTGTCTGTATTCTTTTAAACCACCTCGATGAATTCGATTTTGAGATGGCGTTACTGCACTATCTCCCCGCAGATAGATACGAAGTCGTGGTCACAGAAACATTCCCAGATGACCCATTAGCGTATCAACTGATAGTGCCATGGAGTTATCGGAAAGTTATTAAACAAGCGGCTCAAGCCGGTAATGTCGTAGTAATGCATTCTTCTAATTTGCCAGAGGGGCGAGGGTGGGCACCAATATATCATGCCTTCATTGAACAAAAGGCAGAGTATGTCATCTCGGGTATCTTTGCTGCAGATGAAGTCGATACTGGTGATGTCATCGCACGCGCACGGTTTCCAATTGAGGCGGGATATACTGCGTCTTTCATTAGAACGATTGATGAAGAACTCTCTCTGGTACTTGTTTCTCGCATATTAGAACAGTGGCCTAACGGGAATATAGTAGGCGCCAAGCAGGTAGGCGTTGGCAGCTACCGACACCGACGCTATCCGATTGATAACGAGATTGCTCTGTCTCGACCTTTGGTGGAGATTTTTCCTCATTTACGAGGCATGGAAACTGAAAGCCCCGCTTTCTTTTTTCATGATGGCGTGAAATATCTGATAGAAGTTCGTCCGGAAATAAAGCCACACAAGCCGAAGCGAGTAATCATTGAATATCCTGCACTAAATAAGGTCGAATTCTGGAATGACTGGAATGATTCCCCATAATCTACCCACCTTTGATCCGGAAGAGCAGGCAGTTGCGATGCAGGTACTTGCCAGCGGGTGGGTCGCCCAAGGCCCCGAGGTTGAGGCATTTGAGAATGAGTTATGTCAATTCCTCGACCTTCCCAGTGGACATGCGGTAGCTGTATCCAGTGGCTCAGCTGCGCTCTACCTGGCTTTATGGGTGTTGGATGGGAAGAATAAGCAGATTGGCTTTCCGGTATACGCCTGCGCTGCGTTACGCAATGCCGTAGGACTTATCGACGGGAAATGCGTGTATCTCGACTGTGAAGAAGGCGGTCCAAATGTTGATATGTCAGCAGCCATTCAGGCTGATATCGATATCCTGATTGCACCTTCAATGTTTGGTATCCCAATCGTTTTACCAGACACAAGCAATTTCAAAATCGTGGAAGATGTAGCCCAATCAATTGGCGCAGCAGTCGCGGGTGAACGAATTGGTCTGCGTGGCGAGGTGGGCATCTGTTCCTTCTATGCGACCAAATTGATGACCAGTGGGGGGCAAGGTGGTGCAGTAATCAGTCGTGACAAGGCATTGATTGACAAAGTTCGAGATTACCGGGAATTCGACTGTCGCGATGATACGAAACTTCGCTTCAACTTCCAGATGACGGATATGCAAGCCGCTGTTGGCAAGGTACAGCTTGGCAAGTTGCCTACATTTTTGGAGCAACGCGCACGTTTGTTCGGGATTTACCGCGAAGCTGGCTTAGATTTGCTTGATTCCGCTACAGCGTTAAGCCAACCGGTACGCTATAGAGCAGTCATGCGTTGTGCCGAACCGATGCGATTGATCGAGACGTTGCAACATGCGGGCATACGCGCCATCGTGCCCGTAGAGCGCTGGGAATTACTCGATGTACCTGAGAAGTATCCCGTAGCCAACAAACTCACATGTGCGTCCATCTCTCTACCCATCTACCCCGCGCTTGCGATAAGTGATGCTCAGAGAATTGCAAGTATTGCCAAGGATTTTGCATGATTTTGACCGCACATCAACCCGTTTATTTGCCTTGGCTTGGTCTTTTTCACAAGATCGCGCTCTCCGAGCGTTTTTGTATTTTTGATATTGCACAGTACCAAACCAAGGATTTCAATAATCGCAACAAGATCAAAACCAATACCGGCCCTATCTGGCTGTCGGTACCAGTCGAGTCAAAAGATCACTTGGAGAAAAAGCTTTGCGACATCAAAATCATCAACAATGGCTGGAATAGAAAACATTTCAAATCTATCGATCTGGCATATCGCAAGGCTCCCTTCTACGCAGACTATATCGGTGACATAGAAACCATATTAGCCAGCACAACCTATACGTATTTGGCTGATTTAGACTTTGCAACTCTCGAATTTGGGTTGAAATCACTCGGCATCAAGGTTCCCATTGTTACCGCGAGCGAATTCGCTTTTCAGGGTTATAAATCAGATCTGGTGCTGGATATGTGTAAGAAACTGGATGCAAGTGACTATATTTTTGGTGCTCAAGGAAAAGATTATGCGAATGTTGATTCATTTTTGGATTGCGGTATCAAACCTCACTTCCAAGAATACATACATCCCATATACCCCCAGTTACATGGTGCGTTTGAGCCATATATGTCTGTGATAGATCTCTTATTTAATGTTGGTCCCGATTCTCTTGACGTCTTGATGTCAGAAAATATTTGCGCTTTTACATAAGAACCATGAACAATAATCACCAAGGAGGTAAATAATGATTTTCGAAGAAAGTTCCTGTGCAGTGGATAAAAAATTAGCCAACTTTTCCAAGTATGTCCGCCGTCAAAACATAGCAAGGTTTCTGGTCCAATCTGAAATATTTAAACTTCAGTTACCGGTAAAAGGCAGCATCGTTGAATGCGGCGTGCATCATGGGGGAGGAGTGATGACTTGGGCGAAGCTGTCCTCGACACTTGAGCCCTACAATTACCATCGAAAAATAATCGGTTTCGATACCTTCGAGGGCTTTCCGCATGTTGCACCCATTGATGTGCTAAATAGACCCGATGTGAAAGAAGGGATGTTTTCGGAGGCTTACAATATCTACGATGAATTGAATTTGTGTGTGAAGGAGTACGACGAAAATAGGTTCTTGAACCATATTCCAAAGATCGAGCTGGTTCAGGGTGATGCAAACCTGAAAATACCTGAGTATCTTAAAGATAATCCACATCTACTAATATCTCTTTTATACCTAGATTTTGACGTCTATGCACCGACCATTACTGCATTAAAGACACTCGTGCCAAGGATGCCAAAAGGTGCTGTCCTTGCTTTTGATGAAATTAACAACTCAGACTGGCCAGGGGAAACCAAGGCTTTGCTTGAACAACTCAATATTAGGGATTGTGAACTTCGATGCTTCGAGTATGAGCCGAACATCAGTTATATGGTGCTATAGAAATGTCTTTCTCGACGCAGTGGGATCAAGTCTATCGCGAAGGATCCAATATCTCTATTTGGCCATGGTCTGATTTGGTCAGTTACATGCACCACTATGGAAAACCATTCTCTTCTAGCACAAAAGTGCTGGAGATCGGATTTGGCGCTGGCGCCAATATTCCTTTCTTCCTCACGATTGGTGTGGACTATTATGGGATCGAAGGCAGTGACTCAATCGCAGCGCGCGTCCGTGAGAGATATCCGGATCTTAAAGATAGACTCAGAACGGGCGACTTTATCCGTCAAAATTATCTGGATATATATGATCTTGTGATTGATCGGAGCTCAATGACACATAACGATACAAATGCGATCAAGCTGGGGCTAAAGAACCTTTCTGCTGCAATGAAACCGGGCGCTAAATATATCGGCATTGATTGGTTCTCGACCGAACACTCTGCTTTTGGTTTGGGAGATTCGATTGATGAATTCACACGGGCTAATATCACTGAAGGCCAATTTGTTGGTATTGGCAATGTTCACTTCTCAACCAGAGCACACATCCTCGAATTATTTTCCAATGCCGGATTTCGTGTTACCAGGCTGGAACACAAACAGACTTCTTCTGAAATACCTCATACCAGTCACCTGTTTGCATCGTGGAATCTTGTAGCGGAGAAAGTATAGCCAGCTGTAGTTCGAGTGTGCTTTCTC
The DNA here is from genome assembly GCA_026399575.1 of Nitrosospira sp. Lineage (GTDB taxonomy): Bacteria > Pseudomonadota > Gammaproteobacteria > Burkholderiales > Nitrosomonadaceae > VFJL01. Next base: position 36,838 of record JAPLQS010000054.1, on the reverse strand, counting down.
AAACTATGAACAATGATCGACAATGCCCGTGTTTAATATGAATGAATGCAATGAATAGCAGAACAGACAATCAACCTATAGGGAAAAAGACTATCAACCTCGTGAGTAGCACCATAAAGAAAAGAGTAGGTATAGAATTTCTTGATTTTTTGAGTCTTGTCATCGCTTCTTTATTTTGGTTGGCAGGCTATAAAGTTACAGCAAGACAGCAATCACCTATTGCAATAAAAATTCAAAAAATATTTCACTTTGGGTTTGTCGGTCAAATGGATCTTGGCAAGTCTCACTTAATAGATCCAGCCTTATCTGATGATTACCGTGGATATGGAGAGCTAGTCTTCAAGTGCCTTAACGGTCCTGATTACACAAGCATCTGGTCATCCATGATGCTAAATATAGAAAAACCATCTTTGAAGATAAATGTCCTGCTGAATAATTCCATCCAAAGGGAGCTTGCACCTCTTCTCCAGATGCTGGCTTGGCGTGAGGATATTCTCTTGCAGGAAAGTGGCAACAGGGTAACCCTACTGCTTCAGAACTCTTACCCAAAGAAAATCTTGGTATCCCACCTGAAGGTTGATGCTGTTTTTCTTCCTAGCTTAAAACTCGCTGCTAGGATTTGTGTCCTGCTTTTTAATCGTTTCATGAAGCGGGCTGATAATAGTATCCCTGACGTACAAGACACAGGCGAAAATCATCATGTAAACATAATTTCTGAGCAAGACGTATCTCAGTATGAGGCGCTATTCTTTCCTCATTTAAGCATTGGGTACGGCAAAAACCTGTACTCCAAAGATCATTATTATAACTTCGACAGACGCTCCTCCCCACTTCATCCGTCAAAAGTTTTGCATGTAGAACTCGGCAAGTATTACAAAGACTATTTTGATTCCAATCAACTTGGCGTTGAATCAATTGATTTACACATATTGCGGCCCGGGGCAAAGAAAACATTAACGTCGGCTCTGCATATCTATGCCCGGATTAACTATTTGCTATTGTGTAATAAGGTGTTCTGGAGGCGTCCGCTTAACTCAATCAAGCTGTTAAGATTGGTGAATATGCTTTTCATCGGCCTTACTCAATATGAAAGTTACCGACTTTCCTGTCAACGATTCAAAAATGCAAAAGTTGCATTGGTGGGTTATGACATCCTATTCCCTCCCCCTCTTTCGATGGCGCTGGAGTCACTTGGTATAAAAACCATTGCGGTACAGGAGAGATTGTCCAGCTCATATGCTAAGTGCTTTAGCATGACTTTTGACACCTATATGATTCCTTCTGAAGAGAGCCTAAAAGTAATTTCTGGTCGAAGTGACTGGGTAATCAGAAGCATTGTCCCTGTCGGTCTTCAAAGGAGTGATTATCTGTACGCCGCACAGCGCTCTGTCCCGAAAGGAAAGGAATTAGGCGGACCGAAAAGGGTTCTTGTCCTAGATTTTCATTCCGAAAAAGATGAGCATAACTCACCTTTGGCTATTCTTAACTCATGGCCTGCAAATCTTGATTTCTATAATTCAATAATAGCGCTAGCCAAGGAGTTTCCTGATCTTAAATTCACAATACGTGGCAAGCATATTCAGTGGCTCGATATCCCTTTTTTTTACGATGTGAAAAAAGAAATCATATCGATGTCCAATATAGCCATATCGACGGATTATAAAACCCCACAGCTCCAATACAAGCTGGCAGCAGTATCTGATATGGTGGTTGCACGGCACACAAGTATGGTCGATGAATGTATTGTGGCTGGCAAGCCAGTTGTTATTGTGGATTATTATCCAAACGCGATTTCCTATGTCGACAAGTTGATTGATTATTCCGGATTTGCTTTTACAGCCTTGTCGCGTGAAGAACTCAGTTATTGGGTTGCGAAAGTCTTGATCGATGGCTACAGACCGGTGAAACTTGATAACCTCCATGAAGTAACGCAATTTTTCGGTCCTTACGATGGTTGTGCGCGAGAAAGGATTCGAAAAGAAGCTGCATCTATGCTTAAACTTATAAATTAGATTTTTAATTGACGAGCGGCGGCGGATCTAAGCACAGAAAGGTTTTACCATCTCCAAGATTTCATGTGCCCGCATGCGAACGGTTGCCTCTCCGATGATTCGCATTAGTTGAAGAAGAGTCAATTATGAAGGATACTCAGATTCCACAAGCGTCAGAGCAGAAAATTAACGATGGACTACTTCACAATATTTCAAGTAGAAATTCAGGCCATTAAAGCCATAGCTTCGGAAATCTACAAGACCGCTAACGTATCGGAGTATATACGGTGAGAGCTACTATTCCAGTAAAGCCTGCGCTGATCTCCACACCTAAAAAGATTGTTTTATGGATGTGGAAGTCTCCAGTAGGCATCTACGCTAGAAAGATCCTCAACACATTCAGGCCAACTGCAAACATTCTCCGGAAGCTTCAAGTGCGGCAAAGAGAAAAGGATGCGCTCATATGGGCAAATGAAACTCACTATAAGACCGCCTTCTACTCTGTCATCCATCCCGAAGAAATGATATTGGTGGATTATGTTTGTAGTCACGTACAGAAAAATGCGAGCATTCTAGATATCTGCTGCAATCAAGGACGTTTTCTTCTTGAACTGAGACGTAGAGGTTTCTCGAAATTGTATGGTTTTGACATTATGGATCAGGCAATCCAAACGCTCCGGCAAAGCGAGGACTACAATCCTGATCTAATTCATGTAGAACATTGCCTTGCGCAAGACTATTTTCTTGACAAGGCTGACAACGCTTTTGATTGGGCAATTACCTATACTGCAACGATTGAGTTGATCCACCCTGAATTTGATATCTTTAAGGCATTAGAAAGAACTGTTAGAAAAGGAATGATTCTGGTTATAAACGAAAATGGTCATGCTTACCCGCGATTCTATCGACTACTGCACAGGCTGCATGGATTTAGAATTGTCTCAACAAGAAAAGAAGGGGAAATTACGATGATACATTCAGTAAAAATTACTCAGAATTGATCCATTCCTGCATCCCTAGTGTAACCCCATGTTCAAGACTTGGGGGTGTAAGAATTTTTGTGTAAACGGTCATTTGGCAGGAAACTGCCTAACTTTGAAAAGGAGTGAACATGACCGCAGTACAAAAAGCACCATCGCCGGATCTGATCGACCAACTGCTGGCTGGCTACCAGAAACCTGAAGACCTGATTGGCGAGCATGGTCTGCTTAAGCAACTCACCAAGGCCATTGTAGAACGCGCCCTGCAAGCCGAGATAGCAGCGCACCTAGGGCATGACAAACATGAACCAGTCGCCAATGCCGCTGGCAATACCCGCAACGGCACCAGCCGCAAGACGCTCAAGGGCGAATTCGGCGAACTGCCGATAGAAATCCCGCGCGACCGCAACGGTAGCTTTGAACCCCAACTCATCCCCAAGCACCAGACCCGCTGGACGGGATTCGACGACAAGATACTGTCCCTATACGCCCGCGGCATGACGGTGCGCGAGATACAAGGCCACCTGGAAGAGATGTACGGCACCGAGGTATCGCCCAGCCTGATCTCATCGGTGACCGATGCCGTCATCGAGGATGTCAAAACCTGGCAGTCCCGCCCGCTCGATGCGTTGTACCCTATCGTCTATCTCGACTGCATCCACGCCAAAGTGCGCGATAACGGTGCGGTGCGCATCAAGGCCGTGTATCTGGCGCTGGGCATCAAGCTGGATGGCGAGAAGGAACTGTTGGGTATCTGGATCGCCCAGACCGAGGGGGCCAAGTTCTGGTTGCAAGTGGTGACCGAACTCAAGAATCGCGGCGTGTCTGACATCTTCATCGCCTGCGTAGATGGGCTGAAGGGCTTCCCGGAAGCCATTGAAACCGCGTTTCCCAAGACCGCCGTGCAGCTGTGTATCGTGCACATGGTGCGCCATGGCCTGAACTACGTCAGCTGGAAACTGCGCAAGGAGGTGGCAACTGATCTGCGTGCTATTTATACCGCTGCCACAGTTGAAGAAGCCGAACAACAGCTCACTGCGTTTGAGGCCAAATGGAATGAGAGCTATCCGCCTATTGGCCAAAGCTGGCGGCGCAACTGGGCGCGTATTACGCCGTTCTTTGACTACCCGCCGGAGATCCGGCGAGTGATCTACACCACCAATGCAATTGAATCGCTGAACATGAGCCTGAGGAAAATTACCAAGAACCGTGGTTCGTTTCCATCTGATGAGGCACTGTTAAAACTATTCTATCTTGCACAGCAAAACATCAGCCGAAAATGGACGATGCCAATAAGGGACTGGAAAGCTGCGCTTAACCGCTTTACTATTCAGTTCGGGGATAGGATGCCGCAGCATTAATGAATTCCGTTTACACAAAATTCAGGACACCCTCCAAGACTTAAAGCTGTCTAGTGACTTGGAGGTGATTTACACTTTATTTTCTCCCCAAACCAAATACTTTCTGAAGTCGAAGATTCGGTGCTACCCATTGCAAACGACTGAACAACGGCGACGATTCAGGAAGTAAAAACAAGAAATGATGTAGGAACGTTGCCATCAATCGTTTCAGTATTCCGCGCGAACTATTAGACGAAGAACCGCAGACAGACTTCCTGGAATCCTGGCTATCGTACATATTGCAAGTGAACATCTTCTCCCAATGTTCATCACAGAGATCAAGGACTTCACGGCGCCCAAACTCCTCTCTGCATTCAGATTGAAAGGGTATTTGTGGATCGCCTTTCCCGATACGAAAGTGGACATGGGCACGCTGCTGAATACAACTCCCTCGATGAAGAATTGAAGACTTAAAAAACATCAAGTCACCGGCTTGCCCACCTATAGTCATCTGATTTGGCAAGCAAGCCATCCTGCTGACGCTTAACAGATGATTTTCCTCAGTTGATAATTCCCTTTGGTGGCTACCAGGAACAACAAAGAAACGATCCTCATCAAAAAGAAATAATGCCATTTGCAAGTGCGGTTCTGTGCATGCGTCGGCATCACGGTGCCAAATTCCTGTGTGACTATAGTGCGTGGTGCAGTGAATACGATTAAGCAGCATGACAGGAGTAGTCGTCCCCAATAGTCCCATCGCTTTGGGGAGTAAACCTGACTCCACTACCGCAGCAAATAAATCTGGCTCAAAAATGTCTGGATGGAAAATATGTTCAATACCAGCAATATTTAGCAGCCAATAATTGTCATAAATCCTGAAAAACGGATAGCCGCCCGCCTCTATTTTGCACAGCATCCGCTGATAAGCAGCTCGGGCTAGATCAACGGTTCTATCTGAAATGACATTCTTGAAAAGGCAGTAGCCATTCACTTCAAGAGATTGCTTGAAATTCTCAGGAAAATTAGACACGTGGAACTCTCCACTGACTCGGTGAATACTGCCCTTTACATTGCATCTCACTAACCTTTAGTTGCGCTGGATCAAATCTGTTTGTACTCTAAGGCTGTCCATATCGGTGGCGGTGGATTTAACCATTTAATATTAGACCCGTTCACTGCGTTATTATAGCAAACCAGTAGTCGCAAAGAAGTGTCCCCGTGAATCCGAATAAACCTGTAAGCGGGAAATCTACTACCTTTTCATCACCTAGGTTCAAATATGACCAATAATATCGATGTCATTATAATTGGCGGCGGCATCCTCGGCCTGGCCGCCGCGCTGCGTATCTTGCAAGCGCGGCCAGGCACTCGCTTGATGCTCATCGAGAAAGAATCGAACCTGGCGCAGCATCAGACCGGGCATAATAGCGGAGTGATTCACTCGGGGCTTTATTATCGCCCAGGGTCACTTAAAGCTGTCAATTGCCGCACGGGATACCAACAACTGCTGGCCTTTTGCCGGCAGGAGTCGATTCCGCATGAAATATGCGGCAAAATCGTAGTTGCAACCACTGAAGTGGAAGTGTCCAGGTTGGATGAACTCCACCGCCGGGGGGTGGCAAACGGTCTCGAGGGGCTAAGGTTTATACAGCCGGCTGAGATCCGTGAAATTGAGCCACATTGCAACGGTATTCGTGGACTCTTTGTACCTCAGACCGGAATCGTGGATTACGTTGCAGTGGCTAGAAAGTATGCAGAGAAGCTGACTGAGATGGGCGCGGAAATTGTTCTTGGCGAACGTATCCTGGATATCCGACGCCATGGTAATCAGACCGAGGTGATAGGCGAGTCGTGTACTTATACTACACAGATCACCGTTGTCTGTGCCGGCCTGCAATCGGATCGCCTGGCCCGCGTAACCGAACCGGAGCTATCGCTATGCATCCTGCCGTTCCGCGGCGAGTACTACAAGCTTAAACAGTCGGCACTTCATCTTGTGAACCATCTAATCTATCCCGTACCTGACCCGGCCTTTCCGTTTCTTGGCGTACATTTTACCCGCATGATTAGTGGCGGCATCGAGTGCGGCCCAAATGCCGTCTTTGCCTTCGGGCGGGAAGCTTACCGCAAAACAGATTTCAACCTGCACGATACCTGGGAGGCGATCACCTGGCCTGGATTTCGCAAAGTAGTTGGCAAATATTGGCGAACCGGGTTGGGGGAGTTCCACCGCTCAATCAGCAAAAGAGCATTTGTAAGTGCGCTGCAGAAACTCATTCCCGAGATACGGGCAGATCATCTTGAGCCGGGTGGTGCCGGCATTCGAGCCCAGGCTTGCGACCGGAATGGGCGCCTGCTCGATGACTTCGATATTCGTATCAGTGGCAACGTAATCCAGGTCTGCAATGCGCCCTCGCCGGCAGCGACTGCGTCCTTGGCCATCGGGCAGACTTTGGCGGACAAGGCCCTGTCTCTATGGCAGTGAATCGATCAGCATCGGCGCGCGCATCCTTATCATCACTTTCTAAGCATATCTCTGAATCACAAAGAATTCTGTATATATTCAGAAAATATATGCCATGCTGGAAAATTGGGGGTGCCTGTCCGTTTTATGTATTCGTCGGTGTATTTTGCATAAGCCCCCTCATCCACCGCAAGAAGCGACTCTATGGCCGGCAGCCCATTGTGCCCGTCTATGTTGATTAAATGGGCTCGCAAGAGGGTACTTCCAAGAGCGATCCTAGGCTGAAGATAACTCGACATCAATTCATTAGTCGTCAAATATAGAAGGGGTTTGCGCCACATCACCGCAAAACTGACAGAAGTTGATTGATGACACAAGACTATTGTGGCATCACGCACCAACTGAGCGGTTTTTCCATAAATTGTTGTGCGGCGATTCCATAGTTGTGGGCGTAAATCATAACGGGAGCGTGGATGGGCCGCGACTTTAACTGGTATGCCGAATTCATGCTCAAACTTCTGGAAAAAACTATTCATTGAGGTGTAGTAAGCTTCTTCAGTTGCGGGCAACTTGATTTCCAAATGAGTGTAATCCGAGTGATGCACCATATCTTCATCGAGGAACACAGCATAAGGTGCAACTGAGGTAGATGCCTGCCCTTTATTTTCCAAATAAATGTCAAAATCAAAAGAATGTGCCCATATCCTGTGCACCAGACCATGTAGCCTTTTATCTTTCAAACCTGCAGTGCCGGCCAATAATGCGATCTCGGGTGCCGGATCTGGACTTAATATTTGTTTATTTCGCCTGTGGATCTTTTTAAGCATGGAAAGTGGCGTGTTTGAAGAGATGAACAAACCAACCTTGTCTGGCCATCTAATGGTTGGCGTGGGTATAAGTCCGTGAAGAACAATGGCTCTTGAAATATTGCAATCTTTGAACTCTTTCCTGATGCGCTTACTTCCGGCACAGCTACCAAGATAGTCGATCGCTATGGCTTTAACCGGGTTATGAATGTGGCCAATCAAAGAGCCAAGATCAGTAACAGATACATAGCCCGGGCAGCGGTAAGCAGTCTCTTGATATTTATCCCAGAACTCCGGTTTCAACCATCGCGTGCAATCCAGAATTGAAACTTGAAATCTTTTGCTTAGCAGCTCCACTCCAAAGCGGTCGTAGTCTCTCCTGCTAAATGGCGATTCAGTAAGAATGATAATATCGGTCACTGCCATTTTCGTATTCAATTATTTCAGCTTGTCGTTATCTTTATACGTATGTCGACGATGAACAGATACAGGGGAAGTCCGCGTGCAATTCTGGTACCTTTATCCAGCATTCGGACCAGCAAAACCAATAATCGCTTCAGCAATATTCAGATCAAGGTATGTGTCTATATCCATCCCCCTTTCCCGAGGCATAACAAACATTACTGTCTCTTGAGGATAGACGAAACTGCGCCGGGACAACAATGTCTTAGTTCCGGCGAGATATATGGCCCCATTGATAAAAAAGAAATTATTTTCATAGTCCTGCCGGCGAACAGCGCCCCCCGGAGGGGATGCCAAGTATTTCCATTCTTTCGAGTTACCAACGATGCATTCACAGGGATGCTCGCCCATGGGATGCACGCTAACCAGGGAAGGCGCCCCTGACTCGTGAAAAAGAGCTATGGCACCGTCAATATCTTGCACAGAACGTAGTGGTGATGTGGGCTGCAGCAGAATAACTTCATCCGGCAACCTGCCACGAGCATTCCCAATCCAATGAAGACCATGCTCTAACGTGTCAATCATCGCCGTCGCATCCTCGGCTAGTTCCGCGGGGCGACGGTAGCTTACGTCCAAACCAAAGTGCCGCCCCACACTTGCAATTTCGTCATCATCCGTGGAGAGAAGGATTTCATCGATGAATCGACTCTTCTTGGCTGCCTCGATCGAGTACTCGACCAATGGTCTCCCCCCTAGAAGAGCCATATTCTTTCTAGGTATGCCTTTTGATCCGCCTCGTGCGGGGATAATAGCTAACAGCATCAGGTAACTTCAGCCGTTATCTTGAGTATCTTATGCGCGATTTCTTCGATCCGCTCATCAGTCATTCGGATCATGATCGGCAGAGCTATCGCGGTCTCCAGTATATCAGCCGACCGCTGCCATTCCGTTTTGTAAGTATCGCGGTACCAACCATGTTTCTGAAACATATGGGACCAGTGCTTCGCGAAATGCCATCGTATCGCATCTGGAACATTCTTTGTACCAAGGCCCTCCCTCTTCATGCCAGCCAGGAAAGCCTGTGTCTGAGCTCTATCCTTCAGCATAAATATCAGGGAGTCGCCAAGCTCACCTTCGTCAAGAATCCTCCTATATCGGAAAGGAAACCCATTCTCGACCAGCCTTTTCTTGAGTTTTGCCTTGTTAGCTCGCTGCGAAGACAGAATCATGTCCAGTTTACCAAGCTGGACAATACCGATAGCGCCCTGCAGTTCAGTCATGCGATAGTTAAACCCCTCCCCTATCGTACCTTCCTCCCCCCTTCCAACCATCGTCGAATATTCATGTCCATGATCATGATAAGCTCGCGCTCTGATAAAGAGATCTTTGTCAGCAGTCACGACCATCCCGCCTTCCCCGGTAATAATCACCTTGCCCGCATCGAAACTGTAGCAACCAATATCTCCGATAGTGCCCAGATATCGTCCTTTAAACTGCCCACCGACACCTTGAGCAGAATCTTCAAGCACTCTTATGCCGCGCGCTCGTGCTATTTCAACAATCCGATCCATAGCGGCCGGCGCACCCATCATATGGACGGGAATGACGGCTTTGGTACGCTCGCTAATGGCCGCTGCAAATGCATCCGGGTCCAGATTAAATGTGTCATCAATATCGATGATGACCAGATCTGCACCAGACTGGATGATCGCTTCTGCCGTAGCTACAAAGGTAAAAGCAGGAATAATAACTTCATCACCTGGACCAATATCAAGTGCCGCCAATGCAACTCTAAGTGCAGCCGATCCAGAACAGACAGCCTGTGCATGCGGCACATGAAATTTTTCAGATAAAATGGACTCGAATTCCCGTACTTTGTATATACCTTTACGCAATGCGTCAAAACCATGCGCAAACAGAATTCCACCATTGGCGTCAAATAGATCATTAATAGCCTTTCGCTCCTCTTCTCCAAACACCTCGAAACCAGGCATACTATTCTTCCTTTTGAAAAGTGGATAGAAACACAACGCCATCGTGATGATGGCTTGTATACATATGCTGCCTTGATAAATCCGCTCGACCTTCCATAAAATTCAGAAACCCAGGCAAACCCTCGATTAATTCCCTGCCGAAGCGCTGGTCTGCCGGAAAATATTGATGAATCGCCAGAGAACCGGTAGCCGACATCATGCTCGAAACTCGGGTAAAAAAAGTTGGCAGGTCATCCAATATGTACTAGAGCACCTCGGAGAGAACGACCAGATCGAAGTTATCCTCCTTAAACTCATCTTTCAAAATGTTCCGACAGTCGAAATTCAAACCAGGATAGCGCTCCTTTGCTTTTTCAATTGCAGTCAGCGAAACATCCAGGCCCAACACATACCCCCCCTGGTTTCGCATCTTGATTTTATTCAGCAATCCTCCCAGACCACAGCCAATATCTAAAATTCTGTCGAAACGCCGATTGCTATTGAAGATGATGTCCATGAATATTTGGTTGTTGAGTGAGGACTTACCTGCCTCACAGCCCCAAGGATCCGCTATATCCCGGTACATCGCCTCAAACTCGCCCCGAAATGCGTCGGTTTTAGGGTCCAGCCAGTATTCCGTACAGGTCTTGTATGTTGTCATGTCAAAGATTCACGTGCTGAATGAGCATCTTCCTAGCGTTCTGTTCTGCGAAGAAGTAGAGTAGTTTCTGATTGAAAGTTGCCTGGAGGAGCAGCATCAGCCGCCGCACCTCTTCGATTTTGTTCTTCGCTATACCTACCGGACCCAGACAGGCCTGCACCGAAACCTTTCATACCGAACTGCGGACGCATCCGCTTCCTCGGGAACTTGATCTGATTTGAAGTAGAGTTTATTGAACGGAAGTAATTCTACGATGAATAAACATAATCACGATGAATTCTTCGAAATAAATCGTTTAGAAAAGATATCAGAAATCAAGACAACCGAGGAATGAATATTGCTTGCTGGGTATTCTTTAAGGAGGCTAGCGTCGCACACATACAATCCACTCACTCCCTTAATATTAAAATCTTTATCTATTGCGTCGTGGGTTCCTCCAATTAGGTGGTGGCCGCTATAGATATTTTCATTAATATATTTTTCCGGGTCACTCTCTATCAAATGTTCGCTTACTATTTCTTCCACAAAAGAACACATAGGCTCGCTACGAAGAAGTTTTAAGCAATAACCTAAGGATAATTTTAGAATTTCAATATCTTCATCATTCGATAGGTACATTGGATCTACTGTCACATCCCCTCCGGACAACTCGATTACCCCTCGAGATGCCGGGTGGATTGGAGTAATAGAGAGCGAAAATCCTGGTTTGTCAAAAAAATATTTACCATCACTACCATGTCTACCTGTTTCGGAGAATTGGACCACATGAATTCTCGTATCTACTTTTCCATCTCCATTAAGATCTAGATGAACACCAGAGGTTGCTCCTGTGCCCACCATCAAAGTATGTCTTCCGGAAAAATGATTGACAAATATCGACAGTCTCTTTCGAAAACTCCGAAACACCTCATTTAGTGAGCCTATATCTGTTTTAGTTGTTACATTTACCCTTAGATTCGTATGGTCTTGCACCCCGCGCCCAATATCTAGAAGTCTAAAGTGATTGACCGCTTCTTTATCTTTCTTTTCCCGCAAAAGTAGGCGGCATGTGCCTATAACCCCACCACATAATATGACATAGTCCGATTTTATAATTCTTTTATCGGTCTCAACACCGACAGCGTTGTTGCCATTTTCGAACAAAACCCGCTTGACGACTTCGCTTGAAGATACTTCAAATCCTTTTTTTTGTATGAGAGATAGAACCGATGATCTGAAAAATCCCTTGGTAGTATCGTAAATTGGGCCGCAATTTTCTCCATCGGAAAAGTTCATATCTCCAGTGGGCACCAAATTATTATTCAGCGCCAGAATGAACGCCATGTCAATTTCATTTTGCGGGGCGAGCATCAAGTTAATTTTATTATTCTCACCCTGATGAGTTGTATATAGCTTATTGTAGCTATCGATCAGTTCGTGATAATCAGAATCGAAGTTGCTCAGGACATTGTTCCAAATTGACTTGGATCCAATTGTGTGAACGCATCCATTTATAACCGATGCCCCGCCTAGGACATTTGACTCAAAGAATGGTATGCGCCTCCCATTTGCTAGAAGGAGCTCTCTTTTTAGTATGTATTTTAGTGTCTTTTTTCTATAGAGCAGACCGATAAGCAGGGGGACTCTATAAATGGGAGGATATTTTTTGTATTTGCTTTTTTCTATAACAACAACATTAAAATAATCTTGGAGATTATTTGCAATCGTTAGTCCTGCCGTCCCGCCACCTACTACCAAAACTGTTTTTTTGATCATGGGGTAATCCTCCCACTTTTTGGCGGGAGGTAGAAGTAGAGTTACGCGGCCATGGCCATCCGCTGCTTGGGTGTGGCCCCGCCCATGGCCATGCGTGGACGGTGTTTGTCGTAGTCGTCGTACAGCTAGATACTAGGGCACACCCAATTAGTCCGAGAACTTTCGAAATAAGACGGCGAACCACTTGCTCTTCTCCAAGGCCTTCATTCGGAAGGGAGGATTCCGGGTGACCTGATCACCTTGCCTGTGCCCGCTCTAGATCATCTACACGTCCCACATCCAGCCAGGGTTCATGCATCGGATAGACGATGATTCGTGCAGCACGCTCCTGCAGGCGACTGAATAGCGTAGGCATATCACAGTGTTCGCCGGTATTCAGGACATCCGGGGCGCCGGGTTCCAGCACGTAGATACCAGCATTGATATGGCTTCGGGTGACAGGTTTTTCTTCAAATCCGATGATGTCGACTCCCTTGGTTCGGACGACACCAAATGGATGCTGCCACTCATGCAGGCGCACTGCCATTGTGGCTGACGCACTATGGCGACAGTGAAAATCGAGAAGTTCACCGTAGTGGATATCGGTTAGGACATCCCCATTAGTAACCAGAAATGGGACATCGGGACGTGGGTTCAGCAAACCAATGGCCCCTGCTGTTCCCAGTGGTGACTCTTCGCGCAGGTAATCGATTTTCACCTGCCAGCGACCGCCATCTCCAAAATAATCTTCGATCATATGGCCAAGATAATGGATGGCCAACACAAAGTGTTCGAACCCCTCTCCCTTGGCTCGCTCGATGATGTGTTCCAGCATCGGCCTACCCGCTATCGGCAGCAGCGGCTTGGGACAGTTTTCAGTATGGGGGCGCAATCGAGTGCCTTGGCCACCGGCCATAATCACCATCAAATTAGAACGCTTTCCAGGAATCATAAGTTCATCCCACACGTGCAGTCCCACAACGCGTCGGTCTTCACCAACTACCGGCAACTGGTGAACTTTATTGGCATGCATTAATTGAAGCACTGTGTCGCGATCCAACTGCGGCGGTACAACCAACGGTTCGCGGTGGATTAGTGATTCGATAGAACTGTTCAAGTCCAGTCCGCGCAACAGACCGCGCCGAATATCCCCATCGGTGAGCGTGCCAATCAACGTTCCATCAGGAGAAATAATTAGCAAAATCTGCAGGGCCGCTTCATCCAGATTGTGGATGGCCTGCCGCAAAGTGGCATTAAATGGAAGCAAAGCCTTTCGCCAGTCTTTATTTTGCGCGTCACTTTTCATACATTCTTTGGTCAAGTTTATACACCCACTGATTACTGCCGCTCTCGCAACAGTTGAAACGCCTCTGCCGCCATAAACCCAGAGGTTGCGCCACGCAAGGTAGCCAGAGCCTGGATAGCCTGGACACTCCGTGGAAAGGGGAAAGTTCCTAGCTCAGACTGATAGATCGACATTACTTCCAGCTTGCGTTCCAAGAAATTACTGATATCAATAAAAACATTAGGATAAAAGGTGCAGTCTGCATCAAGACCAAACCCGGTCTCGGATATCGTTTCGTACGCCAGCACACGCCGCACGGAAGGATATCGAAACCACTTGGTACACGCTGATGCTACGTCAAACACCACCCGATGGTCGGTATGGGCATCCGCGCGATGCGGCAAGAGCACCTCATCAGGTTGAAAAGATTTGAATATGGCGGAAAACTGATCGACTAGGTCGGCCATAGGTAAACTGTCCAAATGCGCAGTAGGCAAGCGCAGGTTGAAGACTTCGCTGAAACCAACCAACTTGGCGACTTTGGCAATCTCCACATCTCGTTGCCGAACCCGTACTGCCGACCAACCAGTTTGCTCGGATATGCCTGTGACTATCAACCAGCCTAACTTCACACCTTCAGCTTTGCGGCGCAGCAAGGTGCCGCCACAACCAAGGATTTCGTCATCGGGATGAGGTGCGATAACTAGAGTTCTCATAGGTATTCTCCGAGGGCAGGTCTGAACAATGGCTCAGTCTTCAACAACCGGATGCCCAACTCGCCACATCGTACTACAGGCCCATTATCGTCAACCTCAATGATTTTTCCCGGCTCAATATTTTGCGGCACATCCATCACCAGTTTTGTATCCCAGACTTTGAATTCCCGGTCCTGATAAAGAAAATGCGCGCCAACATAAGGCTTAGTCAAAGCACGGACAAGGTTATGGATGCTATGCGCGGACATTCTCCAATCTATCTGTCCATCTGCTCTCTCCCTTTTCCGCCAAGTATTGGCATGCAGATGATCCTGCGCCACCCTAGAAAATGAGCCTGAGGCTAAGCGAGGTACAAATGCCTGGATTTGGCTCAAGGCAGAAAGAGTGACCTTTTCATAAAGTGTAGTTGCATTGTCCTCATCTTCGATCTCAACCCTTTCCTGAGAAAGAATATCTCCACGGTCTGCCCCTTCATCCATGAAAAAGAAGGTTGATGCCGTTTCCTTCAAACCGAGTACCAGTGCCCAGATGATGGGGTGTCTGCCTCGATTAGCTGGCAAAGCTGCAGGGTGGAAGCCAACCACACCCAGCGGCGCTAGCTTTAATAGCTTCTCTCGAAGCAACCTTGACCAGCCAAAACAAAAAATGACATCGGGCCGTTTGCCGGACACCCATTGAAGGGTCTCTTCCGAATTGATGTCCGGCGAGTATATCCAAGGGATGCCGCTGGACTCGCAAATAATACTGAGGTCGCTGTGATCGGCGTTAACACTGGATTCCTGCAGAGTACAGACCCCAACTAAATCAGCTTGAATTTCAATAAGCCGATTCAGAGCGCTGCGAGAAAATTCTACTGCACCAATGAAAACAATTCTCATAGTTCCGGCAAATCAAAGAAACGTTTTTTTATGATACCTTCCAGCGGAATCTTTGCCAGTGTTTCCACCACTCGGTTACTCGCGCCGCCATCGCCGTAGGGATTACGAACAGCCTTGAGCTTTGTCTGAAATGCCGGCGAATAAAGCTGCGCCAGTGCAGCGGCAATGGCTGTCTGCTCCGGCACGCAATCAATCACGCTCTCCGCCTTGAGACGCCCCCGCTGCCGGTCGCCGATATTTATCGTACCTTTAGCAAAGCTCGGCACTTCGGTCAAGCCGCTGGAAGAGTTACCTACTACGGCATCGACATGCTGGATGCAGGAGAGATAACGCAACTGACCCAAAGACGTATAGGCACGGGTATTGGCATGACTAGTAACGAATTGCTCTACCATGTCAAGCAATACACGACTGTCGGTATCGGCGTTGGGCATGGTGAAAATTAGGTGCGTGTCCTCTAGTTTTTCCAGGGCTGCGAGCAGCTCTGCCATTTGCTGAGCAGAAGTCGCATTTTCCAGAGTCACCGGATGAAAAGTAATCAGAAGGTTCCTGACTCCCAGTCCAAATCCGAGAGAGGCTTCCAGCGTCGGGCGGTCGAGCAGAGTCAGTTTCTTGATATTGTCGATGCCGAGTCCGCCCACCAAAAACACCCGGTCTGGATGCTCCCCCAACTGGATTACTCTTCTCCTGTATTTTTCCGCGGCTACAAAATGCAGGTGAGACATCTTGGTTACAGAATGGCGAATAGGCTCATCAATGAGCCCCTCGGTGGCTTCACCCCCGTGAAGGTGCACCACCGGAATGCGAGCAAACATGGCAGCAGCAACAGCAGAAAAAATCTCGAACCTGTCACCCAGTACCAGCATCAAGTCCGGATGGAGTTGCTGCAAGGCATCGCCAAAACCGATCAATCCCAACCCCATGGACTTGGCCAATCCCGTCGGACTATCGGAACTGAGCAGCATCTCTACTTTATGGTCGATGAGGAACCCGTCCTTCTCGATCTCGCGGTAGGTGAGGCCGAATTCCGGCGAAAGATGCATGCCAGTAACGATTATCTGCAGATCGAGACCCGGCGTCTCGCGAATGCCTTCCATCACCCAGCGTAGCAAGCCGTATTCGGCACGAGTACCGGTGACGACACAAATCTTGCGAGTCATAGCTTAATCAACTCGTCTGCCACAAAATCGCGAGGCGCAGTGCGGCCAATGATATCATCCCAGCGCATCGGCGAGATACCCGTACCGGGGCGTTTGGTGTTGAGATTACTGGCTGAGAAGACCTCACCTTGGCGAATTGGTACCGCCGCAACGATGGATTTGCGGACGATCGGTTTATTTTTTGCTTCACTCGGGGAAAGACGCTTAATGCCATCACCTAAAGCTTCCTCGATATTGCGAATCGCCGTGACCATTGCCTTGAGCTCACTAGGTTCGAGGCTGGCCTTATGATCTGGGCCGGGCAGGTTGCGATCCAGGGTGAAATGCTTTTCGATCACTGCAGCACCCAGGGTCACTGCAGCAATCGCCACCTCGATGCCGGATGTATGGTCCGAGTAGCCTATGGTCACATCGAAGGCATCGCGGATGGCAAGCATGGCGCGCAGATTCACATCGACCATGGGCGTGGGGTATTCGGTATTGCAGTGAAGCACGGTAATGCGGTCACGCGACACGCCAGCATGCTCCAGCACTTCCAGTGCCGCCTCAATCTCACCCAAGGTGGCCATGCCGGTGGAGAGAATCACCGGCTTGCCGTAACGACCGACGTGCCGCAGATAGGGCAAGTTGGTAATTTCACCGGAGGGAATCTTGAAGCGATCCAACCCGAGTTCCGCCAGCAGATCGATGCTTTCCACGTCAAAACCAGTGGAGAAAAACTGGATTCCACGTAATTTACAATGAACAATCAATGCGTCATGCATGTCACGTGTCAGTTCCAGCCGGCGAATCATGGCGTGCTGAGATTCGCCGGCGTCGGTCGTCTTGGTCTGGTACTCTGCTTTCCCGGCGTGTATGGTGACCAACCGATCCGCGCTGAAAGTCTGAAATTTGACAAGGTCGGCACCAGCCTCGGCGGCCACATCGATCAATTGTCGCGCCAATACCAGATCGCCGTTATGGTTTACGCCGGCCTCGGCGATAATCAGCGTCTTCAAGATGATTTTTTTACTGATGGCATGTGGGTTCCGGCTTCGCAATCAGCAAGTACCCGCTGCCCCATGCCGATGAGGCAATGCTCGCCGATGTTGATACATTGTCGCACGCTGGAATTACTGCCGATAAAGGTACCCGCACCAATATGCACGCCACTGTTGATCGCAACCGCAGTGGCAATGTGGCAATGATCCGCAATCACAACGTCATGCTCTACAAGGGACTGGCTATTGATGATGCAATTGCGTCCGATCACCGCTCCGGCATTGACGATGGCGCCATGCATGACAATAGTGCCCGCCCCCACTGTGGCGTGGGCCGACACATAGGCTTGCGGCGACACGATGGCTGGCAGCGTACAGCCGCCTTGCTCAAGCAGATCGAATAGACGCATCCGCGCCTCCGGGGTCTTGATCTGACCAACAGCAACCAAGGCATGGGCGGAGCCGCCGAGCAAGTCTGGTAATTCGGCATCCGTGCCCAGCACTGGGTAGCCAAGGATCTTAGTGCCAACCTCATCGGGCAAACCCACCAGCCCGACTACGGCAAAACGTCCTTCCTGTTCGATTACGTCGATACAAACGCGGGCGTGGCCACCGGCGCCCACCAGCAGGATCGGCACCCTGATCACCTCGCGCCCTCCATGCCGAGATGTGCGCTACTCGGCAGATTGATCAATCGCCGTTCCAGCGATTCGGCTACTGGCAGTTCCATCTTCGGGCATGCATGGTATGGTGCTAGACGATGCAACAGGGTCCAAGCAGGGCGGGTCATAAACCCTGCGCCGTTGGTGGTCGCCAAGATTGCATCGCGCTCTCCGGCGGCGGATTCATCCAGCAGTACTGTCTGCAGCCAGTAATTGCTGTGACATCCTTCTGGTTCGGCAATAAGTCGCACCTGAGGCACGCCGACAAATGCAGCCTGGTAACGCTCAAAAATCCGGCGCTTCGCTGCCAGAAAGTCAGGGAGCTGTTCAAGTTGGGCACAGCCAAGAGCGGCATTGATATTAGGCAGTCGATAATTGTAGCCAATTTCATCGTGCAGGTACTCCCAACGATGAGACACCTTGGCGGTGGTGGTCAGGTGTTTGGCATGCTTGGCTAACTCCGTATCATTGATAAGGATGGCTCCGCCACCACCGGTGGTGATGGTCTTGTTGCCGTTGAAGCTGAGCGTGCCCATCAGGCCAAAGGTACCAGTGTGGCGCCCATGGAAAGTACTACCCAGAGACTCGGCCGCGTCTTCCACCAGTGTTAAATGAAAATCCCGAGCGACGGCAAGTGTTCCTTCGATATCCACGGGGTGACCAAAGGTGTGCATGGGCACCAACGCACGGATCACGCGACCAGTCGCGCGATTCACACACTGCTTCTGGTCGATATCGGTGATACCTTGCAGATATTCGCGTAGCGCCCGGGGATCCAACCCGAGAGTGCACTCTTCGCTGTCGACAAAATGCGGCGTTGCCCCACCATAGACAACAGCGTTGGCAGTCGCGACAAAAGTCAGTGCAGGAATGAGCACTTCGTCGCCTGGCTGCACCCCTCCCAGCCGCAGAGCTACATGCAAAGCTGCGGTGCCATTAACCACCGCCACCGCATGCTTAGCGCCAGTGTAAGCAGCAAGATCAATTTCGAAACGATCGACGAACTTACCCACTGAAGAGACGAAAGTCGAATCGAGGCATTCTTTGAGATAAGCCCACTCGTTGCCGGCAAAACGCGGCTCGTGTAAAACCACTGGACCAGTGCCGACCACCTGAGAAATTGCTGCTTGAATGGATTGAGCAAGCGTCATGGTAGCGGATATTCTATCTCGTAATTGCCATGGAAATTGCGCATCAGATCGGCGCGATCAAAGATATGCTCGCGGATGGCACTGAGCAATTCCTTCACGCCGTAATCAACTGTGTACTCTGGCTCAAAACCAAGGGTCTCGCGCACTTTCTGAAAATTAACACGGTAATTGCGGGGATCAGAGCCATGTTCTTGGTAGCGCACTTTTGCATCGGGCAATAAGGCAAGAATGGTGTCGATAATACCCTGTTTGGTGGAGTTGTTAATCTCGCCACCGGCGTTAAACACTTCAAAAGCAATTTTGGCGTGGGGCGCTTCAATCACTTGCTGAATGAGTCTGGCAAAATCCATGACATGGCAATACGGACGCCAAGTGTGTGCGTCAAAAACCAGCAGCTCTCGTCCCAAAGCCAATTCGCGGGTGAACTCATTGACCGTGAGATCAAAACGCATACGCGGAGCAAGACCGAAGGCTGTAGCAAACCGCAAGATTGTTGGTGTGTAGTCAACCTTCCCTCTGTTGGTCAGTAAATGCTGTTCCGCAGCTACCTTGGACTTCGCATAAAGTGAAAGCGGGCTCAGGGGATAGGTCTCATCAGCAAGCTCATCTGATTTAATCAACCCATAATTGGAACAGGTCGAGACAAAAATCACTCGATCCAACCCCTTGCCATTGAGGAAATCAATGCAGCTTAAAATGCCTTCGTCATTGATCGCATGAGAGGCCTCCGGATATTTTTTGGTGATCGGATCCCCGACAAGACCCGCGAGCAGAATCACATTCGTGACACCCTGCAATGCTCGATCAAGCACATTCTGGTCGCGCAGATCACCATAGATAAACCGGTAGTTGGGGTTACTCAAATATGGGATTACGCAGGTGTTGTTCTGGTAGAGCAGCAGATCGAGACAATTTACTTTATAACCTGCAGTGAGCAGGTGATCTGTAAGCACCGGGCCGATGTATCCAGCCCCTCCGATGATCAAGACAGATTTATTCATCTAATACTCCCCTAATTGAACAGAAATGGCACTGTTTGCCTGGATAAGTTTTTTTATTTTACAGCACTTCTAGCCGATTATCTTCAATGTCACTTGATCACAAACTAATACCGTTAAGAGACTTGATGCGGTCTGGCATCTCAGCGATTCGAAATCACCATTCGTTTTCGGGCCATGTCGTTGTCGTTGCCGTTTTCTCGGCAGACCTAGCTGTCAAATCGGGACAGAATTGTATTCGCACAGTTATTGAAATTTATTCCGCTTGTCCATTTCGAACATCTGGTTGATCGCTTCGCAGCGAATTGCCGTACCCATGAGCTCTCGAGCATGCCGGCATACTTGCATGAACTACGCGTAACAGACCAGCTTGGTGAAGGATGCCACATAAACGAACTCGTTAAGAGATACGAAATATATGGGCCATTACCGTTTTAACTGCCGATCATTCTAAAAAAAGGATTCATCCGATTCTTCCATGGATAACTAAAGCTGGATACAATCAGGTATATCATCGCTATCATAGCCAACATTTCTAGTTCTAGTATCCGCACATTGACATTGGGATTGAAGCAGTTTCTTGACCTGGGGAAATCTTGATCAAATACTTTGTATTGGAAAATTATATCCGGCGCCTTGAGTATTTTCTTTGGGCCCGGAACTATGATCCATCACGCACACAAATAGAAGAGGACTCCAAATTTGTCCAGTCTGGTCTTGATTATGCGTGTGGCTCAGCAAAACTTGAGCGGCTCTTGAAAGAACTTGAAAGGCATCTAAACTCAGATGATCAGAGTATGCGCTCGATTCACTGGATTCTCTTTGCCTGTCTCAGTGAACATTCCCCGATACCCATCAGAAGAATTCTCGAGATTGGGACCTTCGATGGTGAAACCACTTTTATTTTATCCAAGCTTTTTCCAACCTCAGAGATTGTCACTGTGGAGCTACCAGAGGATGATCCGATCTTCCACAGCTCATATGCCCGCGATGATGTACAGACACTTAATGATTTCAAGACCAGGCAAAGCGCCAACTTGAAAGCCGATAACATCATTCACAAGGGAATAAACAGCTTCTTTCTCCCAGGAAAAATAGAAGGCGGATTCGATCTGATCTGGGTCGATGGGGGGCACCTGTACCCCGAGGTCGCCTGGGATATTTGTAATGCTTACCACTTTTGCTCACCCGGCGGATTTATCATGGTCGATGACGTTATTACTCATCATCGGGGATTTCGTGATGCTTATGTCAGCCCTGATTCACACCAAGTGCTCGAGTATGTGGCTACGCGGACCCACGAGACTCCGATCTACTTCTTGAAACGAAATAGCACCCAGTGGTCAGCCATCCCTCGCCGGCGAAAGTTTGTTGCGTTACTCAGAAAAACTGCCGGTTAGCGCAATTCTGTCATGACCCAATCTGCCAATCGAATTCTCATGCTACGGGACTCTGAAAGCCGTCCTTTTCCGGCATGATGCCTGAGTCCGGTTTGGAGAGCGATGCTAACAAGGGACGCACTCTGCTCGTTTGGGATACGGAAGGATCGCCACCGTCCGGAAACTGGACGACGATTCTTTGGAGTGGATTTGGGAAAGCCAATGATCCAGGTGTTATCTCAATTCCCACGCTGGTTGAAGAACAGGCCGACACTCTGAGGATACGCTATCTCGCCTGGATCCATGAACTCGGTGAGACACGCATCGATGGCAAGCGGCTGACTGACTGCCTGGAGTTGCGGCCAGATTTTAGTTACTGGTGGATGACGCTGCTGGTAGAGAAGAGCTATGGTAAATCCGCCCGGCTTTATGACGCTGTCCGGTTTTTCGCGCTTGAGGACTTGACTCAAGTACGGCACTCGCGCCGAATCACTCTGGTAAGCAATGACCCGACCCTTGCAACCACTTTCAGGATGTGGTGCCGGAATGCCGACATGGATTTTGAGTGGAGGCAGTCTGAGCGGAACGGTAGTCGGATTCCGCCGAAAAGATTTATCTTCCGTCTGTTACCGTATATAGCACAGTCGGCTGTTTGGTTGCTGAGATATGCTTGGCAGAGATGGCCGCTGCGACATAAACACAAAAGCCTGGATGCTTCACCTAAGACGGAAATTATGTTCGTCGATTACTTGGTTCATTTGGATCGTAGCGCCCTGACAACAGGCCGCTTTGTTTCCAACTATTGGATGGGATTGATAGGAGCTCTCGCTCAAGCCAAGATGAAGGCGAATTGGCTGCATATTTATGTTCAACACGAGGCTGTGCCCACCACAGAACAGGCGCTTGATTTAATTGAGCAATTTAATCTCATCGGCGCAGAGTTGGAGTTTCATGCTAGTTTGGACGGTGTGCTAAGTTTCTCGCTGCTCTCTGCTGTCCTGCGTGATTATGCTCGCCTCACTGGGCGAAGCTGGCGATTAAGCAGAGTCAAGCATCTCTTTCGTCCTGCCGGGTCAAACCTGGATTTCTGGCCACTGTTCAAGCAAGACTGGCTAGATTCGATGCGTGGTCTAACGGCTATGTGGAATTGCCTTGTGCTCAATCTCTTTGAGAAGACTCTGAGTCAGTTGCCATGTCAGAAACTGGGTATCTATTTGCAAGAGAACCAAGGCTGGGAAATGGCATTTATCCATGCCTGGAAAGCTACTGGGCATGGCCGTCTGATT
The DNA here is from genome assembly GCA_026399575.1 of Nitrosospira sp. Taxonomy (GTDB): domain Bacteria; phylum Pseudomonadota; class Gammaproteobacteria; order Burkholderiales; family Nitrosomonadaceae; genus VFJL01. The sequence continues at coordinate 13,992 of JAPLQS010000054.1, read as the reverse complement.
GGGGTGCCACATACGACTGTGCGGTACTGGGATCTCCGTTATTTTTACGATCCTCGGAGTTACTCACGGCAGGCGAAGAACGATTTACCGATGCCAGACCAGGTGGCGCTAAACGGCCCGATGGCACTGAAGGCATACCGTGATGGTGGTTATCCGGAAGACCAAATCATCGAGGTAGAAGCGCTGCGGTACTTGTATCTGGCGGGCAAAGACTCTGCGAAACCCAAAGACACAGATTTGTCGTCCACGCTCAGGGTTCTGGTTTGTGGTGATATTCTCCCCGCCGTAAGTCAGCAGATGATGCAGTGGCTGGAGCTGGCAGCAAATAATTTGCCCGCAAATACCCGCTATACAGTAAAACCTCATCCAGCCTGCACCATCAAAGCGAGCGACTACCCATCTTTGACCCTGCACATGACCAATGCGCCGCTGGTAGAATTATTTGCAGACTGCGATGTGGCCTACACTAGCAACATTACCTCAGCAGCAGTAGATGCCTACTGCAGTGCGATTCCCGTGATCCAGGTTCTAGACGGCAATACTTTTAATATGAGCCCCCTCCGTGGCTTGAAGGGTGCAGTCTATGTCACCAACCCAACGGAATTGGCCGCAGCATTGCGTAATTCTCAACAAAATGAACGCATCTTGGCTGAGCCCTACTTTTGCTTGGACAATAGATTGCTACGCTGGCGCGGATTGTTTAGCATGGTATGACTTTGCGCGTGAATGGATAACTTATCCACGATAATCCGAGAAAGGAATTGTAATTTAATGAAACGAATTTATATTGCGGGATGTGGTGGGATGCTGGGCGATGCTTTCTACAGGGTTTTTGGCGTTGATTATGAATTAAAGTGCACAGATATCGATGTCAATGAACCATGGTTATCCTATCTCGATTTTAGAGACCATGAGTCATATCGCAAAGACGTCATGGAATTCAAGCCAGATTACTTGTTTCACCTGGGCGCCTATACTGATCTGGAGTATTGCGAACTCCATCCGGCAGACACCTATGCGACGAACACGTTATCCGTCGAGAACGCGGCTTATATTTCAAATGAATTGAATATTCCATTATTGTATATAAGTACTGCGGGCATCTTCGACGGCAGGAAGGATACCTATGACGACTGGGACTACCCTAACCCTCTTGGGCACTATGCGAGGTCAAAATATGCCGGCGAAGTATTCGTTAAGGAAAATGTTCAACGGCACTTGATCTGCCGCGCTGGCTGGATGATGGGGGGAGGGCCGCGTAAGGACAAGAAATTTATCCAAAAGATTATGGGGCAGATCAAGGAAGGAAAGAAGGAACTTTTTGTAGTAAACGATAAGCTTGGGACCCCTACCTATACGCATGACTTTGCCCAGAACGTAAAGTTGCTCCTGAAAAAGGAATATTGGGGACTCTACAACATGGTCTGTGAAGGAATCACAAGTCGACTTGAAGTACTGCAAGAACTAATTAACCTCCTAGGAATGAAGGAAAGTGTCAGGATTACTGAAGTCTCTTCGGATTATTTTAAAAATGAATATTTCGCCGAAAGACCATCTTCCGAAAGACTGATCAACCAAAAGCTGAATCTACGTGGCCTGAATGTGATGCGCCATTGGGCGGATGGGCTGAGAGACTATATCGGTGCCGATTACCAAGGATACCTCGATAACCTAACTGAATCGCGCTGACTGCGCCCTTGCCAGACATTTTTAGTAATCTGCCGCGTTGGCATATCGAGTACGAGAAACATTGTTACTGCAAAAAAACATTCGACCCCAGAAATGACTTTACCTTTAATTACAGTGGTGATTTGCACCTATAACGGCGAACGCTACCTCGCAACTACGCTGGATAGTGTCCTCGCGCAGACCTACCTGAATATGGAAGTGGTCATCGTCGATGATGGCTCTAGTGACGGCACCGTTTCAATTATCAAACAGTACGCGGAACGTGATTCACGTATACATTGGTTCGCTCGGAGAAATGCGGGGCTCCCGGCATCAAGAAATTACGCATTCGCTCAGGCTAGGGGTGAATGGATTGCGATCATTGATCAGGATGATCTCTGTTACCCCGAACGCTTAGCAAAGCAAGTAGCTGTGGCCGAAACATATCCTTCTGCCGGCCTGATATTCTGCAATGCACATTTCATTGATGAAATCGGTAGGAATATAGGCAATCACCTTTCACCTTTTACACTACCTGATTTGTTTATTCCAAAAAACCAAGCATCCAACCTACTGTTAAGTCAAGGATGTTATGTTAGCTCCTTGACTTGTTTTATCAAACGTACCACGGTTAATCATCTGGAACCGTTGGATGAGTCGCTTCGGTATGCGTGTGATTACGATTATTTCATCCGGGCTGGATTTGAGATTGATTTCGCATATACGACCGATACACTGGCTGCTTGGCGAATTCATGCTGGGCAGGAAACGAACACGAATCTGAATAGATACAAGGAAGTCCGCTCAGTATTAAAACGTCACTTTTCCCATGCCAGGGTCACATTCGACACACGACTGGCCATCGCATGGAAATTTATAAGATCGTTTGTTGCCGAGGCATATCACAGAATATGTAATCAGCTTGGTTTTATTGCAACGCGTGGGTAAAAAATGTCTCCAGGAGTTCGCACACGTCTATAAGTGGTGAGTCTGCTACCTTTTGATGCCCCCTCGGAACTTTGAGAGAGAGAAAAAGAGCGTGATGAGCGAATTCCATCGGCATTCAGAGTCAAAATGGTGCTGGCAGAGATGGCAGGTGACAAGATGCTGGCTAAACTGGCGCGGCAACCTGAGAGTACATTCAGGCCAGATTATAATTGGAAGAATACTCAGACTGAATGACTATGAAAGGCCACGCTCGGTACTTAATAACAAAATACCGGATGAATTTCATCTCGAGAAACTGCCGATATTGTAAAAAAAACAGTACAGGCATGAGCCACAATATTTCCATTTAAGAAATGGAAAATTTTGTCCAGTCAAGCAGAGCGACCTCTAAGTACTTTCTGCTATTCTTGGGCTTAAGCTCCTACTATGCAGAGAGTCTGTCTATAGTCCTTTGGGTCACATCTCTCGTGTTTCTGCTCCTTTTTTTTAGAAGGACGACCACTAGTTTCCTCATTTTCATATGTACCCTGACACTCTACTTTCTCGCAAGATTCCACCTAGAATCAGATAAATTAGTTCATCTTATTCAGGATATTAGGTACTTCTGGGGCTTTATCTTTTTTTATATATTCTTCCTGTCCGAACGCCTTCATAATCCCCCTGCAGAAAATCATTATCATGTTTTTTTCAAGATAGTGGTCAATGTTCTTATTGTCTTGCTCTTCATTGAATTCCTCACATCAAACTTATTTTCTTTCCAGTGGCCCAACAGGCAGCATTATTTTCTTGATGAGATCAGCGCAGGTGCCATTGCGCGTGCTTATGGTTTTGGTGGTAATGCCACTGTCACTTCTGTTCTGGTGATTTCACTGACAACCATTTTATATCAGGGATATATCCGTGACTTTCTTACTCTAAGCCTGGCTGTCAGCGCTACTGGTTGGATAGCTTTACTTGCCAAGTTTATTTTGAAACAAAGGCGATTAATCACTTTAATTCTTGTGCTTCCGATAGCAATTCTTGCGCTCTCCTTCTCAGGTGATGCTGCGAATGCCATAGATTATCCTGCATTACACAGACTATCGATTAATTATTTCTTATATATAGGGGAATTAAAGCTCAATCAAATATATTCCGTAATAGGTCAGATCGATTCCTTGGAATTCTATGTTGGTCAGTCTCTTCGAGATTCTGATTTAAGAAGTGGCGACTTTCAGGCGCTCGATTTTTTCGTATTTAATGGCTTGATCGGCACTATTCTATTTTTGTTGTTCGTCCTGACCCGTATCAGCAAGAAAAACTATATTTCTGTTATTTTGCTTCTGATTGGAACTATCCATTATCAGATTATCTTTTCTTTATCTGGGCAAATCATTTTTGCGTGGATTCTAACTTTGACAAAATCAGACCACTTGGCGACAGTAACGACCAACAAATAACAAGAAGGTACAGCCATATGTAAAACCATGTGCTTTTTTGACTCAGTGCATGTGCACAGTATTGTTTAAGTCATACAAATGAAATGACTTAGTACTTATTTTTCTCTATTTGACCACCTACCTCCAACGTCATTTAAGATATGCAACAGCATTGAGATGACGATAAAATGTTGCTTCCGCTTCATGACCACTCGTGGGTCGCAACTCTTTTAACCTGCAAAATGGCAAATTCATGATTGTCGCAATTACTGGAGGGACGGGATTTATAGGAAAAAAGCTTGTCGCCAGTCTTGTCGAGCGTGGTGACACAGTTCGATTATTGACCCGACATAGCCCGAGAGCGGCTGAGAAACCTTCATTGGTGTCGATGTATGAATGCGACTTGGTGACGGTAGAAACCAATAAACTTTCAGCCATGCTGGATGGAGCAGATGTACTCTATCATTGTGCGGGCCAACTGACTGATCCACATAGCATGAGTGCACTGCATGTTGATGCAACTCGCAATCTAGCCGAAGCAGCCTCTCGACAAGTAGCTCATTGGGTGCAGTTGAGCAGCGTAGGTGTATATGGCCCAGTATCGGAAGGCATAATCTCTGAGGAAGCAGAATTCAATCCCGTTGGAGAGTATGAGATTACCAAAACCATATCAGATCAAATTATCGCTGACACTGCAAACAGAGGTGGTTTCAGTTATTCCATCTTGCGTCCATCAAACGTGTTTGGTGCTGGAATGACCAACAACTCTTTGTTCAGCATGATCGCCATGATAGACCGAGGACTCTTTTCTTACATCGGTAAGCTAGGGGCATCTGCAAACTATATTCACGTTAATAACGTAGTCGAGGGGTTAGTACGTTGTGGAACTATGCATTCCGCCAAAGGCCGAATCTATAATCTTTCCGACCACCGCACTATAGAACATCTTGTTGAAGTGATAGCCGCTGCGCTTGGCTGTGCTTCCCCATGGTTGAGGATTCCAAAGCCAATTGCACAACTGATAGGAAGAACCTTAGGCAGGATACCTGGCTTTCCACTCACTCAATCAAGAGTCGATGCACTTGTAAACCGTTCGCATTACCCCATATCCCGCATTCAACGGGAGCTAGGTTATAACCACGTCATTGCCATGGAAGATGGATTACGAGAGTTGGTTGAAGTATACAGAAACCCCGACTCGGCGAGCTGAAATGAAAAATCTTTGCTTCGTTGCAACCGTCCCTGCGGTAGTACGTTCCTTCCTGAAAGAGCACATCCGTGCATCTGCAAAAGAATGGGGGGTCAAGATAATTACTAATCCTGCCGGAGCAGAGCTTCTGAACGCCCTGGATGCCCAATTCATTCCACTCGCAATCGAACGTAAGATAACACCTTGGCATGATTTGCTTGTCTTGACTCAACTGGTGATATTGTTTCGTCGTGAACATTTCGATCTAGTTCACTCAATCATGCCAAAAACGGGGCTATTGGCAATGCTGGCGGCCTGGATGACTGGCGTTCCCGTTCGGATGCATACGTTTACCGGGCAAGTTTGGTCGAATAAGCGCGGATGGAGGCGCAGTACGCTCAAAATGTTCGACAAACTAATTGTATCTTTTGCTACACACGTCTTTGTGGACAGCCCATCGCAGCACGATTTTCTGGTTTCTGAGGGTATCCTGACGCAAGGTCAAGGTATGGTCATTGGGCACGGCTCAATCTGTGGTGTTGACCCCGCCTGCTTTCATCCTGATGCAAAAATGAAAACCATTGTCCGCGAAGAGCTCGGCATAAATCAGAATGCAACGGTATTACTATTCTTGGGGCGGCTAAATCGCGACAAGGGAATGCTGGATCTGGCTACTGCCTTCACCAATATTTCACGTCACAGATCTGATACGGTGTTGCTGCTGGTCGGAACTGAGGAGGATGTGCCCTTTACGCGCATACAAAAAATTTGCGAGGCTAGTAGCAGCCAATTGCGCAGAGTCAGCTTTACCCCTAATCCGGAGCACTATATGGCGGCCGCTGATATTTTTTGCTTGCCAAGTTATCGTGAAGGATTTGGTCAGGTCATTATCGAAGCGGCCGCAAGTGGAATTCCGTCCGTAGCTTCGCGCATTTATGGTATTACCGATGCGGTAGAAGACGGCAAGACAGGTTTGCTGTTTCCCGCAGGCGATGTTGCTGCGCTCACTAAAGCTCTGTTGAGGTTGATTGAAGATCGAGCGTTGTGCCAAAAAATGGGTGAAGTCGCAAGAGTGCGCGCAATAGAGTTATTCGCGAGTGAGAAGATAACAAGGGAGCTGATTGATTTTTATAAAGAGGTCATGACATGACTCTGGGAAATTTTACATTCGAGTGAAGATTCTGAGTTAGATAGTGCTCTTATGCTGAAGAATTGAATCGTCATTTCCGCAGTTGCGAGGGGGCACGTGATAAAATCATCACTCGCCATACACAGAATGCTTGCCACATTTCTGCCCCGCCGTGGAACTAGAGTAGAAGGGATACCGTTGCAACGTTCCGTAGTTTATACATTAGAACTAATGTGTTGACCGTTTGAACTGACGAATACAAGAGACAAGAGCGAGAGAAAATATGGGTGGCTCTGAGAATAAAACATCGCTGGCCGATAAGCTTCAGTCCAATGGTGAAGTGTCACTCTATGATTTGATGAAATTTATCCGGGATTATCGTGCTATCTTGCTGGGTGGTGCACTTGTAGGTGGCGCCCTGGGGCTGGCAGTTGCATTTGCTCTGCCTGCACAATGGGAGGCGAGTGCGTTGATTCGGATTGGGCACCTTGGGAAATCACACCTTGTAGAGCCACCTCCGATGGTGGTAGATCGCATTACGCAAAGATCTCTCAAAGATGATGCACTGAAGCGGATGGGTGTTTCACCAGACGAGCTTGACCCGAAAATAAACTTGTTGCTCAACAGCCTCAAGGTGAAGATTAAAGAATCCGGTCTAATTGATGTTCACGTGCGCGGCACTACTCCAGATGATGCGATACGTTTTGTGGATGCCTTGATCGCGGAACTGGCAGATATCCACACAAAAATGGCGGAACCCACCCTCCTGCATTGGCACAGTAAGATTGAAGAAATCGACATGGAATCAGAGCCGCTGAATAAAGAAATTGAACGGTTGAATGGCTTTCTTGCAAAAGCAACGGGGGAGTTTTCAGCTGCCAATTTTTCTCAGGTTGCGCTTATGAACAGCGTTCTGCTAACTCATAAGGGAGAGATGCATAGATTCCTGGAACGCAAACGTGTACTTCAAGAACAAATCAGCCCAGAGCATACTTTCCCTACCTCCTCTCTGGGGCGGGCAGAAGTTTCAACGCAACCAGTATTTCCCAAGAAACCACTTTTTGCCGCGAGTGGACTGGTGATTGGTCTGCTCATAGGAATATTGTTAGCCCTGTGGAGATCACACGTATCCGTCAATACAAACGATTGACTTGCCAATGTTACGATCACTGACCATCTCACCCAGCTACGATGGTAACCATGACAATAAATAATTCGAGCAGGCCGATTCTTCCATGGCAGCTCGCCTGATAAGTATGGCTTTGTTCTGCTCTAACCTTGTATTGACCTCTCTGTGAAGGTATTGATAACCGGTGCTTCGGGTTTTGTCGGCAGAGCCTTATGCGACCGTCTTTTGGCGCATGGTCTTGATGTCGTTGGCACAGTGCGGAGCTTGCCTGGCACTCCTGTGCCAGGGGTGAATTACTGCATCGTGGCTGAGATGGGTGCCGGTACCGACTGGTTAGATGCTCTCGCCGGAGTGCAGGTTATCGTCCATTGCGCTGCCCGTGTGCATGTGATGCGCGACCATGCGCATGATCCACTGACAGAATTTCGTTACGTCAATACACTGGGTACCGAGACCTTGGCACGAGCGGCAGCACGCTGCGGGGTCAAGCGCCTGGTTTTTCTAAGCTCCATCAAGGTCAACGGTGAAAGCACTTTGCCGGATGCACCGTTTGATCAGACTTCTCCCGCCAAGCCGCAAGACCCTTATGCCATTTCAAAATGGGAAGCAGAGCAGGCGCTCACTCGTGTCGCTGCCGAGACCGGTCTGGAAGTGGTGGTGCTGCGCTGTCCGTTGGTGTATGGCCCTGGGGTAAAGGGAAATTTCCTACGGTTGTTGCAGGCTGTAGATCGCGGCATTCCACTGCCATTTGCTTTGGCAAGGAACCGCCGCAGCCTCATTTATCTTGATAACCTCACCGGTGCCATTGCCGCCTGCTTGACGCACCCCGCTGCTGCCGGGAAAACATATCTTGTGAGCGATGGTGAGGATATTTCCACTGCTGAACTAATTACTCATATTACCCGGGCACTGGGTAAATCCTCGCGATTGTGGCCTTGTCCTTTGGGGTTGATGAAATTGGCCGGCATGATGACGGGGAAATCCGATGAGGTTGCAAGATTGCTGGGTTCGCTGTGTATCGATAGCAGCAGAATTCGCAATGAGTTAGATTGGACACCATCCCATACATTGGTACAGGGATTGGCGGAGACGACACGGTGGTTTCAAGGATGGGATAACCAAGGTTGATATTTTGTGGGATATTTATCGCGCCTAAAGGCGCTCCTACGAAGGTGGTCGGCGGGTATAATCCCGCATCATGATTGCCGGCCTTTCTTTTCCGCTCGTCACTGCACCGCTGTTCTCGTTTGCGGTAACGCTTGCCTTGGTCTGGTGGCTGATCAAGGGCAACACCTTCAAGATCCTGGATCACCCCAATTCCCGCTCTCTCCATACCAAACCTGTTCCCCGTACCGGCGGTGTCGGTTTGATGCTGGGGGTGCTGGTCTCGTGGGCGCTGCTTCCCGCTGTGCTGCCTTTGCCGGTATGGCTGGGCGTCGGCTTGCTGATAGCGGTGTCTCTCGCCGATGATGTTTTTACGCTGCCAGTCTGGCAGCGGCTGTTGACGCATGGCGCGACTGCGGTCTGGCTCTCTGCCACACTCCTATCCGCTACACATGGCTGGATGCTGGTCATCGTGATTGCATTCGCCATCGCCTGGATGACCAATCTTTATAATTTCATGGATGGCTCGGATGGATTGGCTGGAGGCATGACATTGATCGGCTTTAGTTGCTACGGTCTGGCTGCATGGCTCGCTGGGGATGAGGCATTTGCCATGCTAAACTTCTGTATCGCTGCCGCTGCCGCAGCTTTTTTGTTGTTTAATTTTCATCCAGCGCGCATTTTCATGGGTGATACCGGCTCGATTCCGCTGGGGTTCCTGGCGGCGGTGTTCGGCGTGATAGGCTGGATCAATGGCTTGTGGCCATTGTGGCTGCCGCTGCTGGTATTCTCGCCGTTCATTGCCGACGCCACGGCCACGCTCGCAAAACGCAGCCTGCGTGGTGAAAAAATCTGGCAGGCGCACCGCGAGCATTATTACCAGCGCCTAGTGCGAAGCGGCTTCGGCCATCGCAACACGGCGCTGCTCGGTTATCTACTGATGTTGGCTGCAGGCGCCAGCGCAGTGTGGACAGCGAAGCAAGACACCATGACTCAGTTGGGAACCAGTGTGGCATGGAGCGGAGTTTATCTGGTGATGATGTTTGTTTTTGATCGTTATTGGGAGCGCCGCTGCGGCGATCGACAGGATGCCTCGACGTAACCCGAGCTTGCGCAGACTCATCGCAATTCTTCACGATCTCGCCGCAGTCATTGCGGCGTGGTGTCTGGCTTATTTATTCCGTTTCAATTTCGACATTCCTCCCGAATACCTCGCATCGCTGAAAGCAACCCTGCCCTGGGTGATCCCGATTCAGGCAGCAGTATTTCAATTGTTCGGTTTGTATCGCGGCGTCTGGCGCTACGCAAGCCTTCCCGATTTGCGTCGTATCCTGTTGGCGATCCTGGCGGGTGCCGCGGCAGTGCCGCTGGGATTGTTTTTGCTGCAACTACTCGCTGGGGTGCCGCGCTCGGTGCTGTTGCTGGATCCGATTTTGCTTTTATTCATCATGGGCGGCAGCCGTCTTACCTACCGGCTGTGGAAAGAAGGCCATCTCTTCAAGCTCAGAGACCCGCAGGGCAATCCGGTGCTGGTGCTGGGTGCGGGCGATACTGCGGTCGGTCTGGTGAAAGAACTTGCCCGCAGCAAGGAATGGCGGGTGGTGGGATTGCTCGATGACAACCCGCAGCGGCACCGCATGATGCTGCATGGCTTTGAGGTGCTGGGGCGAATCGACCAGTTGCCCGCTATCGCGGAGAAGCTGGATGTCGCCCATGCCATTATCGCCATGCCGTCTGCCACCCACGGAGACCGCCGCCGGGCGCTGGAGATATGCGCTGCCGCAGCAGTTAAAGCACTGACTGTGCCCTCCTATGATGACTTGATCAGCGGCAAGGTCACTGTCTCGCAAATCCGCAATGTCGAACTGGATGACCTGCTCGGGCGCGATCCGGTGACGCTGGACAACGCAGGGCTGCACGGCCTGCTGACAGGAAAAACCGTGCTGGTCACCGGGGCGGGCGGCTCGATCGGCTCGGAGCTATGCCGGCAAATTGCCAGATTCGAACCGGCTCGGCTGGTGCTGTTTGAGTTGAACGAGCTAGCGCTCTACAACATGGAACAAGAATTCAGCGCCGCTTTTCCGGATATGCCGATGGCGTTCGTGATCGGCGATGTCAAGCATCCTGCCCGTCTGGCGCAGGTGTTCACGCAGTTCCGGCCGGCCGTGGTGTTCCATGCCGCCGCTTACAAGCATGTGCCACTGATGGAGCAGGAAAATGCCTGGCAGGCGGTGCAGAACAACGTCATGGGCACCCATGTTCTGGCACAGACCGCGGTCGAATACGGGGTGGAGAAATTCGTGCTGATCTCGACCGACAAAGCCGTCAATCCTACCAACGTCATGGGTGCCAGCAAACGCCTGGCGGAGATGGTGTGTCAGGCACAGCAGCAATCCGTTTCCTCCTCAAGGAAAAATGATCCCGGTGACAAAGAACTGAAGACACGTTTCGTGATGGTGCGTTTTGGCAATGTTCTGGGCAGCACGGGCAGCGTGATTCCGAAATTCCGCGAGCAGATTGCCAATGGTGGGCCGATCACCGTTACTCACCCGGAAATCACGCGCTATTTCATGTCCATTCCCGAAGCCGCGCAACTGGTGCTGCAGGCGGGGTTGATGGGTGGGGGAAATGATGGCGGGGAGATTTTCGTGCTGGACATGGGCGAGCCGGTCAAGATTGCCGACCTGGCAAGAGACCTGATCCGCCTGTCCGGCTTGAGTGAAGAAGACATCAAGATTGTCTACAGCGGTTTGCGGCCGGGTGAAAAGCTCTATGAGGAACTGCTGGCGGATGACGAGAACACTCTGCCTACCCCCCACGCCAAGCTACGCATCGCCCAGGCCCGTGCAGTTGATGCGCAGTGGCTGGCGGAGTTGATGGTGTGGCTGGACGGGCACCCGGTGTTAAGCGATGCGGAGGTCAAGCAGGAGTTGGCCAAGTGGGTGCCGGAATATGTGCCGAGCAAGTCGGATGGGGATAAATGATATATGAGACCGTTCGTGTTGAGCCGTGAGCTTGTCGAACGGTCAAAACATGAATAATTTCAGGGCCTTCGACCGGCTCAGGCCGAACGGAATGGTTTTCGCGGCTGAAGGCGCTCCTACGGGTGCGAATTGATTGGTTATTTCTTCGCGCCTGAAGGCGCTCCTACGAGATGATGGGATTGGAATGCGGTTGTAGGAGCCCCTTTAGGGGCGATTGGCTGGTTATTTCGCGCTCGGTTATTTCGCGCCTGAAGGCGCTCCGCAAGGGCGATGGTTGATTCTTTTCGCGCATAAATGCGCTCCTACAGGGGCAATGGTTGAGTTTATCGCGGCTGAAACCGCTCCTACCAAAGCGATAGACAGAGGGGCAATGATGGCAATCGCCACGAATCGTCCAGGTGCTGGCAATTCACCCGGCAATGCGGCGTTGCGGCGTGGGCGCTACTCGGAGCCCAACCGCATTTATCTGGTGACTGCTTGCACTCATCACCGCGCACCATTGTTTCAGGATTGGCGCGCCGGTCGGTTGGTAGTAGCCGAGATGCGGCGCTTGCATGAATTGAATCGGGTAGAGTCGCTGGCATGGGTCGTGATGCCTGACCATTGGCATTGGCTATTGCAATTGGGCGAGATGATCGATCTGGCTCAAGTGATGAATGTGACAAAGGGAAGATCGGCAATGGCAGTCAATCGGTCGCTGGGCCGCACAGGGCCGGTGTGGCAGCGTGGATATCATGACCATGCTTTGCGCCATGACGAAGATGTACGCACGGTGGCGCGTTACGTTGTTGCCAATCCAGTGCGGGCGGGGTTAGTGGCACATGTGGGTGAATATCCGTTGTGGGATGCGGTGTGGTTGTAGCGGAAGGTTTTTCGCGCCTGAATCTTTCGCGCGTAAACGCGCTCTTACAAAATAATGGGATCGGGATGCAGCCTAGGTCTTTCGCGCCTGAAGGCGCTCCTACAAAATAATGGGATCGGATGCAGTTGTAGGAGCCCCTTTAGGGGCGATGGTTGATTCTTTCGCGCGTAAACGCGCTCCTACGGGGCGATGGTTGAATTTTTCGCGGCTGAAGGCGCTCCACAAGGGCGATAATTAATTTCCGAAAAGATCGGCATGGGAGCCGGTGCGCACTAGCCACAAATCCTCATCATCTGTTTTGTAGATCAGCAGCCAATCGGGCTCGATGTGCAGGTCGCGATAGCCTTTGAATTCGCCACGCAGGGGATGGTCATTCAGTTCGCGGGGCAAAGGCCGACGATGCACCAGCAATTCGATGACAGCACGCAATTTTTTAGTATCCTTGCCCCGACGTTTTGCAAGCTCAACCTCCTTTTCAAATCTGTTTGTGGTGTTGAGCCTGCGTGCTTCCATCAGATACCCATCTTGTTATAGAAATCGTTAACGCTGGCGTAAGTATTCACTTCACCGCGCTCAACGGCTTCAATAGCAGCAATGGTTTCAGCATTGGGCAATTCTTGATGGGCAATATAAGAGCGCATTAGCTCGCGCACAATCTGCGCCGCCGGCCGATGCATTGCAGCGGCTGCAGCCATGAACTGCTCGTGCAATTCCGGCTCCATTTTTATCGACATTTGCACTTCTTTAGGCATGATTATCACTCCGATTGATCAACATCATGGCAGTCTAAAAGATACCTGATGAACAGTCAACAGATACCTAATTAATATTCCATGATCCATGGTTAGCTATTTCGCGCCTGAAGGCGCTCCAAGAACGGTGGTTGATTCTTTCGGTGGCCATGTCGAAACATGAATGATTTCATGGCCTTTGACCGGCTCAGGCCGAACGGAATGAATTTTCGCGCTTGAAGGCGCTCCTTGCCGGCGTTATCCTAAATCCGGCAGCTGATCGCTCATTTTTCAGTTTAACACCATGACACATAGTAATTTTTTGCAGTATTTGGCCTTCACCTTTGGGATGAGTTCGCTACAGGGTAGATTGCACGATTTTTGCAGCACATGGCTGCGTTGCAACTCCTTGGAATGGAATGACCATTCCGCGTCGTTGCGCCTTGCCCTGCACCCCAAAAACCGCACACTCTACCCTGTCCAACTGCCGGATTTAGGATTATTGACAACCCACCTCAGTCTGCAGTCTGCTCAACTGGTGTGCGTTGGCTTCGCAGATAAGACGAAATTCTGCGCTGATTCGCTCGTCACCTGCGCAGGTTTGCCAATACACAATGCCCGCCTGCGCGGCTTGACGCCAAGCTTGCGCTTCATCCGGTAACGGCAGTTCCGGGACATACACTCTGGCCGGCAATTCCCCGCCACGGAGCGGTGCATATAGCATGGGCAGCATGTCGTAAGCCGGGGCGAGGGTCATGTCGGGACGGAAGGCGAGGTTGCCTTCGTGCATATCAGTATTGCCGATGTGCTTGCCGAACCACCATATATGG
>JAPLQS010000057.1 GCA_026399575.1 Nitrosospira sp. | reverse complement strand
GCTTTTTACTTATGGGCAAGAACGCCGGTAAGCGATGTCGAATTCGCCCAACAGCTTTATCGCGATTATAATGTCACGGTTTTACCGGGTAGCTACCTGGCACGGCCGGCGCACGGCATCAATCCCGGCGAAAATTTCGTGCGTATCGCACTGGTCGCACCACTGGCGGAATGCGTGCAAGCAATCGCCCGCATGAACAGTCTGGCATCGGCTTTGGCGGCACGCCAGAAAAATTGAATCGATAGCAACATCTTTTAAGGAAAATCATGGACCAACTGCAAAGCACCATTGAAGAAGCTTTCGAACGCCGTGCCGACATTACCCCGCGTAACGTCGAAGCCAAGCTCAAGGAATCTGTCAACCAGGCACTGGAGATGCTCGACAGCGGCAAGCTGCGGGTAGCGGAAAAGATCAATGGCGAATGGCACACCCACCAATGGCTCAAGAAAGCCGTGCTGCTGTCTTTCCGCATGGAAGACAACAGCTTCATCAAAGGGGGCTTCTCCAACTATTTCGATAAAGTGCCTTCCAAATTTGCGGATTACAGTTCCAGAGATTTTCGTGACGGCGGTTTCCGCGTGGTGCCGCCGGCAGCCGTGCGCAAGGGCTCGTTCATCGCCAACAACGTGGTGCTGATGCCTTCCTATGTCAACATCGGCGCTTACGTGGATGAAAACACCATGGTCGACACCTGGGCCACGGTCGGTTCCTGTGCACAGATCGGCAAGAACGTCCATCTGTCCGGCGGGGTGGGCATAGGCGGCGTGCTGGAGCCGGTACAGGCCAACCCGACTATCATCGAGGACAACTGTTTCATCGGCGCGCGCTCGGAAGTGGTCGAAGGCGTGATCGTCGGCGAGAACTCGGTGATTTCGATGGGCGTATACATCGGCCAGAGCACCAAAATCTATAACCGTGAAACCGGGGAAGTCAGCTACGGCCGCATCCCGCCGGGATCGGTGGTGGTTTCCGGCAATCTGCCTTCTGCCGATGGCAAATACAGCCTCTACTGCGCGGTGATCGTCAAGCAGGTGGATGCCAAGACCCGCGCCAAAACCGGGATCAATGAATTATTGCGCGGAATCTGAACAGTCTGATGGCCACAATAGCGCTTAACTGAGTAAACACCCCATGTCCAATGACACGCTGGCCCTCGCGCAGACACTGATAGCCTGCCGTTCACCCACTCCCGACGACGGCGGTTGCCAGGAAATCCTGATCGGCCGTCTGCAGAAACTTGGCTTCCAGATTGAAAGACTGCGCCATGGCGCAGTCGATAATTTATGGGCACGGCGCGGGACTGCAGCGCCGCTGCTGTGCTTTGCCGGCCATACCGATGTGGTACCCACCGGCCCGCTAGAAAAATGGGACAGCGATCCATTCACGCCGACTATCCGCGACGGCAAGCTCTATGGGCGCGGTGCGGCCGACATGAAAGCGTCATTGGCGGCATTTGTCACCGCGATTGAAGCTTTCGTCGCAGCACACCACGATCACAGCGGCTCGATCGCGCTGCTGATCACTTCGGACGAAGAAGGCGTCGCCGTGGATGGCACCGTCAGGGTGGTGGAAACCCTCGGGGCGCGCAATGAGCCGATTGATTATTGCATCGTCGGTGAACCCACCTGCGTGGATCAACTGGGCGATACGCTCAAGAACGGCAGGCGTGGCTCCCTGTCCGGGACCCTGACGGTGAAAGGCATCCAGGGACACATCGCCTATCCTCATCTGGGGAAAAATCCGATCCATCTGGCCGCCCCCGCCATCGCCGAACTGGCGCAGACCGAATGGGATCAAGGCAATGAATATTTCCCGCCGACCACCTGGCAGATCTCCAACATCAACGGCGGAACCGGCGCCACCAACGTAATTCCCGGTGAAGTCAGAATGCTGTTCAATTTCCGCTTCTCCACCGCCAGCACGGTCGAATCGCTGAAAACCAGGGTGCATGCCATTCTCGACCGGCATGGCCTGGATTACGATTTGCTGTGGGAACTCTCCGGCAAACCTTATCTCACTCCCAGGGGCAGTCTGGTGGAAGCGATAGGGCGCGCGATCAAGAATGTGACCGGGATCGAACCGCAGCTCTCCACCTCGGGCGGCACCTCCGACGGACGCTTCATCGCCGACATCTGTTCGCAAGTGGTCGAATTCGGTCCGCGCAACGCCACCATCCACAAGCTCAACGAATGCGTGGAAGTGGACGACGTGGAACGGTTGGCGCAGATCTATCGCCAGACGCTGGAAAATTTGCTGCTGCAACGATAAAGGGCATCCATGTTCACTCAAGCCGAAACCCAGCTTCATACCTTCCGCGACCTGCTGCGTTTTGCGGTGAGCCGCTTCAACGAAGCCGGTCTGTTCTTCGGCCACGGCTCGACCAATGCTTACGACGAAGCGGCCTATCTGATCCTGCACACACTGCATCTGCCGCCCGATCAACTGGAAGCGTTTCTGGATGCGCGCCTCACCAGCGCTGAAATAACACAGGTGCTGAGCATACTCAAACGCCGCACCCTGGAGAAAATTCCTGCCGCCTACCTCACTCACGAAGCCTGGCTGGGAGACTTCAGTTTTTATGTGGACAAGCGCGTGCTGATACCGCGCTCGTTCATTGCCGAATTGCTGCGCGAGCAGCTTGCGCCGTGGGTGGCCGATCCCGCTGCCATCCGTTCCGCGCTGGACCTCTGCACCGGATCGGGATGCCTTGCGATACTGCTTGCAAACGCTTTTGAGAAAGCCAGGATAGACGCCACGGATATTTCGAATGAGGCGCTGGAAGTCGCGAGCAAGAACGTGGACGATTACGGCCTGGAACAGAGGATCAATCTGCTGCAATCGGACTTGTTCAGCGCATTGGCGGGGCGCCGCTACGACCTGATCATCAGCAACCCGCCTTATGTCAGCGCCGAAGCGATGGCGGCACTGCCCGAAGAATATCGCCACGAACCGCGCAATGCGCTGGCGAGTGGCGAAGACGGCCTGGAGGCAACGCAGGCCATCCTGCAGGAAGCGGCCAATTATCTGACCGACGAGGGCATGCTGATCGTCGAAATCGGCCACAACCGCGCCGCTCTGGAAGAAGTCTTCCCCCAGACTCCCTTCACCTGGCTCGAGACCAGCGCGGGCGACGGCTTCGTATTCATGCTGAAACGCGACCATCTTCCCCAGGTAGTCAAGTAAATACCCGATCCAATGGAAAGCTCCGAGCAAACCATCCTGATGATCATGGCCTACATTTCAACCGGCATCGGATTGATTGGCTATGACTTCGCCACCCCTTTGTCCGAGAGAAAAGCTTATATCAAAGAAGGCAATCTCAAGGCCGGACTTTCCATTCTGTTCTTTTGGCCGGCAACACTCTTGCTTGACGTGTTTGGCATAGGCGGTGCATGCCGGCAATCCCCGCGCTTTCTGCTGAGTGCTTTCATGCTGGTGGGCACCATGTACTTCTGTGCCATGGTGATTTTCCTGCTGTCGCGCTGGCTAGTCAGCGTCAACTGGATAGCATTCATCGCCACGGCCATTGTTCTGTTCACGGTCAATCCCATCATTACGGCTCTCGTGCTGCCCCACCATGCAGCACCAGATTCACAGTGACGCCTTGATCAAATATAATTTCAATTCAAGGAAGATATGATTAAGCCTCCCATTCGTGGTGAGCCCGTCGATGAACTCAGGAGAGCCCTGTCAGAGTCCGTTCGTGGTGAGCCTGTCGAACCATGAGCGGATCTGATCACCTATATTTTAGCCAGTTACCCCGCACCCTTCGACAAGGCCTTTAGTCCTGAGCAAGGCCGAAGGGTCAGGGTGAACGGGAAATTTAATCAAACCTCGTTCAATTTACCTTAAGGAGCTACCGATGAAAAAAATACTCAAATCACTGCTGGTCCTGTCCGCGCTTTTCTTCCTGTCGCCGCAAGCAGCCATGGCGGAAAGCTATCGTGTCAACGCAGGCGAAAAGCTGGTCAGCGGTATCGTCAATGTTGCCACCGGTATTATCGAGCTGCCTAAAACCGTGATCGTCACCAGCCGAAATGAAAACGTGCTTTACGGCATGAGCGTCGGCGTGGTCAAAGGTGTCATGCATACGGCCGGCCGCACCCTGATCGGCGCATTGAACGTGGCAACGTTCCTGTTTCCTACCGATCCATGGGCAGAGCCGCAGTATGTCTGGGAAGATTTCGGAACGGAAACTTCTTACCGCTACCGGGAGACGCGCTAACCGGCGCTAGCGCGTTTCTGAAAACAGACTCAGGGCGGATGGCGCAAAGCTTATCCGCCCTGCCCTTTTATACAAAGCAGTAACTAATGGGGACAGGTTGCTAGAACTGCGTGCAATGTAATATGTTGCCGATATATTGGCAGTTCGTTGTGATGGGCCGTTTAGTGGCATTAATTAATTGTTGCTGGTTATTCAGAAGCTGCTGCTGATAAGCCCACGTCCGAAGTGACTGTGTGGCGATCTGTCGCTGAGTCAACTCATACTGGTGCGCTTGATCCAATTGGGACTCGATACGCTGACCAATTTGCGAAAACTCCGCTTGCCATCGATTATATCTGTCATCCCCACGCTGGTTGACGTCTCCTATTGTAAGTTCTTTATTGATTGCCTTGGCCAAGTCTGCATCTGCCTCTGAAAACATCCTCGCAAGACTCGCAACATACTCAGGATGTATTTCTGAGAATTTTTCAATGGCCAGCTTGTTGCATGGCTTTCTGAGTACCGAAAAATCTATGATGTCTTTGGCTTCCTGTTCTGTGACAAATCTTTTCAAGGCCAACTTCTCGACAGTTCGAGGGTCATTTACATCAAACGAGAGTATTTCACTAAGCCTGTGGACAGTAGGCGTTTCCATTACATGCTGGTAGCAACCATCCATGGAACGAAAAGCGGAGCCGATCTGCATCTCAAGTTGTTTGTATTTCTGTTGTGCCTGCGTGGCGCAGCCTGCCAGTACAGCCGAGACCAACAAAGCAAGAAGCAGTTTTTTCATTTTTAATTTCCCATGAGCAAAGAATGCCTAACGAGGCCGCAAGAAAAATCTTTCCGTTCAATGACGGAATTTTTTTAAGGGGTTACACAACCCTTGGTACTAGATCGATCAATATAAAGCATTTTGATCGGCATATTTTCTAAAATCCTAAAACTTCTTCAGGTTGAGTTTTTCCACAACCTCAGCGTCGGCCATCAGGGCGCATGGAGACCACGCCAACAAAGTGATACATCACTGTTCCGCGCGTCCCTCTCGATTGTAGGATTAGCCCGCAACTCATAGACCGTGCTGCAAGAAGAACTGCTGCCATGTTTGAATGACACCGGATACTAGATCTGGTCCCAACAGAACGGTGCCGTCGTTAAGCCTAATTTCTATGTACTCTTCGCCTACGCCCCAGCTGCCTTTTCCGATACCACCCAAGCCAAAACCTCGCTCGCTACTCGTGGCTGCGGTAATCGGTACGCGACTTGTCAATGTGAAATGCTTTCCAGCCGTTGCGATGTCCCCACATACCTGTATCCATCGATCTCGATAAAGCGCGATGACAGCCGTCTTAATGGTGGTGGGAATACTCGGATTATTTTTGATCCAATCAATTAGCGAATATCCTGTGACCGCAAAATTGAAAAAACGATCGCTGGTGATCTCCTCATCAAGCAGGGCTGCCTCCCGTCGGAGCTTTTCAAGGAGATCCCTTGCTGTGGCAAATCCGGGTACGAGACTCATCGCGTCTTTGCGAGCCAACGTTCGCGTCGGGTGGAACGGGTAGTCATGATGTTGCAATCAAGCATCCAAAATCTCGAAGCCGAACTCGTGATTGTTCTTCCTTTTAGCTTGTTGCAACCGCACATGTTTCCATTCAGAGCCAGCCAATAATCTACTGATCGTGGCTCGACTGCCCATCGGCATCTGACTTCCGAACACAACTGTGGAGAGATCTATCGGATCGAAAGGAACCGCACCAGGCTTGCCACGAATGATTCGAACCTCTTTCTCGTGTTTCCATGCGGTCGACTTCGACCGCATACCAAGTTCAAGCATCATTGTCCAGAAATCGTTCCCTTCAGGGACGCCGTCCTCTTGAGCGAGGTCGAGGAAATACTCATAGAACGGATTTACAGGCTTATAAATCACATCTGTACTGCCAATGATCGCTTGTTCAGAGTTGTGTTCCAAGAACTTCTTTGAGAAAGAAAAACCGAGGCAGAACCCGCGATGTTCATCGGCGTAATGAGTCCACATTAGCGTGCTGGAGCCGACTGCGGCGCGAGAAAGGGACAATACACCAACGCTCGCGATGTCGCTCTCCATTTTTATGTAGAGCTCCTCAAGCTTTCCAAACTTTTCGAGCTTCGCGCTAAGCAATTTCTTGGCATTCTGGTTTTACCCCGTTTTCACGGACACTTAGTTAAGAGCGTGTTGATGAATATTACCACTGTTTAATTGCCGCTGTTTTCGCTGGTTGTGAAACCGTTCGATGTAATCAAATATGTCGGATCTGGCTTCAGCTCTAGTCAGG
>JAPLQS010000020.1 GCA_026399575.1 Nitrosospira sp. | reverse complement strand
GCTTGCCTTCACTCATCAATCGCCGATCGGCAATGATTTTCTCCACCCGCGGATGTAATTTGAAATTGGCAGGAATAGCGGTAAGCCGTCCCGCCAGATGCTTCAGTTCCGCCATGGGCAAACCGGTCTGCACTCTCTGCTCCCAGCGACTGTCTTTCAGAAAGGGGGCCCAATCCACCGCGCGCTGCGGCTTGTAGTCATAGAGAATGGTTTTGTTGGGGTTGCGGCCCGCATCCATATCATCGCGATAGGCTTGCACCATCTGCTCGGCTACGCCCGCCTGGATGGCGCCCTCGCTTTGCAGCCTGTCGGCATAGAGCTTGCGCGTACCGGGATGACGGCTGATCACCTTATACATCTGCGGCTGCGTCACCATCGGTTCGTCTTGTTCATTGTGGCCGAGACGGCGGAAACAGACCATGTCTATGACCACATCCTTCTGGAACTGCATGCGGTAATCAAGCGCGATTTCCGTCACCATCACCACCGCTTCGGGGTCGTCGCCGTTGACATGAAAAATCGGCGCTTCAATCATTTTCGACACGTCCGTGCAATACAGCGTGGAACGGGCATCGCGCGGATCGGAGGTAGTAAAACCGATCTGGTTGTTGATAACGACATGCACCGTGCCGCCGGTGCCATAGCCGCGAGTCTGCGACAGATTCAGGGTCTCCATCACCACTCCCTGACCGGCATACGCCGCATCGCCATGCAGCAACACCGGCAGTACCAGCTTGCCCTGCCGGTCGTGCAAACGATGCTGACGGGCTCGCACCGACCCTTCCACTACCGGGTCAACGATTTCCAGATGCGACGGATTGAACGCCAGTGTCAGGCGCATGACTCCGCCACCAGGAGTCGACATCGCCGAAGAAAAACCCTGATGATATTTGACATCACCGGCAGTCAATTCCTGCACATGCTTGCCTTCGAATTCCTGGAATAATTCAGCCGGCATTTTGCCCAGCGTGTTCACCAGCACATTGAGCCGTCCGCGATGAGCCATGCCGATAACCACCTCCTGTACACCCATCTGACCGGCACGCTGCAACAGGTTATCCAGAAGCGGGATCAGGCTCTCGCCGCCTTCACCAGAGAAACGTTTCTGTCCGACATAACGCGTGTGCAAATATTTTTCCAGTCCTTCCGCCGCATTGAGCCGCTCCAGAATATGCCGCTTGTACTCTGCAGAATAGGCGGGCTGGGAGCGCGGACCTTCGAAGCGCTTCTGTATCCAGCGTTTCTGCTCAGTGTCGGCAATGTACATGTACTCGATGCCGATACTGCTGCAGTAGATTTGACGCAGCGCCTGCAGAATTTCTCGCAGCGTTGCACGACCGGGACCAACCAGCGAACCAGTGTCGAACACGGTATCCATGTCCGCTTCGGTCAGGCCGTAGTGGGACGGATCGAGCTCCGGAATATACGGCTTTTCCTGATGCTTGAGCGGGTCGAGACTGGCCAGGCGCACGCCCAGAAAACGATGAGCGTTGATGATCTGCAGCACCGATACCTGCTTGCGTTCTGCCGCCACTGCCTGTTCAGCGCCCTGAACGCTAGCCTGACCGTCGCGTGCATGTTCTGCTGCTGGACGAATGAATGCTGCGAGCACCGGGCTGTGTGACACATCGCGCGTGGTTTTCCCCGCTATTTTCTGCAGTTCGTCAAAATAACTGCGCCACTCCGGCAAAACCAAGGTGGGGTTTTGCAGATAATCTTCGTAAAGCTCCTCAATGAATGGCGCATTCGTGCCAAACAGCATGGAGTTCTCGAACAACTGCTTCATACTCGTTGCGGGCATCTTTTACGGAACCAAATTATTTGCGTAACGCAAGCGGCGCCACATCGCGCGTGGCTGCACCGGTATAAAGCTGGCGTGGACGCCCTATCTTGTATTCCGGATCGGAAATCATCTCGCTCCATTGAGCGATCCAGCCGACTGTGCGCGCCATGGCAAATATGGCAGTAAACATGGAAACTGGGATACCCAGAGCACGCTGCACGATGCCGGAATAGAAATCGACATTAGGATAAAGTTTCTTGGAAATGAAATATTCATCTTCCAGCGCGATTTTCTCCAGTTCCAGCGCCAGCTTGAACAATGGGTCATTCTGCAATCCCAGTTCATTTAATACTTCGTGACAGGTCTCGCGCATCAGCTTCGCGCGCGGATCAAAATTCTTGTATACCCGGTGACCGAAACCCATCAGCTTGAAACTGTCGTTCTTGTCCTTGGCACGCTTGATATATTCACCGATGCGTGAGACATCGCCGATTTCTTCCAGCATGTTGAGGCAGGCCTCGTTCGCTCCGCCATGCGCCGGCCCCCACAGGCAGGCGATACCGGCGGAAATGCAGGCAAATGGATTGGCGCCGCTGGAGCCGGACAAACGCACGGTGGAAGTGGAGGCATTCTGCTCGTGGTCAGCATGCAGAATCAGTATGCGATCCAGCGCTCGCGCCAGTACCGGGTTGGACTTGTATTCCTCGGCGGGAGTGGCAAACATCATGTGCAGAAAATTTTCTGCGTAGTTGAGATTGTTGCGCGGATAGATGAAAGGCTGGCCGATGTTGTATTTGTAAGCCATCGCGGTAATGGTCGGCAGTTTTGCGACCAGCCGGAAAGCCGACAGTTCGCGTTGCGCGGCATCGGAAATATCCATCGCATCGTGATAAAACGCCGACAGTGCCCCGACCACGCCCACCATCACCGCCATCGGGTGGGCGTCACGGCGGAAGCCGGTATAGAACCGTGCCAGTTGCTCGTGCACCATCGTGTGCTCCTTGATGGTGTAGTCGAATGAAGTCTTCTGCTCGCTGGTAGGCAGCTCACCATTCATCAGCAGATAGCATACTTCCATGAAATCGCATTGCCTGGCCAACTGTTCGATCGGGTAGCCGCGATAAAGCAGGATGCCCGCATCGCCGTCGATGAAAGTTATTTTGGAACTGCAACTGGCAGTGGAAAAATAACCGGGATCGTAAGTAAACACGCCGCTCCTGGCATGCAAACTACGGATATCCACCACCTCCGGTCCCATGCTGCCGGCCATGACCGGAAACTCAAGCGGCTGACTGCCGTTGCCAAGATCAAGGGTTGCTGTACGTTTCTGCTCCATATCATTCTCCACTGGTTTCATCGTTGTCGGCAAAACAATTGCGGCGCGATCAAGCTGCTTGCAGAAGCCGCAGTACCGGCCACAGGCTGGCATCCTCCGGCTCTTTTCTCGTTGTAATCATATCCCACAAGTCATTGTCGGAAAGGTCCAGCAATGTAGCAAGTTGCTGCAATTCCGTTTCACTCAGTTGCTGGTAATGCTTGTCCATGAACCGTTGCAGCACGATATCCAGTTCCAGCAATCCACGCCGGCAGCGCCAGCGTGCGCGCTCCAGTTCCTTCATACCGTTCTTTTCACCATCATGTCTTTGATCTTGCCAATGGCGCTGGTTGGATTCAATCCCTTGGGACATGCGTCCACGCAATTCATGATGGAATGGCAGCGAAACAGCCGGTACGGGTCTTCCAGATTGTCCAGCCGTTCGGCGCCGGCCTGGTCGCGGCTGTCGGCGAGAAAACGGTAGGCTTGCAGCAATCCCGCAGGGCCGACGAACTTATCCGGATTCCACCAGAACGAAGGGCAGGCAGTGGTGCAACATGCGCACAGGATGCATTCATACACGCCATCCAGTTCTGCCCTTTCTGCGGGCGATTGCAACCGCTCGGTTTCCGGCGGCGGATCATTGTTGATCAGATAAGGCTTGATCGAATGGTACTGCTGGAAGAATTGGGTCATGTCCACGATCAGATCGCGGATTACCGGCAGCCCCGGCAACGGACGCAATTCCACCGGCTCTCTCAACCCCGCAACTGGTGTGATGCAGGCCAGCCCATTGCGGCCGTTGATATTCATTGCATCCGATCCGCACACCCCTTCCCGGCAGGAACGGCGCAGACTCAGGCTGTCATCCACCGACTTGATTCGCACCAGCGCATCCAGCAGCATTCGGTCAGACGGCTCCAGCGCGACGTCATAGTCCTGCATGTATGGCTGGTCGCCCTTGTCGGGATCGTAGCGGTAGATCGAGAAACGCATACCTGCTCCTAATAAACTCTGGGTTTCGGTGGAAACGATTCCACCGTCAGCGGCTTCAATCGGACTGGCTTGTAATCCAGCCGCCGGTCTGCGCTGAAATACAAGGTGTGCTTGAGCCACTTGTCATCATCGCGCTGGGGGAAGTCATCGCGCGCATGGGCGCCACGGCTCTCGTTGCGGGCTTCTGCTGAAACCATGGTAGCCAGCGCTACCTCTACCAGATTGTCAAGTTCCAGTGCTTCTATCCGCGCAGTGTTGAATACTCTGCTCTTGTCCCCGATTTCAGTCTGCGCAGCGCGTTCCGCCACTTCACCGATTCTGCTCACACCCTGCTTCAGCATATCAGCGAAACGGAACACGCCGCAATGTGCCTGCATGGTCTTGCGCAGCGCAGTACCCACTTGCGCCACATTCTCGCCGCCTTTCTGATTCTCCAGCCGGGCAAGCCGCGCCAGCACTTTGTCGGTGGCATCTGCCGGCAATGGCTTGTGATGGGGATTCTTTTTCAAATCCTCGATAATCCGATTGCCGGCAGCTCGCCCAAACACAATGATATCGAGCAATGAATTGGTTCCCAGGCGATTCGCGCCATGCACAGAGACACAAGCACATTCGCCCACTGCATAAAAACCCTGCACCACTTCCTCCGGCCCGGTTTTGTAGGGTGCAACCACCTGGCCGTGAAAATTGGTGGGAATGCCGCCCATCATGTAATGCGCGGTGGGCACCACCGGAATCGGTTCATTGATCGGGTCCACCTGGGCAAATTTGATGGCGATCTCACGAATACCCGGCAACCGCATGTTGATCACATCCGCACCAAGGTGATCAAGCTTCAGCAACAGATGGTCCGCATCCTTGCCGCAGCCACGCCCCTCTTTGATTTCCGTAGTCAGGGCGCGTGACACCACATCGCGGCTGGCAAGATCTTTGGCATGCGGCGCATAGCGCTGCATAAAGCGCTCGCCATCCTTGTTGAGCAGGTAACCGCCTTCGCCGCGCACGGCTTCGCTGATGAGCACCCCCACTCCATACACCCCGGTCGGGTGAAATTGCCAGAATTCCATGTCTTCCAGCGGAATGCCGGCGCGTGCCGCCATGCCGAGACCGTCGCCCGTATTGATGAAAGCATTGGTGCTGGCATGGAAGATGCGCCCCGCCCCGCCAGTGGCAAACAGCGTGGCCTTGGCCTGCAGCACCATGACTTCGCCGGTCTCCATTTCCAGCGCCGTCACGCCCAGCACATCACCCTGCTCGTCGCGAATCAGATCCAGCCCCATCCACTCGATGAAAAACTGGGTATTGGCGCGCACGTTGCGCTGATACAGCGTGTGCAGCATGGCGTGGCCGGTGCGATCCGCCGCCGCACAGGAACGCGTTGCCTGCGCACCGCCGAAATTTTGCGACTGGCCGCCGAAAGGACGCTGGTAAATTTTCCCGTTCTCCAGACGATCGAATGGCATACCGAAATGCTCCAGCTCATACACCACTTCATTAGCCTGACGACACATGAATTCGATGGCATCCTGGTCGCCCAGATAGTCGGAACCTTTCACCGTGTCGTACATGTGCCAGTGCCAGTTGTCCTCGGTAACATTACCCAGCGCCGCGGCAATACCGCCCTGTGCCGCCACTGTATGCGAACGCGTGGGAAACACCTTGGACAGCACTGCCACCTTGAGTCCGGCTTCCGACAGTTGCAGTGCGGCACGCATCCCGGCACCACCAGCACCGATAATGACTGCATCGAATTTTCTTCTGGCTATCGCCACATCAGCTCCACAGGATATCTGCCGACCATACGGCATAAAACAGCAGCGACAAAATAACCAGTATTTGCAGCATCAGGCGGGCGCCAGTGGCATGCACATAGTCCATCAGAATGTTGCGCATCCCGATCCAGGCATGCCAGCATAGACTCACAAAAAACAGGAAAGAAGCAATGCGCAGCCACTGCTCACTGAATAGCGCTTTCCAGGCAGCATGATCATGCGGCGGCGAAGTCAGCAACACCGCTGCCAGCAGCAGGAAGTAGACTGCCATCACCACTGCGGTGACACGCTGCACCAGCCAGTCGCGCAGACCGTAATGAGCACCAGTGACTACTGGCTTCACCATATTGCCGCTCCGATCAATAGCGTGAGGATGGCCCCTGCCACCAGCACCAGTTTGCTGCTCATGCGCGCCTGTTCCAGCGCAATGCCATAATGCAGATCCAGCGTCAGGTGACGAATACCCGCGCAGAAATGATGCAGCAAGAACCACAGTGCCAGCATTGATGCGCCCTTGATCAAGGGACTGGCCAGAGAGGACTGGAGTTCAGCATAGCTTTGTGGTGAAGCCAGCGCCATCTGCAGGCCGCAGAGTAAAACAGGGATACCGGGGAAAAACAGCAGCACTCCACTGATGCGGTGCAGAATTGAAACCACTGCCGGCAAGGGCTGCTTGATTTCAATGAGATTAAGATGCTTGGGGCGTTTTCTTTGCAATTTTCGCTTCCATGCAATCGGGTTCCAGAGCCAGTGGTGAGTTTAGCCCGTTATGCCAGGCGATACAACCAAGCAAGTTTACGGGCAGAATCAAAACCGGCCTGCCAATTCCTTGAATTGACAGCCGCGTGGAATGTTTCTATAGTCGAATACGTTGCAAGCCCCATGCATAGACCATCTCTCCCAGGAGCGCAAAAATGAAACCTCCCATTCGCGTCGCGGTCACCGGCGCTGCGGGTCAGATCGGTTACAGCCTGCTATTCCGCATTGCCGCCGGCGACATGCTCGGCGAGGATCAGCCGGTTATCCTGCAACTGCTCGATATCCCCCAATCACAACCCATGCTCAAGGGCGTGGTGATGGAACTGGATGACTGCGCATTCCCGCTGCTGGCAGGCGTAATTGCGACCGATGACCCCAGAATTGCTTTCCGTGATGCCAGCATTGCCATGCTGGTGGGTGCGCGCCCCCGCAGCAAGGGCATGGAACGCAAGGACCTGCTGGAATCCAACGGGGTAATATTTGCCGCCCAGGGCAAGGCACTGGATGAAGTCGTGCGCCGCGATGTCAAGATCTTGGTGGTGGGCAACCCTGCCAATACCAACGCTTACATCGCGATGAAAAATGCACCCAGCCTGCAGCCGGGCAACTTCTCGGCAATGATGCGACTGGACCACAACCGTGCGCTGGCGCAAGTGGCCCTGAAACTTGGCCGGCCAGTCTCCGACATCCGCAAAATGGCGATATGGGGCAATCATTCGACTACCCAATACCCCGACCTTAACCACGCTGAAGCGGATGGCAGGAAAGTGGTCGACCTCATCGATGACCCGGCATGGGTGGAAAACTATTTCATCCCCACCGTACAGAAACGCGGCGCGACAGTGATCGAGGCGCGCGGCCTGTCAAGCGCTGCCAGCGCTGCCAATGCGGCCGTCTGTCATATGCATGACTGGGTTTCCGGCACCCCGGAAAACAACTGGGTGTCGATGGGCATTCCGTCAGACGGCAGCTACGGCATTCCTGTGGGCGTGATTTATGGACATCCTGTCACCTGTCAGGGCGGTGTCTACAAAATCGTTCAGGGGCTGCAAATAAGCGATTCCGGTAAAGCAAGAATGCAGGCAAGCTACCGGGATTTGCTGGAAGAGCGTGACTCGGTGAAGCATCTGCTGGGATAAAGGCATTTTATATTCCGTTGAACTCCCGTTTTCGACGTGTCTTTCTTGCGCAATTGAAAATTCAGTATCTCCTTGAGCGCCCATGACCCTACCCTCTGCCGGTTCCCGTTTCCGCGCTGCGCTGGCCGCTGAGAAGCCTCTGCAGGTGGCGGGCTGCATCAATGCCTACTGCGTGCGCATGGCGGAGCGCACCGGTTTCAAGGCGATTTATCTTTCCGGTGGCGGTGTGGCGGCGGGTTCGCTGGGTGTACCCGATCGCGGCATTTCGACGCTGGATGATGTACTGACCGATGTGCGCCGCATCACCAACATCACCCATCTGCCGTTGCTGGTGGACGCGGATACCGGCTTCGGCGATACGGGTGCTGCGCGCGGCATCGCCTACACGGTGAAGTCACTGATCCAATCGGGGGCGGGGGCAATGCATATCGAAGACCAGGTGCAGGCCAAGCGTTGCGGCCACCTCCCCGGCAAAGCCATCGTCAGCAAGAATGAAATGGTGGATCGGATCAAGGCTGCGGTGGATGCCAGAACCGATGCTGATTTTGTCATCATGGCGCGCACCGATGCGCTGGCGGTGGAAGGATTGCAATCCGCCATCGACCGGGCTTGCGCCTGTGTCGAAGCAGGCGCGGACATGATATTTCCCGAAGCGATAACCGAACTGGACATGTACCGGCAGTTCGCCGCTGCGGTGCAAGTGCCGATCCTGGCCAACATCACCGAATTTGGCGCGACCCCGCTCTACACCATCCAGGAACTGGCTGCTGCGGATGTCGCGCTGGTACTCTATCCACTGTCGGCATTCCGTGCCATGAATGCCGCTGCGCTCAAGATATACCAGGCGATACGCACCGAAGGCACGCAAAAAAACATGATCGACGCCATGCAGACCCGCGCTGAACTGTACGATTTTCTTGATTATGCTGCATACGAACAAAAGCCGGATGCTCCGCCTTCCGCTGAAAACAAGAATGAGTGAGACTGCCGAAACCTCCGTTCCCGGAAGCAAGAAATCCGTGATGCTGTCAGGCGTAGTGGCTGGCAATACCACCATCTGCACCGTCGGCAGAAGCGGCAACGATCTGCATTACCGCGGCTATGACATTCTGGACCTGGCCGCCGCCTGTGAATTCGAGGAAATCGCCTATCTGCTGGTGCACGAGAAACTGCCTACGCTCGCGGAGCTGGCCGCATACAAGACAAAACTGAGAAACCTGCGCGACCTGCCCGCCAGCATCAAAACCGTGCTGGAAGCGATCCCGGCAACAGCACACCCGATGGATGTCTTACGTACCGGCGTATCTGCGCTGGGCACGGTGCTGCCGGAAGCGGCAGACCATACCAGCGCCGCTGCACGCGATCTGGCCGACCGGCTACTGGCCTGCCTCGGCTCGATGCTGCTGTACTGGTATCACTATGCGCACCATGACCGCCGCATCGAACTGGCTACCGACGATGATTCCATCGGCGGGCATTTCCTGCACCTGCTGCACGGCCAGCCACCGCCGCAACCGTGGGTAAAGGCCATGCATACCTCACTGGTGCTGTACGCCGAGCATGAGTTCAACGCTTCCACTTTTGCCGCGCGCGTGATCGCCGGCACCGGCTCGGATTTCTACTCCGCCATCACCGGCGCCATCGGTGCGCTGCGCGGGCCCAAGCATGGCGGAGCCAACGAAGCTGCATTCGACATCCAGCAACGTTATCGCAGTGCTGACGAAGCCGAAACTGATATCCGCCGCCGTGTCGCAAACCGGGAAATCATCATCGGTTTCGGTCACCCGGTTTACACCATCGCCGATCCGCGCAACAAGGTCATCAGGGAAGTAGCCAGAAAGCTGTCGGTAGATGCCAGTGACATGAAAATGTTTGACATCGCCGCCCGGCTGGAAACGGTCATGTGGGACAGCAAAAAAATGTTCCCCAATCTCGACTGGTTCTCTGCCGTGAGCTACCACATGCTGGGGGTACCGACTGCCATGTTCACCCCGCTGTTCGCGCTCTCCCGCACCAGCGGCTGGGCCGCGCATATCATCGAACAGCGCCTGGACAACAAGATCATCCGGCCTTCGGCTAATTACATCGGACCGGACAACCGGGAATTTGTGGCGATTGGGGAACGAAATCAAAGATAAAAAAAGGGCAATTAAAGGGGTCACCCATTAATGAGCTCTAATGAGACATAATGAAATCGGGAGTAGTGAAATATTGGAGCTTGGTCCCTTTACTACCCGCGCGACTGTAATGTTTGAAGCGGATTTTGGCGACAACCAAGTCAAGAAGTTTTGGAGGATGTGACAATGTCGTTTTTTCTGGTGGGAATGGGGCGTTCATGAATATTGCTCCTTTAGAAATCAACAGACTGGAGTTGTCCGCCAAGATTATGCGACACATGCAGTGGATTATTGGACAATTGATGTCGTATATATTACGTTAGGTTTCTTATTTCACCCGCCTGACCATGACTCCGCAAGAACTCCGAATTCGAATAGGTGCTGTTCGCGCCGACTTGAAGGCTGCATATCAAGCCAACCATCGCACCACGTTTGACGTCATTGTCGAAGCCCATTTGCACTGTCGCAAGGTTGCAGGCATAGACAGTCAGTATGGCGAGCTTATTGATACATTGGCGGAACTGGAACTTCAGTTGGAAAGTGTTACTGCACGAATACTTCTTCCATACTGGAGAGCGCGCCGAATTTTCGTGGCTGACCTCATCGAGAGTGGCGCAGTCCGTGGGGAGGAAAATATCGAACGCACCGCTACGTTCATGCGACTCATAGATGAGAAGCTAGCCGGCGATGCCACTCCCGCCGCAGAGTCTTCGGGCGAAGACGATTATCTTTTGGGCCTTCTTCATCCCGCAATCATTGACAGTTCTTGGCCCCAATACCGGACAGGCCATTTGAGAGATGCTGTCTTCAACGCGTTCGTTGCGATTGGAGATCTTCTGCGCACTCTCACTGGTTTGACGCTCGACGGAAAACCTCTCGTAGAGCAAGCTTTGTCTCTTCAGAGTCCGCTGTTGGTACTGAGTGCCATCGACACAGAATCAGGCCGCAACGATCAAGTGGGGTTCATGCAAATCATTAGCGGCGCATTTACTGGTATCCGGAATCCAAAGGCGCACAGCCTTCAGCACGACCTTACCCCGCAGAAGGTTGCCCAATACCTTGTGTTCGCAAGTCTGTTGGCTCGTCGCCTTACTGAGGCAAGCAATGCTCAATCTCCAGAAGCCTAACCCTGCATTCGAGGCGACCTGCGCGAAAAGCCGCGCAGGCGCCTCAACTTCACGTTAGGTCGCACAGACACCGAATCATGCCGACACCGAACGCAGTTCCGCCACTTCACGGTTACTTGCCAAGTCAGGCGGCACACACCTACAAGGCGGTAGGGCGCTGCATCTACTGCGGATCAACGCACCAACTGTCAGACGAACACATCATCCCTCTTGGGCTTGGTGGTCGCTTGGTGCTGCCAGAGGCAAGCTGCTCCATTTGCAGCACCAAGACCAGCAGGTTTGAACGCACTTGCCTGCGCACAATGTACGGCCCGCTCCGGATGCTCTATGACCTCCCAACTCGTCGAAAGAAAGGCCGTCCCGAAACTCTTCAATTGAAGGTCAAGCGGACGGAAGCATCCGAGTGGGAGTACGTTCAAGTCGCCCAAGAGCGGTATCCCTTCTTGATTACCTTTCCCTACTTTGAAGCGCCTGGCGCCCTTACGGTCGTCGAGAAGTTCGAAGCGACAGGTCCAGTAACTCAGCGTCTGTGGATTCGAGGTGCGTCGCCCCATCACGACTTTCACGAACTGCTCCAGTCGTTGGCGGAGGAACTTGGCGTTCACTCGCTCATGCCAGAGTCCAAGGCCGAAGTCTCAGCGTTCTGCAGCCTCCTGGCAAAGATCGCATTTTCATACACAGTCGCAGAGAGAGGCGTCGCAGTAGAGCGGTCTGGGCTTGCGAGCATTGCGCTAGGAGAAAACATGCAGAACTGCATGCATTACATCGGAAGCGTTGAAAAGGATGAGCCGCCATCCGTATTCCTCCACGAGCTCTCACTTGGCCATCACACTCGCGATGATTCCATACTTGTTAGGCTTCGCCTGCTCGCGAAGTTGGGAACACCGACCTACTTCGTTGTGGTCCCCTCGCAGACGCACCGAAGCATGACCGAATGAATCCTTCTCCATCGTCCCAGTGAATAAAAGGGGCCTGGCTCGAATTAAAAACTGACTAATCATTCAACCTAGACTGGCCGATAAAGCCAAGCCAGCCGGTTAATCCAACCATTGGGCATCTAGCCCAAAGCCATCTCACCGAAGCAAACTCAACGTTGACAATACGTAGCCACAAGGCTACAGTTCGTCATGCTGGAAATCCGTAAAACTGAAACCTATGCTTGGTTTTACCCCGTTTTCACGGACACTTAGTTAAGAGCGTGTTGATGAATATTACCACTGTTTAATTGCCGCTGTTTTCGCTGGTTGTGAAACCGTTCGATGTAATCAAATATGTCGGATCTGGCTTCAGCTCTAGTCAG
>JAPLQS010000092.1 GCA_026399575.1 Nitrosospira sp. | reverse complement strand
GTGAACTTACCGGGCCTTTCACGACCTAATAAAAACTTGTGCTTAATCCATTCGTGCACGCGTGACGCTCCAATTCAGGCATTAAACGAAAAATGCGTGCTAGCATCATTTCAAGCCAGCCTTCAAGACAGTATCTATCATTAGCCTGCTTATTCCTGAGCGCTTGCGCAAGCCTGCCGACGGCACTGAAGGATGTGCCGGTGGTGGACGTTCCTTATAATCAGGCAAACCAAAGTACAAACAAGGACGCTTCGGTGCGCTGGGGCGGAGTCATCATCGAGGTGGAAAACGAGCAGGATTCCAGCCTGATGCAAGTATTGTTCTACCCCCTTGATCCTTACGACAGCCGTCCGCGGTTAAACAAGCCAAGCGAAGGACGTTTTGTCATTAAAAGCCCTGAGTTCCTTGATCCGGTGGTCTATGCCAAGGACAGGGAGGTCACTGTTGCCGGAATGCTTGCGGGTGATATCGAACGCACCATCGGCAAAAGAGTCGTCCGGCTGCCGCTGATATCAGCCACGGTTATCCACTTGTGGGCGCGTAATGACCGCGACGATTATTATTATGGCCGCAGAGGGTTTGGCGACTATCGCTTCAACCCTTATTTTGGCTATCCCGGTTATCCGTTTTACTGGCGAGGTTACTATGGGCCATACGGATGGTAGTTTGTGGACTTCAATTTCCGGCAGCCGCTTAACCCCCCCCCTAATTCCCTGATGACACCTTAGCAAGGCTGCGCATGCAAACTTACAAAACCGCAAGAACCGCGAACACATGTGCTACCTTGAACCAAGGGGAACTCAATTCATGGGCTTCCTGCAATAAACGCGCATCGGCGTTCCCGGTGAATTTTGACGTAACATTTTTTCATGTATAGGAGAAACATCATGTCTAGAAAAAAATCCATCATTTCTATTGCTGTTGGTTCCGCCTTTGCGGCAACTCTCGGCGCTGCACCCATCGCCTTTGCGGCTGACAACCCCTTCGCCATCCGGTCCCTGGACAAAGGCTACATGGTGGCCGATGCCCATGGGTATGGTGAAAAGAAAGCCGGTGAAGGCAAATGCGGTGGAATGAAAGCGGGTGAGGGCAAATGTGGCGCAAAAGCCAGTGAAGGCTTGTGTGGTGCGACCATGGCAGATATCAACAAGGATGGCAAGGTCAGCAAGGAAGAATGGACCAAGCATCACGACGCCATGTTTGAGCATTTGGATGCCAACAAGGATGGCTTTATCGATAAGGCCGAAACAGGAAAAGGCGAAATGGCCAAGAAGAAAACAGAAAAGAGCAAATGAAATAAATTCAGCCACAGTCTGGATCAGCGATGATAACTCGGCAAGCGCATCAGCCCAGGATATGGGTTGATGCGCTGCGAGATTACCGTGCTAACCTGTCCCACCTATCGCCCTGCAATCGATAAGTAGCAACGCTTTGAGGTTACAAGGTCAAATCATTTCACTGGCATTTCGCATTGCAGTCGCGCCGCCTCGCTGCGATTTCTGCACGTGCCTGCCAGCATCTCAAACCAGTGTTCGCAGTGTTCGTTCGCGCACTCGTCGCAAAACCTGCCATCAAAACTCCCGATGCAGGCATCCATATCGGCTCCTCCGGTTCGATCAGGATGTGTCTGATACCCCCCGCATACACCTCATCCATACGAGCCTAGCGAGAGAATTTTGCTCTACCGTCGGTTTGTATCGCCCGGCGATAACCCGGAGCAGGTTTTGCCCTGCGACAATTTGCCACATTCCGTCAAGTAGCTGCTCTCTCTACAATTGACGGCTGTTGCGTAAATAGGCCTCTCCTGACCAGATTGAAAAGAACGATATACAAACTGACTGGTGCAGCCGCTGCGATCGGGTTGGCAATGGCTGTCGCCTCATGCCAGCCATTGCAACAACCTGCTGCCAAAATTCAGAACATTGTGAATCCTGCCGCTACGGGTGCGCGCCTTCCCCGTCTTGCATCACTGCCCGGTGGCGGGATACTGATGAGCTGGGTGGAGCCGCTGGCCAATGGGCATACCCTCAAATTCAGCGTGTTTCGCGGCGGCCGCTGGGTGCGCCAGGGCGAAGTAGCCCGCGGTTCTGACTGG
>JAPLQS010000084.1 GCA_026399575.1 Nitrosospira sp. | reverse complement strand
GAACTGCACGATCTGCCGCCCGAAGTCTGGCAGTTCATCAAGGACAACGGCTTTTTCGGCATGATCATCCCGCAGCAATACGGCGGCCACGGTTTCTCGGCACTGGCGCATTCTGCAGTGGTGATGAAAATCGGCTCGCGCAGCGGTACGGCGGCAGTGACGGTGATGGTGCCGAATTCGCTTGGGCCGGCGGAACTGTTGCTGCATTACGGCACCGAGGAACAGAAAAACCACTATCTGCCGCGTCTGGCAAAAGGGCTGGAAGTACCCTGTTTCGCGCTCACCGGACCCAGCGCCGGATCGGATGCAGGCTCGATTCCCGATTCCGGCATAGTCTGCCGCGGCGAATTCAACGGCCAGCAGGATGTACTGGGAATGCGCGTCACCTGGGAAAAACGCTATATCACGCTGGGGCCGGTAGCGACATTGCTGGGACTGGCGTTCAAGCTGCACGACCCGGACGGGCTGCTGGGCACAGAAAAAGATCTCGGCATTACGCTGGCGCTGATCCCCACCAATACGCCGGGAGTCAATATCGGCCGCCGCCATTTCCCGCTTGATGCAGCTTTCCAGAATGGCCCCAACTCCGGCAAGGACGTGTTCATCCCGATGGACTGGGTGATCGGCGGGCGCGAAGGCGTTGGCTGCGGTTGGCGCATGCTGATGAATTGCCTCGCTGCCGGCCGCTCGATTTCTTTGCCCGCCACCGCCACCGGCGCAGCCAAGCTGGCGGCGCACACCAGCGGCGCGTATGGCCGGGTGCGGGTGCAGTTCAACACTCCCATCGGCCGCTTCGAGGGAGTGGAAGAAGCGCTCGCGCGCATCGGCGGCAACACCTACATGATGGACGCAGCACGGGTGATGACGGCGGGCGCGGTCGATCT
Source organism: Nitrosospira sp. (assembly GCA_026399575.1). Classification (GTDB taxonomy): domain Bacteria; phylum Pseudomonadota; class Gammaproteobacteria; order Burkholderiales; family Nitrosomonadaceae; genus VFJL01. The sequence goes on along the minus strand of JAPLQS010000084.1, from coordinate 10,779 downwards.
GGGCGAAAAACCTTCAGTCATTTCCGCCATCGTCAAATACCATCTCACCGAACGCAGCCGCCAGGCGATCAATGATGCGATGGACGTGCACGGCGGCAAAGGCATCTGCATGGGGCCCAGCAATTATCTGGCGCGCACCTACCAGCAAACCCCGGTCGGCATTACGGTGGAAGGTGCCAACATTCTTACGCGCAGCATGATGATATTCGGCCAGGGCGCAATACGCTGCCACCCTTATGTGCTGAAGGAAATTCATGCAGCCAACGACCGCGACGACACCCGCGCCTTGCTGGAATTTGACCAGACCTTGATGGGGCACGTCGCTTTCAGCGCCGGCAACAGCTTGCGTTCCCTGCTGCATGGACTGACCGGTGCTGCGCTGGCGGATGCGCCGGGCAATGCCGCCGCCGAACTGCAGCATTACTACCGGCAACTGTCGCGCTTCTCCGCCGCTTTCGCGCTGGTCGCCGACATCTCCATGCTGGCGCTGGGCGGCGCACTGAAGCGCAAGGAAAAGCTCTCTGCCCGGCTGGGCGACATGCTCAGCCTGCTCTATCTGTGCTCGGCAACGCTGAAGCGTTTCGAGGATGATGGCCGTCCCGCTGCCGATTTGCCGTTGCTGCACTGGTCGATGCAGGATGCGCTTTATCATTTGCAGCAGGCATTTGACGGCTTGCTGGATAATTTCCCCAACCGCATCGCGGCATGGACTTTACGCTTGCTGGTATTCCCGCTGGGCAAGCCATACTCGCCGCCAGCGGATGACCTGGGACACAAAGTGGCCACGCTGCTGCTGGAGCCGGGAGAAGCACGCGACCGCCTGACCGCAGGGATTTATGTACCAACATCTGTGGATGAGCCGCTGGGCGTGCTGGAGCAGGCGTTGCAGTGTGCGGTGGTGTGCGAGATGGCGGAAGCCAAGGTTCGTGCCGCCGTCAAAGCCGGTCTGATTTCCGCGCAAGGGGATGAGAAAATCGCTGCAGCGCTGCAGCAGAGCATCATCACTGTAGTTGAAGCGGAATCGCTGCAGCAGATGAAATCGCTGCGCCGCAGCGTCATCATGGTGGACGATTTTCCGGCGGATTTCGGCAAACAGAAATAAACAAGGCGCCCTAAAGACAGTCATGCCGCAAAACAACCCGATGGACATCATCCCGGCGGAAATAGCTGGAACACTGACCGGTCTGTTCAGCGAGCGCGTGCGCCGCTCGCCGCAGAAAGTGGCTTACCGGGATTTCGACCAGTCAGGCGGAAAGTGGCGCGATCGCACCTGGCAGCAGATGGCGCAGGAAGTGGTGCGCTGGCAGACGGCCCTCGCCGGAGAAGGCCTGGTCGCTGGTGACCGGGTGGCAGTGATGGCAAAAAACTGCCCGGAGTGGGTGATGCTCGACCAGGCCGCGCTGGGATTGGGATTGGTGGTGGTGCCGCTTTATACTGCCGACCGCGCCGAGAATGCAGCGTATGTTCTGCGCGATGCCGGAGTCCGGCTGTTGCTGCTGGAAGATCTGGCACAGTGGCAGACCTTCTCCACAGTGCGCGATCAGGTCAACGGTCTGGTGCGCGTCGTAACCATCAATCCGTTTGCTGCCGACGCTGACCAGACTGCTGACGGCCTGGTGCGGGCGCTGCCTGACTGGCTGCCGCAGATGGGAGAAACCGTGGAAGTGCGGCATGTCTGCGCGCCGCATGATCTCGCCACCATCATATACACCTCCGGCACTTCCGGCCGCCCCAAGGGGGTAATGCTGAGCCACCACAACATGCTCAGCAACGCCTACAGCTGCCTGCAGATTGTGCGGGTGGAACAGAGCGATCTGCTGCTGTCGTTTCTGCCGCTGTCGCATACGTTCGAACGTACCGCCGGCTATTACCTGCCGATGATGGCCGGAGCCACGGTTGCCCACGCCCGTTCGATCCAGCAACTGCAAGAGGATTTGCTGATTATTCGCCCGACTCTGCTGGTTTCGGTGCCACGAATTTATGAACGAGTTTATGCCGCCGTTCGCGCCAAGCTGGCGGAAGGACCGGCGCTGAACCGTCAGTTGTTCAACCTGGCGGTGGAGGTAGGCTACAGCCGCTTTGAACACCAGCAGAGGCGGGGTCCCTGGCGGGCTTCTCACCTGCTGTGGCCGCTGCTGGACAAGCTGGTGGCGCGCAAAGTGATGGACAAACTGGGCGGGCGGTTGCGCATGGCGATGAGCGGCGGCGCAGCGCTGCCAACCGGTGTCTCGCGCGTGTTCATCGGGCTGGGACTACCCATCCTGCAAGGCTACGGCATGACTGAAAGCAGTCCGGTGGTCTGCACCAACACGTTCGAGAATAATTTGCCGTCCAGCGTGGGCGGGCCCATTCCCGGCGTAAGCGTGAAGCTTGGTGAGCACAATGCATTGCTGATCTGCGGCCCCAATGTGATGCTGGGCTACTGGCACAATCCGGAAGCCACCCAGGCGGTGCTGTCAGCCGACGGCTGGCTCAATTCCGGCGATATCGCGCGCATTGACGAGCAGGGTCGAGTGACCATTACCGGCCGCCTGAAGGAAATCATCGTCATGTCCAACGGGGAGAAGGTTCCGCCAGCGGATATGGAAGCGGCGATTCTGCGCGATCACTTGTTCGAGCAGGTGATGCTGGTCGGTGACGGGCGTTCATATTTGAGTGCGCTGGTGGTGTTGAATTCCCGCAACTGGGAAAGCGTCGCGGTGCAGTACAATCTTGATCCTGACTTGCACCGGATACTGCACGATCCGAAAGCCGAAGAAATCGTGCTGGAGAAAATCGCGCAGCAGATACGGGAATTTCCGGGCTATGCCAGGGTGCGCCGCGTGGCGCTGCTGACAGAACCGTGGACCGTCGAGAACGATATGCTGACGCCCACCCTGAAACTGCGGCGGGGGCAGGTGCTGGAGCGTTACCGGGCTGAAGTGGAGAAGCTCTATGCGGGGCATTGACCCGCTGTTAAACATTGAGGTGTGACGAAAATGAATGCTGTTCCCGAAATCCACACATCGCTGCCTGCAGGACGCGATCCCATCCTGCGCATCGTGCCGATGCCGACAGATACCAACTACGCCGGTGATGTGTTCGGCGGCTGGATCATGGCACAGGTGGACATTGCCGGCAGTCTGCCGGCGATCCGTCGTGCGCGCGGACGGGTGGCGACAGTGGCAGTCAATTCTTTCGTGTTCAAGCAGCCGGTATTTGTCGGTGATCTGGTGAGTTTCTATGCCGAGATCATCAAGGTGGGGCGCACCTCGATCACGGTGGATGTAGAGGTATATGCTCAGCGCGGCCCGCGCGAGGGCGGCGACGAAATATGCAGCAAAGTAACTGAAGCAGTGCTGACTTATGTGGCGGTGGACGAGCAGCGCAAACCGCGCGTGGTGCCGCAAGAATGAGGGTTGCCTCTAAAAATTCAAAGTGACAAACAAGACAAGGCGGGATGGTCCATTGAGCAACAATAATTTCATCGTGCGTAAGGCTGCGGTGCTGGGCGCAGGCGTGATGGGAGCGCAGATTGCGGCGCATCTGGTCAACGCCAATGTCGAGACGCTGCTGTTCGAGCTGCCAGGAAAACAAGGCGACCCCAACGCCAACGTGATCAAGGCGGTGGAGAATCTGAAAAAGCAGGAGCCCGCACCGCTATCCGTCGCGACCAGGGCAGCCTGTATCCAGCCCGCCAATTACGAGCAGCATCTTGAATTGCTCAGGGATTGCGACATCGTGATCGAGGCCATCGCCGAGCGCGTGGACTGGAAGACCGAGCTGTACACCAAGGTTGCACCGTATCTCGGCGAACACACCATATTCGCCAGCAATACTTCCGGGCTTTCCATCAATCAGCTGGCACAGGCATTTCCCGAAAACCTGCGCCACCGTTTTTGCGGCGTGCATTTTTTCAACCCGCCGCGCTACATGCACCTGGTGGAGTTGATCGCCTGCGAAGGCAGCGATGCCGCGATGCTCGACGACCTGGAAAAATTCCTGGTCACTTCTCTCGGCAAAGGCGTAATCCGCGCCAAGGACACACCCAATTTCGTCGCCAACCGGGTGGGCATGTTTTCCATGCTCGCCACCATGCATCACGCCCGCGAATTCGGGCTGGGTTTCGATCTGGTGGATGCCTTGACCGGTTCGCTGATCGGCCGTGCCAAGAGCGCCACTTTCCGCACCGCCGATGTAGTGGGACTCGATACCCTGGCGCATGTGATCAACACCATGCGCGACGGGCTGCCTGCCGACCCGTGGCACCGCTATTACGCCGCGCCTGACTGGCTGCAAGGCCTGATCGAAAGCGGTGCGCTGGGACAGAAAAGCAAGCGTGGGGTGTATCAGAAGGTAGGCAAGGAAATCCAGGTGCTTGATCTTGCCGCCAGGGAATACCGTATTGCCGCAGGTGAAGCGGACGACGACATCAAGGAACTGCTCAAGCGCAAAAACCCGGCGGAAAAATTCGCTGCACTGCGCGCCAGCGGGCATCCCCAGGCGCAATTCCTGTGGGCGATGTACCGCGACCTGTTTCATTACTGCGCCGTGCATCTGGCCGCCATCGCGGACAATGCGCGCGATCTGGATCTCGCCATGCGCTGGGGTTTCGGCTGGAACCTGGGGCCGTTTGAAATCTGGCAGGCGGCGGGATGGAGTCAGATTGCAAACTGGATCAATGAAGATATCGCCGCAGGCAAAAGCATGAGTGATGCGCCATTACCCGCGTGGGTACTGGAGTCGGGCCGCAGCGGCGTGCATGCGGCACAGGGTTCGTATGCGCCGCTCGCCAACACCCAGCGCCCGCGCTCAACCCTGCCGGTGTACCGTCGGCAGCTGTTTCCCGACCGCCTGCTGGGCGAGCAAACGCAATACGGCACGACCATTTTCGAGACCGATGCCGTGCGCATGTGGCACACCGGCGATGACATCGCCATCGTCAGCTTCAAGAGCAAGATGCACACCATCGGCAGCGACGTGCTGGATGGAGTGCAGCAGGCAATCGACGAGGCGGAAGACAACTGGCGCGCTTTGGTGCTCTGGCAGACCGAGCCGCCGTTTTCTGCCGGGGCCAATCTGCAGAAAGCCACCGAGCGCTTGAAAAGCAATGAGCCGCCTTCCGCTCTCAGCCTGCTGGCGCGGAAAATCAGAAAAACGGCGCAGGCAGCGGTGCTCAAAGCTGCGCGCAATCTGCATCTGGCCGATGCGCTGATGGCCGGCAAACTGGCGGAAGTCGAAGCGATGGTGGCGCAGTTCCAGCAGACTTCGCAGGATCTGCGCTACTCGATGATCCCGACAGTGGCAGCAGTGGACGGGCTCGCCCTGGGCGGCGGCTGCGAATTCGTGATGCATTGCGACCGCGCCGTGGCCACACTGGAAAGCTATATCGGTCTGGTGGAAGTGGGCGTGGGGTTATTGCCGGCGGGCGGCGGCTGCAAGGAATTCGCCTTGCGCGCAGCACGTGAAGCGAAAGACGGCGACCCTTTTCCGCTGCTGAAAAATTATTTCCAGACCGTGGCCACCGCGCAAATGGGAAAGAGCGCCGAACAGGCAAAAGAACTCGGCTATCTGCGTGCAGCCGATGTGGTGGTGATGAACCGCTTCGAACTGCTGCATGCTGCCAAGGCACAGGCGCTGGCGCTGGCGGAAGCCGGTTATCGTCCGCCGCTGCAGAACCGCAATATTCCGGTGGCCGGCAGCACCGGCATCGCCACTATCAAGAGCATGCTGGTCAATATGCTGGAAGGCGGCTTCATCTCCGAACACGACTATCTGATCGGCAGCAAAGTTGCGCATGTCATGTGTGGCGGCGACCTGACTCCCGGCAGCCTAGTGGACGAAGCCTGGTTCCTGGAGCTGGAACGTGCCGCATTCATCGAACTGCTGGCGACCGAAAAGACACAGGCGCGCGTGGAGCATATGCTGAAGACAGGCAAGCCGTTGCGAAATTAGAATCAAGGAGAAATCATGAGCAAGCAGACACAAGACGCCTACATCGTCGCCGCCGTGCGCACCCCGGTCGGCAAGGCGCCGCGCGGAATGTTCAAGAATGTGCGCCCCGATGACATGCTGGTGCATGTGCTGAGAGCCGCGCTGGGACAATGCCCCGGACTGGACCCGGCCGCGATTGACGATGTGATCGCCGGTTGCGCCATGCCGGAAGCGGAACAGGGCATCAATGTGGCGCGCGTGGCGCTGCTGCTGGCGGGCATGCCCAATAGCGTGCCGGGCATGACTGTCAATCGTTTCTGCGCTTCCGGGGTGCAAGCCGTGGCGCTGGCCGCTGACCGCATCCGCCTGGGCGAAGCTGATGTAATGATAGGCGCCGGCACCGAAAGCATGAGCATGGTGCCGATGATGGGCAACAAGGTGGCAATGAACCCGGAGATATTCCTGCACGACGAGAATGTCGGCATCGCCTATGGCATGGGCATGACCGGGGAAAAAGTCGCGCAGCGCTGGAAAATAAGCCGTGAAGCCCAGGATGAATTTGCCGTGACCAGTCATGCGCGGGCGCTGAAAGCCATCGAGACCGGCGAATTCGCGCAGGAAATCGCACCTTATACCATCGAAGAAAAACGCCCCGATCTCGCGACACATGAAATCCGCAGCGTGACCACCGTCAAGAATACCGACGAAGGCCCGCGCCCCGGCACCAGCCTGGAAGCGCTCGCCAAACTGAAACCGGTATTTGCCGCCAGAGGTTCGGTGACGGCGGGCAACAGCTCGCAGATGTCCGACGGGGCAGGCGCGGTCATCGTGGTGAGCGAAGCTGCGTTAAAGCGCTTCAATCTCACGCCGATCGGGCGCTTTCTGGGGTTCGCCGTGGCCGGGGTGCCGCCGGAAATAATGGGCGTCGGCCCGATCAAGGCAATACCCAAGGTCCTGCAGCAGGTTGGATTAAAGCTGGATGATATCGACTGGATCGAACTGAACGAAGCTTTTGCCGCGCAGAGTCTGGCGGTAATCAATGATCTGGGGTTGGATCGCGCCAGGGTCAACCCGCTGGGCGGCGCCATTGCGCTGGGTCATCCGCTGGGTGCGACCGGCGCCATCCGCGTCGCCACACTGCTGCACGGCCTGCGCCGGCACAAGCAGAAATATGGCATGGTCACCATGTGCATCGGCACCGGCATGGGTGCGGCGGGGGTGTTCGAGGCGCTCTAGTTTTTTGCTGCGGGCGTGGATTGCCAGAAAACGTTATTTCTGGGCGAAATAAACGTAACCTGTCTGCGGCACTTTCGCTTCCTCGAAACGCTTGCGTTCATCCTTGTCCAGCTTCTTGTCCCACCAGATGGCGCGCGCTTCTTTCTGCTGTTCGGCCAGTTGCGGATTCTTCGCGAACAATTCGCGCATGAATTTGGTGTGATCGGATTCGTACAGTTCCATGGTTTGGCTCACCCTTCTTGACGACAGGCCAAGACTTTACCATAACCGGGCAGCCGTCGCATCAGGTCGCTGGTTCCAGCAAGATGCAAATCAGATTTCCAGATACCCGCCGCCATGCGGGTTGTGTTTGCGCAATCCCATGATGAACTTGGAAAACGGCAGGGCAAGTCCGCTTTCGAGTTTTTCCGCACGCTGCCTCAACTCTTCCCACGCCAGCTTGCCGGGGCTGTGCTTGAGCGCGAACACGATCTGATTGCCGCGCACCTCCGTCAGCAGTGTCACCACATGGCCGTCGAAACTGTGCTGGATGCGCCGCATGTATTCATCGTGGCCCTTGTCCCTGCTGAGCAGATTGACCACCAGTATGCCGTTTCTGTTCAGCGCCTCGCGCGTACGGTTGTAGAAATCCTGGCTGCAGAGCGTGGCCACCTGGCAACCATCGTCGAAACCATCGATCATCAACACGTCTGCACTGGCAGGGTGGCTGGCGACATAGTCACCACCTTCCGCTATCACCACTTGCAGGCGCTCGTCATCGGCGGGCAGAGAAAAATAATTGCGCGCGGTCACGGCAATCTGCGGATTGATTTCGATCACGGTGGTTTTCGTCTGCGGCATGCGGTGATGCACGAACTTCGCCAGCGATCCGCCACCCAAGCCTATCATCAGAATATTGGCAGGGCAGGGATGAAACAGCAGAAAGCCCATCATGCAGCGGGTGTAAGCCAGCTCCAGATCGTTGGGCGCAGTCAGCCGCATGGCGCTTTGTATCATGCTGCTGCCCAGATGCAGCGCGCGCACCCCGTTCTGTTCGCTCAGCTCAACACCGGATTCGCGCTGCTGGGTACGCCATCTGGAAAATCGGGGCATCGGTCGGAATTCTGGAAAAGGTTATGCCCGCTATTGTAGCTGGCCTGCGCAACCAGCCGATTGCTTCTTTACAATACACCACGCCAAGTCCATAGTTATTGCGTGAATTTCTTGAAGGAGAAACAGCTCATGAAAAAATTTATTGTGCTCATCGCCATGCTGCTGACCGGCTGCGCGAGCATCGGCAGCGTCAAGGACAAGCCGCAACTTTACGACGGCAAGGTTCCGGGAGATCACGCCAGCCTGGCGCGCTGCGTGGTTGACCGGCTGCAGGCCGACAGCCGCTGGGTCATCAACAGCCTGCAATACAAAATGTGGGAATACCCGGACATCGCGGCATCAGAAATTTACGCCCACGCACTGCACCAGATACCGGAAATGTACGCACGCGTCTCGCCGCTGAACCCTGACGGCGTGTTCGATTCTTCGGCGCCCCGACCGGTAATCCGCACCTATGCGCCGGACGCGTACACCGGGCCGGGGTATGCGTTCACCCTGCTGCTGAAGCGAACCGACGACACCACCGTGCTCGCCACGCTGAAGGGAAATAAATACGAGGGGCGCATCGCGTGGGAGAGTCTGCAGGCGTGCGCGTCTGCAATTAAAAAACCGGAATAGCGCGCGGTAGGCGCGCTAGAAGAGATGAGTCCGGGCACTGGGTATTGATAGCGCTACTGCCCTAATTGGTTTCCCGACTCAGTTAAATCTGAGAACTTGTGGTGAATCTGTCTGCCGCAGTATTAACTGAGTCTCTTAAATACTGAGCGGAGCCCGATTTAGTGGACGGGCAAGTATCCGGATGATGCCGCAGATTGTTGTCTGTTGGCATAACACTGGTTAGCGAAATCAGCGGGTACTTGATTGCCGATATTCGCATGATGCCCACCCATAAAAAACGGGAGCCGCAGCCCCCGTCAGTGTTTCCAGAAAGAATCAAAATGGCAGGAGTGACGGATAAGGTGGGCGGGGCCAGGCAATTCCCCGGAGTCTATACACTGGAAACCGTGAGTAGTGGATCAGCCTCATAAATCACGAAAATTATGATGGCGGCGGAAGTAAGTAAAAATTATTCCCTAGCCCTAGCTGCAAACAATTGGGGGTATATCTGGGGGCATATGGAAAACGTAAAGAACGTACCATGAGCAATGGCAGAGCTCTCAAGGCGTAATGCGAGTGCCCTCGTCCCAAAGCAGTTCAAGGGGGCCCATAAAACCCGCATGAATAAACGCTTGTGGGAGTTTTCTTGTCCAAACAATCCTGGTGCGTCCATTGCAATATACCGGCAATTGGCGGTATATCTGACGGTATATTGCGATACCGTCGATATAGATACCGGCAAGAGTAATCTAAAGGTGGGGGATGCTGCGCGGGTACTACTAATTACCCCCCTAGGGGGGGAGGCTAGGGTTCCAACACAGGGGATCTTGAGTGATAAAGAGGAGGGTTCTATACCCCCACTGGGGGGTGGCTATGGGTGCCGAGGTTATCACCGTGAATGGCCAATCAACTCCTTATGCGTGTTGCTGTGTCATCTCATCCAATTATTCCGCCAATAACATAACCGGCCACAAACGCTGTTAGCAGCGGCGGAAACACTACCAATACAAGCAACAGTGCTTCGTGTTGGCTGAATCTACGCATCCGTTTATTCATGGTCACTCCACTTAAAAATACTATTTAGAGTGATTTCAGGATAACTGTAAAAGATTACGTTCCAATGAAGGTATTATGAAGATTCTTTTACAGCAGTACGTGTTGGTGCAGGACACAGGCTATCTCACACCGCACCAATAAAAACGGGAGCCGAAGCCCCCGTTGGTCTTTCCAGATTTACTTTTTATCAGGCTTGGCCGTTCCTACGGCGGCGCGCGATAAAACCCATCAGGCCCAGACCCGCTAGGAACAGGGCGTAGGTTTCGGGTTCTGGCACGGGGGTCGTGTAAGTATAAGTCACTGAAACATCGGAGATAATGTTCGTATGCAGGCCTTGGCTGGACGCGGGTGAGCCGCCTGTCTGCGTGCCGGCAACCGAGAAGGCATCATAGTTTTGCGTAGTCAGGAAGAAATTCAGGTTGCCGCTGCCGACGAAAGCCGCGAGTGCACCCTGCGCAAAGGTTTGGGTGGCGGTCAATGTGGGACCAGCGAATGTCCAGAGTGACGGGTTGATGCCGGTGACGATATGCTGCATTTCGGAAATCGTAAAACTTTCATCTGGGGTGCCGGTACCAACAACCCGCACTGGAGCGGCGCTTGCAGAGATGGCAATGCCGCTGTACGGGGCGTCGCCTGTCAGCGACAGGGAATATTCCACTTTATCCCAGCCAGCATAAAAATTCCCGTCATTTGCGGCAAATATGCTTGTGTTCATCGTTGCCCCGAGCAAAAAGGTCGCAGACTGTGAGGTTCCCCCGGTTTTTCGTCTTCCAAGAGGTGGGGTTCATGCTACCAGTTTTTCTTTCTGCTGGGCATTAAGCCAGTCATCCAGAAACCGTATTGGCGACTTATAGCCCAGTGTTGAGTGCTGCCGTTTCCGGTTAT
>JAPLQS010000086.1 GCA_026399575.1 Nitrosospira sp. | reverse complement strand
TGGGCTGGTCGGGTCTGTTTGCTGGCGGGATTGCAGCACAGATTGTTACCCGTTACTCCAACCTGACAGACGTGATCTGGAACGGTCAGAGCAAAGTCATTCTTAACAACCGCATCGTTTATACCAAAGACTAAATAGTCTACCTGTTATCGCCGCGCCGCTCCCTTTGCGGGGAACGGTGCGGCGCTTCTTGCTATAAATCCTTAACTTTTCATTTTGTCTCGTTCAATCAGCGCATAGGCCGAATGATTGTGGATGGATTCAAAATTCTCGGATTCCACGACGTAAGCGTCAATACGCGAGTCCCGGTTCAGGGCTGCAGCGACGTCGCGCACCAAGTCTTCGACGAACTTGGGGTTGTCGTAGGCTTTTTCGGTGACATATTTCTCATCGGGGCGTTTCAGCAGTCCATACAGTTCGCATGATGCATGGTCTTCCGCTATCCGCACCATGTCCTCGATCCAGACAAAACTGTTGGTGCGCACGGAAATCGATATATGGGAGCGCTGATTATGCGCACCATAATCGGAGATTTTTTTGGAACATGGACACAGGCTGGTCACCGGAACCACAACTTTCATGGTGAATTCGTAATGCCCCTTCTTGATCTCGCCGATGAAAGTCACTTCATAGTCCAGCAGACTTCTTACCCCGGACACCGGCGCCGACTTGTTGATGAAGTAGGGGAAAGTCATCTCAATGTGACCGGATTCAGATTCCAGCTTCTTTACCATGGCCCACAGGATGTTCTCGAATGATTCCACGGAAATCTCACGTTCGTGGCTGTTGAGTATCTCCACGAAACGTGACATGTGAGTACCCTTGAAGTTATGCGGCAGGTCCACATACATGTTGAATACGGCGACGGTATGCTGAACGCCGCCATCTTTGTCGGCTACCTTCACTGGGTGGCGGATAGCCTTGATCCCGACTCTGTCGATTGCTATATGCCTTGTATCCGGGGTGCTTTGTACATCGGCAATGGGAAAGTCGACCTGTTTATTCACGATGTTTGTCTCCTACAAAGGAAGTACCAGTAGGTATTGATTGTAGTCCGAGAAAATAGTTGAGGGAGTTACTCGGATAATTTCAACCGAACGGACTTGATGATGCCGGTCTTGTCCAGACCACAATCTGCCAGCATCTGTGCAGGGTCACCCTGATCGATAAAAGTATCCGGCAGACCCAGTTGCAGCACTGGGATGGCGATACCCTTGCTTTCCAAGGATTCTACTACCGCACTACCTGCTCCTCCCATAATGGTGTTTTCTTCGATCGTGACCAGCAGTTTGTAGTCTGCTGCCAGAGATTCGACCAGATCATCGTCCAGCGGTTTGACAAAGCGCATGTTGACTACGGTAGCGTTAAGCTCTTCCGCTGCTTCCATGCAGGGCTTGAGCATGCTGCCGAAAGCCAGCAGTGCAACTTTTTCTCCCTTGCGGCGAATTTCACCACGGCCTAGCGGCAGCGCTTGCATTTCTTTTTGTGTTGCCACACCGGTTCCTGTGCCGCGCGGATAGCGGATCGCCGTTGGTGTATCCATTTGGAATGCAGTGTAGAGCATCTGCCGACATTCATTCTCGTCCGCAGGGGTCATCACCGTGATATTGGGGATACAGCGTAAATAGGTCAAATCAAAGCTGCCGGCATGGGTAGGGCCATCTGCCCCCACCAGTCCGGCGCGGTCGATGGCAAACACTACCGGCAAATTCTGGATGGCAACATCGTGAATCAACTGGTCGTAAGCCCGCTGCAAAAAGGTTGAGTAAATCGCTACCACCGGTTTCATCCCGTCGCAGGCCAAGCCTGCGGCAAAAGTGACCGCATGCTGCTCGGCGATGCCGACATCGAAATAACGATCGGGATACTCCTGAGAGAACCTTACCAGTCCCGAGCCCTCACGCATCGCCGGAGTAATTCCAACCAGGCGCTGGTCCAGTGCTGCCATGTCGCACAACCAGTCACCGAAAATCTGCGTATAGGTCGGCTTGCCGGCAGCCTTGGATACGATACCCGCATCCGGATCAAACTTGGATACGCCGTGATAGAGAATGGGGTCGTCTTCCGCCGCCTGATAGCCCGCACCTTTGCGGGTTACGACATGCAGGAACTGGGGGCCGTCGAGGTGCTTGATGTTGTTGAGCGTGGTTACCAGCACGTCAAGATCATGACCATCGATAGGGCCGATGTAGTTGAAGCCAAACTCTTCAAACAGGGTGCTGGGTGTCACCATGCCCTTTACATGTTCTTCGGCGCGCTTGGCCAGTTCCAGCACGGGCGGCACTACCCCCAGCATCTTTTCGCCCGCCCGCCGCGCTGTTGCATAGAACTGTCCGGACATGAGTTTGGCAAGATAGTTGTTAAGCGCCCCGACCGGGCGTGAAATCGACATGTCATTGTCGTTCAGGATCACCAGCAGGTTAGTGTTCATGGCGCCGGCATTGTTTAAGGCTTCAAATGCCATACCCGCGCTCATGGCGCCATCACCGATTATGGCTACTGCGCACCGCTCTATTCCCGCCAACTGCGCTGCTACCGCCATGCCAAGCGCGGCACTGATGGAGGTGCTGGAATGCGCCGTACCAAAGGCATCATATTCGCTTTCGTCGCGTCGTGGGAAGCCTGCGACACCGCCCTGCATACGCAATTTCTTCATACCTTCACGGCGACCGGTGAGGATTTTATGAGCATAAGTCTGGTGACCGACGTCCCATACCAGTCGGTCATGCGGCGTGTTGAACACGTAATGCAGTGCGATGGTCAACTCGACCGTACCAAGATTGGAGGAAAGATGTCCACCAGTTTTCGCCACCGATTCGACCAGGAAGTTGCGTAACTCATCGGCGAGTTGCGGCAGCGCTTTGCGTTCCAGCATGCGCAACTGAGAAGGAGTATTGATGGTATCAAGCAGTGGATACATTTGAATCCTGAAGATTAAAAATTGTTCACTATGAAAAACACAGCTTCAAAACTTTCGCTGAATGATGAAATCGGTTACTTGACGCAAGCGCTCCGCGGTTGCGTCAAAACTCTCCAGCGCCTGATAGGCATCACGCCTCAACTCCTCGGCCAGTTCGCGTGCCCGGCTAGTTCCCAGTATGCTTACATACGTTGGCTTGTTGTGTTCAGCATCTTTACCGGCAGTCTTGCCCAAGGTTGCAGTGGTTGCCTCCGCATCAAGCACGTCGTCCACTACTTGGAACGCGAGGCCAATATGTTTGGCGAAGCGATCGAGATTTTCCAGTTGCGCATCATTCAGGCTGCTGCCACAGCGGGCGCCCAGCATGACTGCAGCACGGATGAGCGCTCCGGTCTTATGGATGTGCATAAACTCCAGTTCCGGCAGACTCAATATCTTGCCGACGTTGGCGAGGTCAATCGCCTGTCCACCTGACATGCCGCGTGATCCCGCTGCTTGCGCCAGCCGTTTGATCATTTCCAGCTGAACTTGCGGGGTATCCGCCAAGCGATATTCAGCCAGCAATTGAAAAGCCAGACTTTGCAGACTATCGCCCACCAGTAACGCAGTGGCTTCATCGTATTCCACATGACATGTGGGTTTGCCCCGCCGCAGTACGTCGTCATCCATGCAGGGCAGGTCGTCATGCACCAGCGAGTAAGCATGAATCAGCTCTACTGCGGCGGCCACGATAGTCACACGTTCTTCACTGGCACCACTCAACTCTCCGGCGGCAAAGGCAAGCAGCGGGCGCACTCGCTTTCCTCCGCCCAGGACGGCATAGCGCATAGCCTCATGCAGACGTTCGGGGGCAATATTCGCGGCGGGAAGCAGGGTCTGCAAGGAGGTTTCTATGCATGCTTGACGGCTTCTCGCCCAGTCTTGGAAGTCAGCGATCATCAATACCAGATGGGGAGAAGTTTTTAAGTGTACCGGCCTCGAGCAGACGCACCTGCTGCTGTGCGTCCTGTAACTTGGACTGACAGTATTGCAGCAACTCAGCGCCACGCTTGTGGGCTGAGAGCGAAATCTCAAGCGGCATTTGTCCTGCTTCCATTTCAACCACAATACCTTCCAGCTCAGTTAATGCTGCTTCAAAACTTTCCGGCCGCAAGGGTTTGACGTGTTTGGCAAGCTTTGTCATGATAAGCACAGTGTCACAGAGAGCGCAGCTTTCTTTCCGAAAGCTGCAAAAATAACGCAATAAGCGGGGTCAGGTCAATTAAATACGTGAAACTTTCTTCAGTTCGGCGCTCTGAACTGGGCCATGGATGTTTCCGGGAGGTATAAAACCTCTTGTGCCGACTATTATATTAGATTGAGCCAACTTTTCGTACGGTCATGTTTCTTAACCTGCTGGGAAGATATACAGTATCGATATGTCTAATTTTGTTGATGTTTCGCAACTGATGCAAGCACCGGTGCAGTTGCCGGTCGACTGGTATTTCGATCCTCGTATTCTTGAGTTGGAGAAACGCCTCCTGTTTGATCAGGGGAGCGGCTATGTTGGTCATGAAGCCATGTTGCCGAACATCGGTGATTACCATGTGCTGGAATGGATGGGTGATGCCAAGGTGCTGGTACGCAACAAAAATGACATTGAGTTGCTATCCAACGTCTGTCGCCACCGGCAAGCTCTTTTGCTCAAGGGTCGCGGCAATGCCAGGAACATTGTTTGCCCTGTACATCGCTGGACTTATGATGTGGCTGGCAAGCTGTTGGGAGCGCCCCACTTTCCCGACAATCCTTGTCTTGATCTCGGCAAGACCCCGTTGCAGAACTGGAATGGCTTGCTGTTTGCGGGCAAGCGCGATGTCGCGCGCGACATGACCAACCTGGGTGTCTTGAAGGATTTCGATTTTTCCGGTCATGTGCTGGAACGGGTGCAGATAGAGGAATACGCCTGCAATTGGAAAACCTTTATCGAAGTGTACTTGGAAGACTATCACGTCGAGCCATATCATCCGGGTCTGAGCAGTTTTGTTAATACTGACGAGCTGAAGTGGGAGTTTAGCGACTGGTATAGTGTACAGATAGTGGGCATCAATCACGCCCTGGCCCGGCCGGGTACGCCGGTTTATGCCAAATGGCACGAGCAGTTATTGCGGCAGACCGCGGGCAGGGTGCCGACTCACGGTGCCATCTGGATGCTCTACTACCCGAACGTCATGTTGGAATGGTACCCTCACGTACTCATTGTCAGTACGCTATTACCCGCAGGGACAGAGCGCTGTACCAACGTGGTCGAGTTCTATTATCCTGAGGATATTGCCTTGTTCGAACGTGAGTTTGTCGAGGCGGAGCAAGCTGCTTATCGTGAAACCGCAGCCGAAGACGACGAAATTTGCAAACTGCTGACGGCTGGACGCCGCGCTCTGTATCTGCAAGGTACCAATGAAACCGGCCCTTATCAGTCACCAATGGAAGATGGCATGGTGCATTTTCATGAATTTCTGCGGCGGGAAATCGAGTCCTATATTTCTTGATCATGTATTGGAATTGAATATTGCAGGGGGACGGTGAAGCGTGCCGCTGCAAACCCGCCGTTCTTGCCTGTGAACTACTGATTTGATCTCTCTGGATGCTCGCTGCCGGTTTTCTGTCTGGAATGATGTGCTGTCACTGCCAGCATGACTGGGTAGGGGGCTGATAGTGGCTAGTGGGTTGCTGAGCCTCAGAGTCGCACCGCCACCAGTCCGCAAGTAATGCAGACAAGGTTTGCACTGCGGCGGGTTGTTGCCTATGATAGGCCAGTTATCTTTTGGAACGAGTCCATGATTACTATTCAGAAAACCGGCAACTTGATCACCGTCGCCGCCCTCGGCGAATTCACTCTGGCTGACTATAAGGAGTTCGAAGAGCAGGTGCTCTACAAGTTTCATTTCGATGGCAAGGCAAACCTGCTATTCGATTGGCGCGACATGGTAAGTTATACCGTCGATGTTGCATGGGAAGAGATCAAGTTCGCGCGCGAACACGGCAGCGAATTCAACCGGGTTGCGGTGGTTACCAACAACCAATGGCAAGTCTGGAGCATCTGGGTGTCAAATCTTTTCATTGGTGCGGATGTCAGGGTATTTGGTGATTATGACGAAGCAAAGGCTTGGGTGGCGGCCTGAGGCTGGTCTGCATTCAGAATCTCCAGACTCAAAACCCGAGAGCATGTTTACGAGAGACTAAAATAGTCCCAATCTTGAGCGCAAAAATCTCTTCTAGCGAAGAAATTTTAGCCGGGATTTGATCGAATCTAAGGCTATCGACTAGTTGCAATCCAAGATAATTGATTTTCTGTTAACCCACATAGAATTATTCTCAGGACTTTTGTTGCAAAAAAGCAACACATTATCCTTTTAAGCTGCAAAACTTCTTTATATTGATACAGAACTCATCCAGAATGGCTCCCTAGCTTCCTGTGGACTCTGCACGACTGTGTGTTATCTAAAGGTACACCTGTTAATGTTAGGGGAATTACGATACTTCAGTGCGCTATATTATGAAGATATCATGCCAAGAAATGATGGCGTCTTGACAGTGAAATCCACTTTAAGATAAGCTGTGCAACTAGTTAAATTAACGCATTTATTTTGTTATTGGATGACGTCAGCAATACTGAGCGCTGCCTGAAAATTTTTAGGCAGCCGGTTGAGCTGTAGTCATAAACAACAACGTACCTGACCAGAATTCTTTATAAGAAAGATGACAAGCACCATCAATTTGGAGGGGAAGACCTTGAGTTCAACAATAACCAAGTTGAACGCTCCGCTAACGCAAGCGTTTGATTCACAATTATCAAGCGAATTGCCGCTGGCAGCAGCCCCAACACCAACGACATGCAACATACAGGCTCAGCGGTTGGCGGATTTCAACACCCTGACGGATGCCTTGGAATACGCAGCGAGCGGGAGCACCGGGTTTAATTTTTATGATGCCAAGGGAAACCTGCGTTCGGTTCTTCCCTACCGGGCATTAAGGCAAAACGCCTTGATCTCGGCGCGGCGTCTGGCAGGCCTTGGTCTGGCCCGTGGTGATCGTGTGGCACTTATTGCCGATACCACACCGGAGTTCGTCGAGTTGTTCTTCGCATGTCGCTATGCCGGACTCGTTCCTTTTGCGATGCCGGTTCCAGTCAATCTTGGCAGTCATGTGGTGTATGTCCAACAACTTCGTGGAATACTCGAAGGCAGTAAAGCCAGCGTTGCGCTGGCTAACGTGGACTACATTAACTTTCTCAGAGAAGCCGCTGAGGGAGTGCAAGGGTTGCAATGGGTTGGGACACCGGAAGAACTGGGGAACCTGCCCGCTCTGGATGTGACACCACAGCCCAACCACCCTGATGAAATTGCTTACCTCCAATTTACCTCAGGCAGCACTCGTGCTCCGCGCGGAGTCATCATTACCGAACGGGCATTGATGAGTAACCTGCAGGGAATTGTTCGTAGCGGGTTGGAGATACGCCCTGGTGATCGTTGCGCATCCTGGCTGCCTTTTTATCACGATATGGGGCTGGTGGGTATGGTGATGGCACCGATGGTCGCGCAGGTTTCGGTCGATTATCTGGCTACACGTGATTTTGCAATCAGGCCGCTGCAATGGTTGAAACTGATCAGCCGCAATCGTTCTACGGTTGCATTCAGCCAGCCATTCGGCCTCAAGCTTTGTACTCTGCGGGTTCGTGATTCCGATCTGGAAGATCTCGATCTTAGTTGCTGGCGTGCAGCGGGTGTTGGTGCCGAAATGATACGGCCAGATACCTTAAGAAATTTTGCAGAGAAATTTGCTCCGGCAGGCTTTGATGCACGCGCCTTCCTGCCTTGTTATGGTCTGGCGGAATCAACCCTTGCGGTTACCTTTTCCAAGGTTGGTGAAGGCTTCAAGAGCTTGCAGATTGATGCTGGCATGCTGGTGGACAGGAAGATGGCGGTACGGCTGCAAGCAGAAGGCAGGAAATACAACGAATTTGTGAACTGTGGCCGTGCCCTGCCGGGGCATACGGTCAAGGTTGTCGACGATGCGGGGCAGGAGGTATCTGACCTGAAACTGGGCAGCGTGCTGGTGAACGGCAGCAGCATCATGACAGGCTACTTCAATAACCCGGAAGATACGCGGAAAACACTGCGACCCGGCCATTGGCTGGATACCGGTGATCTTGGTTTCCTGTTTGAAGGAGATCTGTATGTTACCGGTCGCCGCATAGATGTCATTATTGTTAACGGGCGCAATATACGTGCCCAGGATATAGAAGAGCTTGCCGAGCAACAGCCCGAGGTAAGAACCCGGGAAGCATCTGCCTTCGGCATAACCGACGCCAATGATGCGACGACAATCGTGCTGGTCATAGAGTGCCGTCTGACTTCAGTAACAGATCGGCAGTCTCTTACCAGTCGGTTGCAACGACTGGTGTATATGGCATTTGGCGTTAACTGCCTGGTTGAATTGGTCCCGCCACACACCCTGCCGCGCACTTCTTCCGGGAAGCTGTCGCGCTTTGCTGCTCGCCAGGGTTTCATACAACGGACAAACCTGACAGATCATCAGCTATCAGTCGAGTCCGGAGACAAATAGCCAGCATATGCCTGGATTGTCGGTAGCAGTAACTGGTGCCACAGGTTTCATTGGTCGCGTACTGCTGCAATCCTTGATCAGAGATGGGTGGGAA
The DNA here is from genome assembly GCA_026399575.1 of Nitrosospira sp. Taxonomy (GTDB): domain Bacteria; phylum Pseudomonadota; class Gammaproteobacteria; order Burkholderiales; family Nitrosomonadaceae; genus VFJL01. The sequence continues at coordinate 29,221 of JAPLQS010000086.1, read as the reverse complement.
GTCCGCGCATTGACCCGACGTCCTCAAACCGGGGACGAGTCCATTACGTGGATTCAGGGTGATCTGGATGATCCGGCTGCATTACAGAATCTGGTTCAAGGTGTCTCTGCTGTAGTACATTGTGCCGGCCAGGTTCGGGGCAGTTCTCTCGATGATTTCACCCGCACCAATGTCGAAGGTACTGCCAATCTGGTACGCGCCTCGACACAGCAGGATTTGCCGCCTCGCTTTCTCCTCATATCCTCACTCGCAGCCAGACAGCCGGAGCTTTCCTGGTACGCGACCAGCAAGCATTTGGCCGAACAGATCGTGGCTGACCATGCGGGTGTCATGCCGTGTGCAGTTTTTCGCCCAACTGCAGTTTACGGACCGGGTGACAAGGAAATGAGCCCACTCTTCAGAGCGACTCAGCGCGGTGTACTGCCCATGGTAGGGCGCTCTGCCATGCGTTTTGGTTTGCTACACGTTAATGATTTGGTTGCAGCCATTCTCTGCTGGCTTGCCACCAGGGTTCCCATACATGGTGTTTACGAACTCGATGACGGAATGCCGGGGGGGTATGATGGCCACTCCGTAGCTGCCATTGCCCAGGATGTCTGGCAACGGCCGGTACGCTGTTTGTTTTTACCGGCATCATTGGTTTCGATGACTGCCAATGTTAATTTGTGTCTGGCACGGTTGCTGCATTACTCACCGATGCTGACGCCGGGAAAAGTCAGGGAATTGCAGCACCCGGACTGGGTATGCAATATCGCGCCCTTGATCCAGGCATTACCAGGGTGGCAACCCTGCATTCGTTTGCGCGATGCGCTGCCGCACGCGGCATAGCTCGCATAACATTTAAAACCACTCCAACCCATGACGACCGATTACAACAATATTTTGTCCAGGCTTTGTTTTCATCTCAAGCAGCTTGCCAGCCCTGATGTGGTAATCGTGCCAGAGACAGATCTGATCAATGAGCTGGCGATCGACTCTGTCAAGCTATTGAGTCTGGTCATGGAGATCGAGGATGAGTTTGATATTTCCGTGCCGCTGAATGTCCTTGCGGACGTTCAGACCGTGCATGATCTTGCGAATTTAATTCAACACATAAAATCTACGAAACAATGAGCTTACTAGACAAGCTGGACGCGGTTGCCGCAGCCAGAAAAGCACTGTTACCGGAAGGGATTGATGTTTTCGGTATGCCGATAGAAGAGGTTTACTCGGCGACAGAAGCAAGAGTTGGCGACCGCCGCATACTGTTTCTGGGTACGAACAACTATCTCGGACTTACCTTCGCGCCCGAATGCCTGAAGGCAGCGCATGAAGCGCTGGACAAGGAAGGCACCGGCACCACCGGATCGCGCATGGCGAATGGCAGTTACAGTGGGCACCGCGCACTGGAGCGGGAGTTTGCAGAATTTTACCATTGCCACTCGGGTATTGTTTTTACCACCGGTTATCAGGCGAATCTTGCCATGATCTCGGGTCTGGCGGGGGCAGGTGACGTGGTCCTGATCGATGGCGACTCGCACGCAAGTATCTATGATGGCTGCCGTCTGAGTGGCGCCGAAATAATCCGTTTCCGGCACAATGACGTGGCAGACATGGAGAAACGTCTCCGCCGTCTCGGCGAGCGCTCAAAGTCCACCCTGATCGTTGCTGAAGGCATCTACAGCATGCTGGGTGACCAAGCGCCGCTGGCGGAGATTGTCAGAGTAAAAAATGCTTACAACAGTATTCTGCTGCTGGACGAGGCTCATTCACTGGGAGTTCTGGGTAAAACCGGTCAAGGACTGGTGGAAGAAACCGGACTGATCGACGGAGTCGATTTCATTACGGGCACTTTCAGCAAAAGCCTGGGCAGCATCGGCGGCTACTGCGTGAGCAATCATCCGCAACTCGATCAGCTGCGCTATATCAGCCGTCCCTACATATTCACCGCATCGCCTTCCCCGGCTACCATTGCATCAGCGCGGGCAGCGCTCAGACTATTGCGCGACGGTACGGAACTACGGCGGCAGCTTTGGCAAAATTCACGGCAACTCTATGCGCGCCTTGACGCGCTGGGCTATCAACTTGGACCGCAGCCCGGGCCTGTCATCGCGAACATACTGGACAGCCCCCAGCAGGCGCTGATGCTGTGGAAAGGTCTGCTGGATCATGGCATCTATGTCAATTTAATATTGCCGCCCGCTGCACCCGAAGGAAAAGCATTGGTGCGTTGCAGTGTCAGTGCGGCCCACACCAGCGAACAGATGGATCATGTCGGAAATGTTTTTGCCGAGTTGCGCAAAAGTATCTTTCAATAAAGGCGTCTGGTCCGGGGTGGAATCCCTGGGACATGTCCGCCTATTCCAATCATAAGATAGCTGACCTGATGGCGTTAACTTGGTGTCGCGCCGTATCAACGTGAAAACCCAGCAAATAGAATAACTGATGATCCGCGAAACCAGGCTATGCGCACCCTAGTTACCTATATCATGGTCTTCCCCCGGCGCAGTGCATTTGTACTGATTGCGCTGTTGGCAGCAGGTATTGCCGAGGGACTCAGTCTGACTGCCCTGCTTCCTTTGCTGTCAGTTGCCGTGGGTGACGCCAGCAGCTCAGACACCGGGCGGACAGTAGTGCAGGCCATGCAAAGGATCGGTATCGAGCCGACCATAAGCACGATGCTGCTGATCATCGTCGGCGGCATGATCACCAAGAGCCTGATATTGCTGTTGGCCAACCGGCAGGTTGGCTATACCGTGGCGCATGTCGCAAGCAAGCTGCGTCAGGAGTTGATCGAGGCGCTACTGGCCAGCCGCTGGCAGTATTATCTGCGGCAACCCGCAGGCTCACTTGCCAACTCGGTCGCCACGGAAGCATACCGGGCGGCCCAGGGTTTTGAGCACGCCGCCAACGTCATGGCGCTGTCCATCCAAGTGCTAGTTTATAGCGCTGTTGCTTTATTCATCTCCTGGGAAGTAACCCTTGTCTCCCTCCTCCTCGGCGCAGTCATGTTGCTGGTACTGCAGAAGCTGGTAGGTGCCGCACGCAAAGCAGGTAACAAACAGACACACCTGCTGCGCCATCTGTTGTCATATCTGTCCGACGTGCTGGCATCGGTGAAATCGCTGAAGGCCATGGCACGGGATAACGTCGCTGACGCCATTCTTCGCGATGAAACCAAACAACTGGAAAAAGCTACGCGGCGCGAAGTCATGAGCAGAGAAGCCTTATTGGCTCTGCAGGAACCCATACTAGCCACCTTGATCGCGGGTGGTTTGTATCTGGCCCTGGTGATGTGGCAGCTTTCCCTGCCGGCAGTGATGGTGATGGTTTTTCTGCTGACACGCATCCAGAGTATGCTGAATAAAGCACAGCGGCGCTACCAGCATCTGGTGGCACAGGAAAGCGCCTATTGGGCATTACGTGCAGCAATTGAAGAGGCGCGCGCAGCAGCTGAAAGAACCGTAGGTACGCAGCAGCCTACCTTGCAACAAGGAATCAGTCTGCGGCACATCCATTTCGATTATGACAAGAAATCAATATTTCAAGATTTGAACATCGAGATACCCGTGAATTCATTTACCTCAATCACGGGGCCATCAGGGGCAGGCAAAAGTACTTTGCTTGATCTGCTGTGCGGGCTGGCCGAACCCAAGTCGGGTGAAATTCTCGTTGATGGGGTATCGCTGCGTGAAATAAACCTGCAACACTGGCGGCACATGATAGGTTACGTATCCCAGGATACCATCCTGCTGCACGACACGATTCTTAGCAATGTCCTTATCGGTGCACCTGCTTTGACCCAGGCGGATGCAGAACAGGCATTGCGTCAGGCGGGCGCATGGGATTTTGTCAGCGCTCTTCCGGAAGGCATGCTGACTCTTGTGGGCGAGCGCGGCGGACTTCTTTCTGGCGGACAGCGTCAACGTATCGCGATTGCCAGAGCGCTTGCCCATCACCCGCTTTTCCTGCTGCTCGATGAACCGACCAGCGCTCTGGACCCTGATAGCGAGCGGATAATTTGTGAAACGCTGCAGAGGCTGGCGCAGAGTCTTACCGTTATCGCAGTATCGCATCAGCCTGCGGTGATCAATGCTGCTAGCCGCATATTCGTTCTCTCCAAGGGTAAGGCGGAGTTATTGCCACGCCTGCCCGATAACGCCAGCAACTCGACTGCCGCATGTGAAGCGGTATGAGGCAGCGCAGAACTGTGACGCCGTGTTTATCCGTACGCGGACCACTGGCAGGCAGAAACGCATTACTCAATACTCAATCAAGGGTTGAAACACTGGCCGGAGTATCCTGCCAGTAGCGACGGTGTCGCGCGCGCCAGGTTTCGACGGTGACATTGTTGTCGGCAAAACGCAGTAACACCGCGCCATCAGTATCGCTGCGCAGCAGTCTGCTGCCCTGGGTGCGATAGCGTTGCATTACTTCTTCTCGCGGGTGGCCAAAGCGATTGCGATAGCCGACGGTGAATATTGTCAGCGCGGGTTTCACCTGCTGCACGAACTCCTTGGTGGACGAAGTTTTGCTGCCATGATGCGGCGCTACCAGCACGGTTGCAGGGAGCGCATCGCCGGCCCGGGCAAGCAGTTCACGTTCGGATTTCTTTTCAATATCGGCGGGCAGCAGCACGCTGCCGTGGGCTGTGGTGATTTTCAATACGCAGCCTAAAGCGTTGGTCTTGAGCTTGGGGCTAGCGTAGTCTTGTTCCAGCGGATGCAGCATGTCAAAGCGCACCCCGTCCCAGTCCCACGATTCACCTGCACGGCAACTACGTTTATTGCCAGTGGTTTGCTGAACTGGATGGTCAGCTTTCAGGGATGACACCAGCCATTGCACCGGTACCGCATCCAGCACGGACAGCGCGCCGCCGCTGTGATCCGTGTCGGCATGGGATACGACCATGGTATCCAGTTGCCTGATACCCTCGCCGCGCAGAAAAGGGATGATGATGCGGTTGCCGCTATCGGCATCGGAATTGAAACCAGGCCCGGTATCGTAGAGCAGCGTATTATTTTCGGTACGCGCCACGACTGCCAACCCCTGACCTACATCCAGCACTGTGAGCCACAATTCCCCGGCAGCCGGTCTGGGTGGCAACAGCAGGAACATCGGCAACAGCGCTATCGCTCCCAACCAGCGGGCAGGAAAGCCTGCGGCAAATCCCAATCCCCCTCCACCCGGCAGCAGCATCCAGACGATGCCAGCCATGCCTGCCGCGATGGTCCAGGGTGGCGGCGCATGCTGACTCCAGACTGCCTGCGCTACTTCGCTCAACCAGCGCAACAGCTCCATGCAGCCACTCAACACCATGTGTGCAGGCAGCAACATGAAATCGAGCAGCGGCAGTGCCGCCAGCAGCGTAAGCGGAACCACCACCAGGCTCACCAGCGGGATGGCGATGGCATTGGCAAGCGGCGAGACCAGTGACACCTGCTGAAACATTGCTAGTAACGGCGGGATCAGGCCAAGAGTGATCGCCCACTGCACCCGCGCCCAACCGGTCAACCAGTGCATTCTGCCGATGCGCCCGATAGTCACCAGCATGATGATCGCAATCGCGCCGAAAGACAGCCAGAAGCCGGGCGAGAGCACTGCCCAGGGATCGAGTACCACCACCGTCAGCAGCGCCCAGGTCAGCACTGCGGTCGCGGAAGTGAAGCGCCCCGACCATAGGGCAATGGATACTACTGCGAGCATATAAACGGTGCGCTGCGCCGGTACCGCGAAACCGGCAAGCAATGCGTAGCCCAGTGCCGCTGCCAGTCCGGCAACGGCCGCAGCTTTGCGTGCCGGCAGCCACAATGTCAGGTGATGGCTGCAGCGCCATAGCCAATACACCAGCGCGAATACCAGGCTCGATACCATGGTCACATGCAACCCGGAGATGCTCATGAGATGGTTGACGCCGGTGCGCGTGAATATCTGCCACTGCTCACGCGGAATGGCGCGTTGTTCGCCTACTGCCAGCGCCACCAGCACGCCGACATAGGCATGATCGGGCAGCGCCTGAATGAATCGTTCCCGAATCTTCTGCCGCAGGCGTTCAATCCGGTAAGCAGGCCGATCGACCATTTCGTCCAGGCGCAGATTATCACTGGCTTTGCGTACATAGCCGCTAGCGCGGATGTTACGCTCCAGCATCGATTCCTCGAAATCGAAACCGTGAGGGTTGCTGCTGCCATGTGGGCGCTTGAGCCGCGCTGTGAGTTGCCAGCGTTCACCTGCATTGATCTGGGGTAGCAGGGCCTCGGCGTTACTGGCATGCTTGCCGCGCTCCTTGTACCAGGCCAGTGAAATACGCGCAGGCACGATGGCAGCTTCAGTTAATACCCGTTCCACGTCGAACGTAAAGCGGGTAAAGAGTTCGTTGGTTTGCGGCAATTCCGCCACTACCCCGACGAGCTGAATATCGCGTCTTTCCCATTCATGTGGCAATGCATCAGCCAGCCGCCATTGAGCAAAAGCGGCTGCCCAGAAAAATCCTGCAGCGAGAAAAACCATGACCAGCAGAATTTTTCCCGCGGCGATCAAAATGGAGATCTGGCAGCGCCAGAGCAGGAATACGGATACTGCACCAGGCAGCAACAGCCATGCCCACGAGATTTCGGGCAATACGGCCTGCTGCTGCAGCAGAGCCGTTCCCAGAGCAAACGCAAGAATATTTGCTTGCATCAGCAGTTCCCACTCTGTGTCTGAATGGTTCACCCGAGAATCCTGTGGGTGAATACGCCGAAGCAGCTCAATGTTATCTGCTCCTAATTGATTCTAGGTCAAATAAATTCTTAGGGTAGTATAGTGACCGGGTTATTTGTCACGTTGGTAGCTCGTGCTCCGAAAATATCTCAAGAAATACCTGCCTTCCCACGAGAGCATCCGGCAGAACCGGTTTGTCGGGCTGTTCGGCGGATTGCTGCACCACCATAATCTGTGGCATCTGCATCGCCGCTCGGTGGCGGGCGGAATAGCGGTTGGTTTTTTCGCCGGCCTGATCCCTGGCAGCAACCCGGTACAGTTCTTTTTCGCCGCGCTGTTTGCCGTCATCTTCAAGGTGAATCTGCCGGTAGCGGCCTTCACCACGCTTTATTCCAATCCTTTTACCATCGTGCCGCTTTATATCGCTGCTTACGCCATCGGTGAGTTTGTTTTAGGCAACGGCAGCGGCGCCATGCCTATGACCGATTTACAGCTGCTGGATAAAGATATCAGTGAGTGGTTCCCGGCGCTGGTAGATTGGACCATTTCTCTGGGCAAGCCGCTGCTGGTGGGAATATTTCTGCTGGCGCTGCTGCTTGCAGTAACCAGCTATCTGGCCGTGCGCGGCGCGTGGCGGCTATACGTTATTTATGCATGGCGCAAACGGGCGAAATGCCGCCAGCGCTGATTGGATGAATCTATGATCCCAACATACTGGAAGCAGGCGACACAGGAACTGGCTGAGTGTGATGAAGTGATGCATGAGCTCATTCAGCGTTTTGCAGGGGCTGCGCTACGCTCGCATGGTGACGCTTTTACCACCTTGGCGCGATCCATCGTCGGTCAACAGATTTCGATCAAGGCGGCCGAGAGTGTCTGGCAAAAGCTGGCTGCGGCGGTACCTGCAATCACACCCGATGCTGTGCTGGGTACGGACAACAGCGCATTGCGGGCTTGCGGTCTGTCCTTGCGGAAAGTGACTTATCTGCAGGATTTGTCACGGCACTTTATCAGCGGAATATTGAGTGAAGCGGCATGGGAGGAAGCTGATGACGAAGCTTTAATCGCCGAATTGATGCAGGTAAAAGGTATTGGGCGCTGGACTGCGGAAATGTTTCTGATTTTTCACATGCTGCGCCCGAACGTGCTGCCGCTGGACGATCTTGGTCTGCAGCGTGCGATCAGCCTGCACTACAACGCCAGTCAACCGGTGAGTCGGCTCAAGATGCGTGCCATCGCGAAACCATGGCAACCGTGGTGTTCTGTGGCGACATGGTATCTATGGCGCAGCCTCGATCCCCAACCCGTAGAGTATTGAGACTGCAACTCCCGATCCGCGCGTAATCGACCAGTACGCTTACTTGGTCAACACCCCATCCACCAGCTGCAAAATCCGCCCGGCGCGGGCAGCCAGTTGCACGTCATGGGTGACGATGATGAAACTGGCGCCCACGTTACGGTTAAGTTCCAGCATCAATTCGAATACCCCGCCGGCGGTGTGCCGGTCGAGATTGCCTGTAGGTTCATCGGCAAGAACACAGGCAGGCTGGGTGACCAGCGCGCGCGCCACTGCTGCACGCTGACGCTCACCGCCGGAGAGTTCCCCCGGGGTGTGGGTGAGGCGATGCCCCAGGCCGACCTGTTGCAACACAGTTGCCGCCCGCTCATAGGCTTCGCTGCTGTCCATGCGCCGGATCAGCAGCGGCATGGCGACATTCTCCAGCGCGCTGAATTCCGGCAACAGATGGTGAAACTGATAAATAAAACCCAGTGAACGGTTACGCAGCCGGCATCTTTCTTCTTCGCTGATGGTGGCGATATTCTGCCCCATGATGCGGATGTCGCCGGCAGTGGGTGCGTCCAGTCCGCCCAGCAGGTGCAGCAATGTACTTTTGCCCGAGCCTGACGCACCGACAATGGCGAGCGTTTCGCCTGCTGTCACTTCCAGGTCGATGCCCAGCAGCACCGGCACCTCGAGCTCGCCCTGATAGTAACTCTTGCGCAGGTTGCGGCAGGCAATGATCGGCTTACTCATAGCGCAGCGCCTCCGCCGGATTGACCTTGGATGCCCGGTAGCTGGGATAAATCGTTGCCAGCAGGGTCAATGCAAACGATACCAGCGCCACGGTCACGATGTCGGCCATCTGCGGGTCAGACGGAATTTCGCTGATGTAATAGACCTCGCGCGACAGGAATTGCACGCTGAACGCGCGCTCGACCAGCGCGATCACATCGCTTACGTTGTATGCCAGCAGCACGCCGCCGATTACCCCCAGCGCCGTACCGATGACACCGATCAGTGTGCCCTGCACAATGAAGATTTTCATGATGCTGCGTGGGCTTGCTCCCAGCGTTCGCAGAATGGCAATGTCGGGCTGCTTGTCGGTGACCGCCATCACCAGCGTGGAGACGATGTTGAATGCCGCAACCGCAATGATCAGCGCGAGAATCAGCGACAGCATGCGTTTTTCAATCTGGATTGCACGGAAATAATTGGCATGCTGGCGGGTCCAGTCACTGATGTGAATGTCCTGCGAAATCAGCGGCACCAGTTCCGGCACTACTTGCGGCGCCTGAAACAAGTCGTGCAGCTTCAGCCGCACACCGGAGACCTGGTCATCTTCCATGCGATAGAGTTTCTGTGCATCTGCGATATGAATCAGCACCAGCGCCGAGTCATATTCAAAGTGCCCGGCTTCGAAAATGCCGGTGACAGTGAATTGCTTGAGACGCGGCAGTATCCCTGCGGGCGTCACTTGCCCTTGCGGCGAGATCAGCACGATTTTGTCGCCCCTGGATACGCCTAAAGCCCGCGCCAGTTCCGTGCCCACCACGATGCCAAATTCTCCCGGCACCAACTCATCAAGCTTGCCGTTTACCATCATTCGGTCGAGATCGGCCACCTTGTCTTCCAGGGCCGGCAGGATGCCGCGTACCATCACGCCACGCACAACCTGGCCAACCGACACCATGCCCTGAGCGCCGACATAAGGCGCGGCAGCCTCCACTTGCGGATGTTTGGTTGCCTCATGCGCGACCTGGGGCCAGTTGGTCAACGTGCCCTCCACGCCGCTTACCTGGACATGCGACGCCACACCGAGGATGCGGGTGCGCACCTCTTTCTGGAAACCATTCATCACCGACATCACGGTGATCAGGGCGGTCATGCCGAGCGTGATGCCCAGCAGGGAAATCAGCGAGATGAACGAGATGAAATGATTGCGGCGCTTGGCACGGGTGTAGCGCAGACCGATGAAGAGTTCGTAGGCAGACACGGATTAAGATACCCGGATATAAAGGGAATGCCGAAGTTTGCCACATTCAGCCAAGGCTTGGGAATCTCTGAGCTGATACCATGTGCCCCACAGGGGATTTATTTGAAGCAATTTTAGAAGGTTCCTAAAATTCTCCTCTGAACCCTGCCACCAGCGCGCGTCCTGGCAATGGCGCGAAATCCTTCAAGAAAGAGTTATGCAGGCGCATTTCCTCGTTCAGCAGATTCTTGCCTTGCAGAAAGATTCTGATGCCGTTCGCTTTGGTCTTGGTGATGCGGTAACTCATATCGACGTTCAGCAGCGTGTAACCGGGAGTGGTTGTTTCGAGCTCTGCCACGCGGTTTTGCTGCATCACGCGGGTCGCACTCAGGTTGGCCGTCCAGGGACCCATGCGGTGATTCAGTTCCAGCCCGAAGCGTGGTGGCGTAGTGCGGGGCACATTGCCGCCGCCATCCAGTTTGCCGCGCACGTAGTCGGCAAACAGACGCAGATCGAGCGCGTCAGGCTTTAGCGTGAAGACCGTCTCCGCTTCCGCACCATAAAATCGCGCGCCAGTCTGGGCGAAATTCTGCACCAGAAAATCCCCGTTTGGATCAAGCGTTCCATCAGCATCGACGCGATCCGCCACAGCATCAGCATTGGTATCGGCGCTGCGCACGAAAATGTAATTGTCGAACTGGTTGTGGAATACATTGACTTTCCATTTCACCGCACCAGCAGTCTTGCGCAGGGCGAGATCGACGTTGCTGGAGGTCTCTTTGCTCAAATCATTGTTGCCGGTCTGGAACGAGGCTGTGCCACGGTGTGCACCGTTTATATACAGTTCTTCCGTCGTCGGCGCGCGTTGCCCGCGCGTGCCCGTCAGACCCAGCCCGTAGCCGTCGATGAACTTCCACAGAGTGCCGACGGAGCCGCTGAAGAGATTGAATGCGCGCGACGGATCGATGTTGTTCTGCGGGGCTTGCGTGGCACGCTCAATCCGTCCGCCAAATTCCAGTCGCCAGCGATCCCAGTTGCGTTCCTCGACCAGGAACACACCGGTGGAACGCGATTTTGTGAGTGGGATCACAGCTTCTTCGCCAAGCGCGGAAAAATTACGATCCTGGAACTGTACCCCGAGCACTCCTTTCCAGTCTGCTATTGGTGCATGCAGAAGTTCGGCGCGGCTTTCAAGCGCCTGATTCTTGAAGCGCGTCGCAATCGCGCCGCTGCCCTCGATTTCATTGTGTTTATAGTCATTATAGCCCATGCGCACCTTGAGCCTCTCGAAACCAATGAGGGGTTTATTTAGTTCACCTGACAGATCGTAACGGGTTTGCTTGAGATCAATTTTCGAGCCTTCGGGGCTGGGTACGCCATATTCGTTTTCCAGGCGCGAGACCGAGCCACCTAAAAAACCTCTTTCGCCGATAAAAGATCCACCCACGGATACGCCTTCCGCGTCGATCGCGCTGTTTCTGACGCGGCCCACCGGGGTGTCGTAATCGCCCGTTTTGCGCTTGAAGCCGCCGACACTCCAGGACACATGGCGGCCAGCATTACCCTTTGCGTTGAAAGCGCCGCTGCGTTCCTCCGTCGCCGTATTGCCGCGTATTTCGATATCGCCACTCGGCGACTTGGCTAGCCGGTTCGGAATACGGCCTGTTACCACGTTGACCACGCCGCCGGTTGCACCGCCGCCGTAGAGCAGGGTCGCCGGACCGCGCAGGATCTCTATTTGCGAGGCATTGAACGATTCAACCGCTACCGCATGATCCGGACTGATGGACGAGAGATCGAGCGTACCAATACCGTTTTCCAGCACCTGGATGCGCGGTCCGTCCAGGCCGCGGATAATCGGGCGGCCGGCACCTGGTCCGAAGGAACTTGATGCCACGCCGAGTTCGCGCGCGAGCGTGTCACCGATACTTGCCTCGCGCTTGCGGCGCAGATCTTCACCTTTCAACACCGTGACGGGCTGAGCCATGTCAAGTTCGCTGCGATCCTTGAATGGGGTGGCGGTCACGACGACCGACGGTAATTCGGTTATCGTGCCGCTGTTTTTAATTTGAGCGGATGACATGCCGGGTACGGCAAGTACCAAAGCAATGACAATTACTTTCCCCAAGCCGTTAGCTTGGTGGAGTTGCATTTGTGATGTGAATTTAAGCTTCATATCGATCCTGTAAATAACCGGAACAAGTGAGTTATATGCAATTCAGTTGCATTTTGTGAGCCAACCGCAGGTAGTCAGTCGTTTATGTTGGATAGATATCGATCCAAACCAAACAACAAAAAACCCGATGACGGGTTTGACCGACAAGGGACAGCTACGAGGGAGTTACGTCAGCGGGGGAGCGCGCGTGAGGTACGGGGAAGAAAAATTGCGCAGGATGGGGCGGTGTTGCAAAGGTGGCAGCCGCTGCCGCAGCATCCTGGCAACAAAGAAAAATACCAGGAACGGAAGGGCGCTGCCGAATGCCGTCAAGGCCAGGCAGTCAAGGCAGGTCCGGTCGGCGTCAGCATCGCTCTCGTCTTGAGTGCCGTCAGTCGCAGTTGTGTCGAGTGCGTCAACGTGTGCGAAATGCGTGAGCGCATGCGCTGTCTGCAGAACAGGCACAGCCAGCACCGCCAGAGCCAGAATCAGAAATAAACCTTTACGCAATATCATTGAAGGGGGCTTCCTTGCAGCCGCGAGGGACTTGTTCGGCGATTCTTATTTTATAGACGAGAAATTCTGTCATGCGCATTCGGCGCACAATCCTTTTACCGTCAACTCGGCTTCCTGGAAGCGGTAACCGGCCGGCAACGGCCAGTCGCGTGCGGCATTGAGGCCATCCAGGCAGATCACTTTGGTGCAGCAAGTGCATTTGAAATGGGCATGCTGGTGTGCGTGTACATCGACGTTGGCGCGGAAACGCCATACCCGGTCGTCGCTTGCCACCTTGTGTATCAGGCCTTTTTCACTCAGCCATTCAAGCACGCGATAGAGCGTAACCCGGTCCAATTGCAGCTTATCCAGCAAACGCTCCTCAATCTCGTGGTGCGTGATGGCCCGTTGTTCAGCCAGCAGCACGGCGAGTGCCTGCACTCTGCCCGGCGTCACCCGGTCGCCGGTGCGTCGGATTATCGCTTTGGCTTGTTCCTGGAAGTCACTAATCATAAATGGGCTTATTGCAACAAAGTTGCGTCTACTATAATCGAATGATTTTATATGTGCAACAGTATTTGTTGATAACATTAAAGTTTCACGAGAAACAGCGGTCAGTGCGCAGTGCAAGCTGGAATAAACGGTGAAATTTCACTCATGAAACTTAAGTTTACTAAAATGCATGGCCTGGGCAATGATTTCGTCGTGATTGATGCCGTGAACCAGTCCGTGTCCCTTACCTCAGCGCAACTGCGGTTGCTGGCTGATCGCCATTTCGGCATCGGCTGCGACCAGATTCTGCTGGTGGAGAAAGCGGAAGGCGATGCCGATTTCCGCTACCGGATTTATAACGCCGATGGCGGCGAAGTGGAACAATGCGGCAATGGCGCACGCTGTTTTGTGCGCTATGTGCATGACCGGGGCATGACGCAAAAAAATGAGATTCGCGTGGAGACTCCCGGCGGCCTGATTATTCCCAGACTGGAGGCCAATGGTGAAGTGACCGTCAACATGGGGACGCCGGAATTCGAGCCGCAACAGATTCCATTTGTCGCCGAGAAGCGCGCCATGACTTATGCGCTCGATATCGATGGCCGGCAGGTGGAAATCAGCGCCGTTTCTTTGGGCAACCCGCATGCGGTGCAGGTGGTGGCCGATGTGGATGGTGCGCCGGTGCTGACCGAAGGTGCGCTGATCGAGCACCATCCGCGTTTTCCGCAGCGCGTCAACGCCGGCTATATGCAAGTGCTGGATCGCGGCCATATCCGGCTGCGCGTGTATGAACGCGGCGCGGGTGAAACGCTCGCTTGCGGCACCGGTGCCTGTGCTGCGGTGGTGACGGGCATCAGCCGCGGATTGCTGCAGTCAACAGTTGAAGTCAGTACACGTGGCGGCAATTTGAGCATACGCTGGGAAGGCGAAGACCAGCCGGTGTGGATGACCGGGCCTGCCGCCGCCGTGTTTGATGGCGAAATTGAATTATGAAATCCAATCAGGGGGAAGCATGAAATTCGGTTCAGAAGAGGTGGCCCAATACCTGCGGGAAAACCCGCAATTTTTCGACGAGTATGCCGATATGCTGGCGGATATTTTTGTCTCTCATCCCCACGGCGGCAGAGCCATTTCCATCAGTGAGCGACAAATCGTCACGCTGCGGGACAAGAATCAGATCCTGCAGGACAAATTGCGCGAATTGATCAAGTTCGGCGAGGAAAACGACATCATCGGTGAAAAAATGCACCGCCTGGCCATCGTTCTGCTTACTTACACTCATCTGGGAAATTTGCTGCATGGCTTGTATTTCAATGTGCGCGAGGATTTTGCCGTACCGCATGCGGTGCTGCGACTGTGGAATGTGCCGAGTGCAGACACAGAATTGCCTGAATTTGCTCCGGTCAGCGACGATATCCACATCATTGCCGAGAGCCTGTTGCATCCTTATTGCGGCCCCCACGTCGTCGATGAAATCAAGCAATGGTTCGGCGAAGATGCCGTCCACCTGCGTTCGTTTGCGATGGTGCCGCTGCGCACGGAGCAAACCATCGGTCTGTTGGTGCTGGCAAGCGAAGATCCACAACGCTTCTATCCGGAAATGGGTACGCTCCACCTGAAGCGGCTGGGCGATTTTGTGGGTACCGCCATCGCCCGCATGGGTTGATGGCAGCGGATAGCACAAGCTGAAGGGAATAGAGGGTGAACCTGGCAGCGCACGCTAACCCGGCTGCTACCGCCTATCTGGCTCACCTTGCCAATGAACGGCGCTTGTCGCCGCTTACCTGTGCGAGCTACGCGCGTGACATTGCCGCTCTGCTGCAGCTGGCAGAAGCAATACCGCTCGACCAGTTGCAAATTCATCACATCCGCCGTTTTGTCGCCCGGCTGCACGCTAAAGGACTTTCTGGCAGAAGTCTGGCGCGTATGCTTTCGGCATGGCGCGGCCTATATAATTATCTGGCGCGCAATCACGGTTACAGCAGTAATCCTTGCGCCGGACTGCGCGCGCCGAAAACGCCCAGAACCCTGCCGCATGCGCTTTCACCCGACGAAGCGGCAAGGCTGCTGGACTTTCCCGGCGATGACCTGATGGCACTGCGCGACAAGGCGATGTTCGAGCTATTCTATTCTTCAGGGCTGCGGCTGGCCGAACTTGCCAGCCTGCAACCCGAGAACCTGAGTCTCTCTGACGGTACCGTACGTGTCATCGGCAAGGGCGGCAGAACCAGGGTAGTACCGGTGGGCAGCCAGGCAACACTCGCTTTGACGGCATGGATGAAACCGCGCGCAACCCTGCTCAAGCCCGGAGAAACCGCGCTGTTCCTGTCCCGGCACGGCAACCGCATCAGTCCGCGCTCGATCAGTCAACAGCTGAAAATCCGCGCATTGCAGCAAGGCATCAGCGCCAATGTTCACCCGCACATGCTGCGGCACTCATTTGCTTCGCATTTGCTGCAATCCAGCGGTGATTTACGCGCGGTGCAGGAAATGCTGGGGCATGCCAGCATCAGCACTACCCAGGTTTATACCCATCTCGATTTTCAGCATTTGGCGAAGGTATACGACGCGGCGCATCCGCGCGCGAAGAAGAAGAGCTGAAACACGCTTTTCCCACGAATCAGCGTTATAATTCCCGCTCCCCAACGATCCCGAACTAATCCTATGCAGCAACATCGCGGCACCACCATACTTTCCGCGCGACGCGGTACAACAGTCGCACTGGGCGGCGACGGCCAGGTGACTCTGGGTGCGATTGTCGCCAAGGCCAGCGCGCGCAAGGTGCGCCGGCTGTACCATGAAAAAATTCTTGCCGGATTTGCCGGAGGTACTGCCGATGCCTTCACTTTGTTCGAGCGCTTTGAAGGCAAACTGGAAAAGCACCAGGGACATCTGATGCGCTCGGCAGTGGAGTTGGCCAAGGATTGGCGTACCGACCGTATTTTGCGGCGGCTGGAAGCGATGCTGATCGTGGCCGACCGCGAAACCACGCTCATCATCACCGGTTCAGGCGACGTGATTGAGCCCGAATTGGGACTGGCCGCCATCGGCAGCGGCGGTCCTTATGCCCATTCCGCCGCGCGTGCGCTGCTGGAAAATACCAGCCAGACGCCACTGGAAATCGTCAAGAATGCGCTCACTATTGCGGGCGACTTGTGCATCTACACCAACCAGAATCACATCATCGAGGTTCTGGAGTAGCACGTCACCATCCCCCACACCATATCTCAAATGACCCCACAAGAAATCGTCCAGGAACTGGACAAGCACATCATCGGTCAGGACGCTGCCAAGCGCGCCGTGGCCATTGCACTCAGGAACCGCTGGCGCAGGCAGCAGGTAGCGGACCCGCTGCGGCAGGAGATCACGCCGAAGAATATCCTGATGATCGGCCCTACCGGTGTTGGCAAGACCGAGATTGCGCGCCGTCTGGCAAGGCTCGCCGACGCGCCGTTCATCAAGGTGGAGGCGACCAAGTTCACCGAAGTGGGTTATGTCGGCCGCGATGTGGATTCGATCATCCGTGATCTGGTGGAATCCGCCATCAAGCAAGCGCGCGAGCAGGAGACCGCCAAGATGCGTACCCGCGCCGAGGATCAGGCGGAAGAGCGCATCCTCGATGTGCTGCTGCCGCCTGCGCGCGAGTTGGGTTTAGCCACGGAAGCCGGGGAGCGCGACAATGCCACCCGGCAGAAATTTCGCAAGAAATTGCGCGAAGGCGAACTCGACGACAAGGAAATAGAAATCGAGCTGGCGGCGGCGCATGCTGCCCACATGGAGATCTTCGCCCCGCCGGGGATGGAGGAACTCACCACCCAGATTCAGGGCATGTTCCAGAACATGGGCGCAGAAAGAAAGAAAACCCGCAAGCTGAAAATCCGCGAGGCGCTGAAACTCATCACTGATGAAGAGGCTTCCAAGCTGGTCAATGACGAAGAGCTGAAGCTGCGCGCGGTGCAAAATGTCGAGCAGAACGGCATCGTGTTCCTGGACGAGATCGACAAGATTACCAGCCGCTCCGAAACTTCCGGTGCGGATGTGTCGCGTCAGGGTGTGCAACGCGACTTGCTGCCACTGGTGGAAGGCACCACCGTTTCCACCAAGTACGGCATGATCAAGACCGATCACATCCTGTTCATCGCCAGTGGCGCATTCCATCTGGCCAAGCCTTCCGATCTGATTCCGGAACTGCAGGGGCGCTTTCCGATCCGTGTCGAACTGGCCAGCCTCAGCGCCGACGATTTCATCCAGATCCTCACCAACACCGATGCCTGTCTGACGCGCCAATATGAAGCGCTGCTCGAAACCGAAGGGGTCAAGCTGGAGTTCGCGCCCGATGCGATCAAGCGCCTGGCGGAGATTGCTTTTGCAGTCAACGAAAAAACCGAGAATATCGGCGCAAGACGGCTCCATACCGTGATGGAAAAACTGCTGGAAGATGTTTCATTCGACGCGGCAAAACATCGCGGCGATACCGTCGCGATTGATGCCGCTTACGTGGATGTGCGGCTCAAGGACCTGTCCCAGAGCGAGGATCTGGCGCGCTATGTGCTATAGGAGCCGCCGAACAAGTCCTCCGTGGAGCGCGTTGCTGTCAAAATCGGGATGATCGCAAGGCGCGCGCCGCAGGTCGTAGCGGCCTACGAGGCCAAGGAGCGCAACGCAGCGAGCGCCAGATTTTGCCGCAACCCTACGGGACGGGGCTTTGCAGGCGGCCTGCGGTGTCAGGCTCGTAGCGAAGGGAATGGCCATTCGCGTCCTTGCCTTTCGTGCATCCCATCCTGCAAAGCCGCCGTCGCGCCCGCGTGGAACTTGTTCGGCGGTTCCTAAGGACAGCGGAATAGTACGCAATCTGTTATAATCCCCACCTGCGGTGTTAGCTCCACGTCTTCGCGCCGCCCATCCTGTTTCTCTTTAGGCTGCCTGGATCAATCCGAAGTTTTAGCAATATCCGGATTCATAGAGGCATCCTTCATTCATCTGCCTAAGACTGGCGTTCCGTAACCGGGACGACAGGCCGATGCCACCCCCTTGGAGTTTTATGTCTTTTGCAAATTTCGGCTTGTCCGATGAAATCATTCGTGCTGTCACTGAACGTGGCTACACCATTCCCACCCCGATCCAGCTGCAGGCGATTCCTGCAGTACTGGCCGGCGGCGACCTGCTGGCCGGCGCGCAAACCGGCACCGGCAAGACCGCCGGCTTTACCCTGCCCATTCTGCACCGCCTTTCCGACAAGAGCGTCAAGGGGCCATCCAGCGGACGCCCGCCAATACGCGCGCTGATTCTCGTCCCCACCCGCGAACTCGCGGCACAGGTGGAAGAGAGCGTGCGCGATTACGGCAAATACCTGAAGCTGAGCTCGATGATCATGATCGGCGGGGTCAACATCAATCCGCAGATCACCCGCCTGAAAAGCCGGGTGGATATTCTGGTCGCCACGCCGGGGCGTCTGCTGGATCACGTGCAGCAAAAAACCCTCGACCTGTCGCACGTTGAAATTCTCGTGCTGGACGAAGCCGACCGCATGCTCGACATGGGCTTCATTCGCGACATCCGGAAGATACTCGCGCTGCTGCCCAGGCAGCGGCAGAACCTGCTGTTTTCCGCCACCCTGTCCGACGAGATCCAGATACTGGCGGACAATCTGCTCAACAAGCCGGTGATGATCGAAGTGGCGCGCCGCAACGCGACTGCCGACAAGGTGACGCACGTGGTGCACCCGGTCGATCGCGAACGCAAGCGCGACCTGCTTGCGCATCTGATCAAACAGCACCGCTGGCAACAGGTGCTGGTGTTCACCCGCACCAAGCACGGCGCCAACAAGCTGGCTGAATATCTGGTCGCAAGCGGCATTCCAGCGCTCGCCATCCACGGCAACAAGAGTCAGGCGGCACGCACCCGGGCGCTGGCGGAATTCAAGACCGGCACCCTGCCAGTGCTGGTGGCAACGGATATTGCCGCACGCGGCATCGACATCAGCGAGCTGCCGCATGTAGTCAACTTCGAGCTGCCCAATGTAGCGGAGGATTATGTACATCGCATCGGCCGCACTGGCCGTGCCGGAGCGGAAGGCGACGCGGTGTCGCTGGTGTGCGTGGATGAACGCAAGCTGCTGAGCGACATTGAGCGGCTGATCAAACGCGACTTGCCCAGCAAGATTATCGCCGGTTTTGAACCCGACCCGCGCATCAAGGCCGAACCGATAATCAATGGGCGCAGCGGCGGGCCGCGCGGCGGGTCATCCTCACGCAGCCAGCCCAGCGGGCGCACTAGCGCCAAGCCGGCAGGCAAGCGGCCGACGGGATTTTTACGCTCAGCTACCGGCAACGGACCTGCGCTGCACCGCTCTGGCGGCCGCGGACGCTAGTTCTGTTGCGAGCTGGAGCTACACAAACTGCCCGGCTGCATAGCCTGACGCCCACGCCCACTGGAAATTGAATCCACCGAGGTGTCCGGTCACATCGACCACCTCGCCGATGAAATAGAGTCCGGGCACTTTGTTTGCCTGCATGGTCTTGGATGACAGCTCACGCGTATCCACTCCGCCCAGCGTCACTTCCGCTTTTTTGTAGCCCACGGTGCCGCTGGGCGTAACCTGCCAGTCGTGCAGTTGCGCCGCAATCTGCTGCAGTTCGCGCTCACTGTAGTGCTGCAGCGGCCTGAGTGGCTGCACTGCTGCGATGGTCTCGCTCCAGACCTGGGCGAAGCGTCTGGGCAGATATTGCGCGAGCAGATTGGGCAGCAGGCTGGCGCTATGCCGGTGAGCGAGCAGCAATGCGGCCGCGTCGAGATCCGGCAACAGGTTGATGTGGATGGCCTCGCCGGGCTGCCAGTAGGAGGAAATCTGCAATATCGCCGGGCCGCTCAGGCCGCGATGCGTGATCAATAGATTTTCACGGAAATGCCTACCGTTACAGGAGACCGCGGCGTCCAGCGCCACTCCCGGCAGATCGGCAAAACAAGCCAGTTGCTCCGGCGCAAAAGTCAGCGGCACCAGTGCCGGGCGCAAGGGTGTTACCGCAATGCCGAACTGCTCGGCAACACGATAACCGAAAGGACTGGCGCCGATTTGCGGAATGGACAGGCCGCCAGTTGCGACCACCAATGATTCGGTCGTCACGCTGCCACGGTCGGTTTCCAGCACAAATCCGCCGCTGCTATCAGCATCTGGCCTGGCAGGATTGATGCTCTGCACCCGGCACGGCATTTGCCATTCCACGCCTGCCGCCGCACACTCCTGTCGCAGCAGGTCGATGATCTGCTGCGAACTGTCATCGCAAAACAGTTGCCCCAATTTCTTTTCGTGATAGCGGATGCCATGCTTTTCCACCAGCGCGATAAAGTTCTGCGGGGTGAAGCGTGCCAGTGCAGAACGGCAGAAATGCGGATTGTGCGACAGGAAATTTTCCGGCCCGGCATGGCGATTGGTGAAATTGCAGTGTCCGCCGCCGGAAATGCGAATTTTTTCCGCGAGCCGGTTTGCATGATCCAGCAGCAGCACCGCACGGCCGCGCTTGCCTGCTTCCAGCGCGCACATCATGCCCGCGGCCCCGGCACCGATCACGACCACATCTTTTGTTAATTTCATTTTGTGCTTTGCTGTAATTTGTTGTGGTGATTGCGCCGACGAAACTGGCGAGCGTAACTTATCCCAACCCCGCTATAATAGCGGCTGTATAAACAATCTGCTGCCATGACATAACCATGACCCGGCCAGCCCAGCCCAATTTCAAATCCCATTTAAGCGAAATCCTGCAACATGCTTTGCGTGCAGTCGCACCGGCAGAGCAGGGTGTGAGCATCGAATTCGCGCGCCCCAAGCAAGCCAGTCATGGCGATTATTCCTGCAATCTGGCAATGCAATTGGCCAAACCATTGCGCCAGAGTCCGCGCGATGTCGCTGCCTCGTTGATCAAGGCGATGCCTGCCTCACCCCATCTGGAAAAAATCGAGATCGCGGGCGCGGGCTTCATCAATCTGTTTCTCAAGACTTCCGCCAAGCAACAGTTTCCACGCCATGCACTGGAGAGTGGCAGCAAATTCGGCCACAGCGACAGCGGTGCGGGCAAGAAAATTCAGGTGGAATTTGTTTCGGCCAATCCCACCGGACCGCTGCATGTCGGTCATGGCCGTGGTGCAGCATTTGGCGCGAGCCTGGCCAATGTGCTGGCCGCCGCCAGTTTTACCGTCGAGCGCGAATACTATATCAACGACGCGGGACGGCAGATGGATATTCTGGCGCTCTCCACCTGGCTGCGCTATCTGGAGCTGAACGGTGCCGTCATCGCCTTTCCCGGCAATGCTTATCAAGGCGAGTATGTGCGCGACATGGCGCGGCTGATCCACAAAGCGCACGGCAACCGCTACCTGCACCAACCCGATCTGCTGTTTGCGGATCTGCCACCGGCGGAGGCCGATGGCGCTGGCGAGGCACAGCTTGACAGCCTGATCGCCAACGCCAAGAAGCTGCTGGGGCAGGATTATGCCTATATTCACAATTTCGTCCTCACCGAGCAACTGGGTGACTGTCGCAACGACCTGATGGAATTCGGCGTGGTGTTCGATACCTGGTTTTCGGAACAGTCGTTGTTCGACGGTGGCCGGGTGGCGCACGTGGTGCAGTTGCTCGAACAGAAAAATTATCTGTATCAGCAGGACGGCGCCATGTGGTTCCGCTCGTCCGATTTCGGCGACGAAAAAGACCGCGTGGTGCGGCGCGAGAACGGCGAGTTCACTTATTTTGCTTCCGACATCGCCTATCACCTCAACAAATTCGAGCGCGGCTTCGAGCGCGTCATCGATGTGTGGGGTGCTGACCACCACGGATATATTCCGCGCGTGAAAGGCGCGTTGCAGGCATTGGCACTGGACCCGGCGAAACTCGAAATTGCCCTGGTACAGTTTGCGGTGCTCTACCGCGATGGCAAGAAAGCTTCCATGTCTACGCGCTCGGGCGCATTTGTCACCCTGCGGGAGTTGCGCCAGGAAGTGGGCAACGATGCGGCGCGATTCTTTTATGTGCTGCGCAAGAGCGACCAGCACCTGGATTTCGATCTGGACCTGGCCAAATCGCAGAGCAACGAAAACCCGGTGTATTACGTGCAATACGCCCACGCGCGCGTCTGCAGCGTGCTGGAGCAGTGGGGCGAAGACCCGGCGCCGCTGGCCACGGCCGATACCAGTCTGCTCACCAGTCCGGCGGAACTCGCGCTGCTGCAGCGGTTGATCGATTACCCCGAGACACTGGATGCGGCAGCGAAAGAACTTTCCCCTCACCTGATCGCGTTCTATCTGCGGGAACTGGCGGCCGAATTCCACAGTTACTATAATGCAACCCGCTTCCTCGTGCCGGAAGTGCCATTGCGGCTTGCGCGCCTGGCGCTGATTGCGGCAATACGGCAAGTGCTGGTGAACGGACTGACGCTGTTGGGCGTGAGCGCGCCCGACAAGATGTAAGCAGGCAGACAAACTCCATAAAGGATTTTCATGAGTCGGGATTACAAAGCTCAGTCCAATTCCAAAGCCTCCGGCAAGAGTGGCGGCTCTCTGATGCTGGGGTTGTTTATCGGTTATGCATTGGGGCTGATCAGCGCCATGGCCATCTGGATGTACATCAGCCAGACACCCAGCCCGTTCATTGCCCAGGACAAGCCCGCCGACAGCGTGGTGAAAAGCGATCTGAGTCTGGTACCGAAGGGTGGGCCGGCAGCCGGCAAAGATGATAAATCGGCCCAGACCGAGGATGGCAAGCCGCGCTTCGAGTTTTACAAAATCCTGCCGGGCGCCGAGGAACCGGTCACCGAGCAGCAGCTGCAGCAGGTGGCGCCACAGCCTTCGTCCAAGGACAGCTATTTTATTCAGGCGGGATCGTTCCAGAGTGCCGAGGATGCGGAGAACCTGAAAGCGAAACTCGCGATGATGGGGGTGGAAGCGTCGGTCCAGGCTGTCGATCTGGCGGATAAGGGCATCTGGCACAGGGTGCGTGTAGGGCCTGTTGCAGACACCGCCGAAATCAGCCGGGTGCGTGCTTCTCTGCAACAAAATGGCATTCAGAGCAGCCTGGTCAAAGCGCACGAAGGGGCGCAGTAATCCGTCTTCAACTCTTATCGCGAGGAAAAAAATGAAGCCGATGCGTTTTCTTACGATCCTGCTGTTATCTGCCGGCCTGGGGCTGGCCGCTGTTTCCGCTGCCCGTGCCCAGATCGTTGAAGGACGTGACTACACAGTCCTGCCGGAACCCCGGCCGACGGAAAGCGGCAGGAACATCGAGGTGCTCGAATTTTTCTGGTATGGCTGTCCGCACTGCTACGACCTGCATCCGCTCATCAAGGCCTGGCAGAAAAAGATGCCGAAGGACGTGAGCTTCCGTTATGTTCCGGCGGTGTTCCGCACCAACTGGATTGCCGGCACCAAAACCTTCTATGCGCTGGACGCCCTGGGCGTGAGGGACAAGCTGCACGACAAAGTCTACGACGCCATTCATCTCGACAAGATCGACCTGAGCAAGGAAGACGTCCTGTTCGACTGGATGGAAAAACAGGGGATGGAACGGCAGAAGTTCGTCGACGCCTACAACTCCTTCTCGGTGCAGAGCCAGGCAACCCGCTCCACGCAGATGTCCAAGGATTACAACCTCTCCGGTGTCCCCGCATTGGTGGTGGATGGCAGGTATCTGACCAGCGGCAAGATGGGCGGCACGCCGCAAGACACCATCCGGACACTGGAAGAACTGATCGTGAAAGTGCGCAAGGAGAGGGCGAAGAAATAGCATGGTGTTGATCCCGCCATGCCAGCCAATCGCCTGATACTGCCAAAATGCCGCTAACAGTCCTGATCAGCGGCGCCTCCAGCGGCCTGGGCAGAGCCCTGGCGCTGCATTATGCAAAACAGGGCGCGATCCTGGGATTGATTGCACGGCGCAGGGAGCTGTTGCAGGAACTCGCGCAGGAAATTCCCGACGCAGCCGTTTACGTTGCCGACGTGCGTGATGCTGTTGCCATGCAGGCCGTGGCGCAGGATTTCATCCAGCATCACGGCCACCCGGATATCGTCATCGCCAACGCCGGTATCAGTCGCGGCACGCTTACCGAATACGCCGAAGACAGCGAGGTTTTCGCGGACATCCTCGCCACCAACGTCAACGGCATGCTCAACATCTTCCAGCCGTTCATCAGCGCCATGCACACCGCCGGGCGCGGCAGCCTGGTCGGGATCGCCAGCGTCGCGGGCTATCGCGGCCTTCCCGGTGGGGGCGCTTACTCCGCTTCCAAGGCAGCCGCCATCGCCTATCTGGAAAGTTTGCGGGTGGAAATGCACGGCAGCGGCGTGTCCGTCATCACCATTTGCCCCGGTTACATCACCACGCCGATGACGGCAAACAATCCCTTCTACATGCCTTTCATCCTGTCGGCGGAAGCCATGGCCGAGAAAATCGTCCGCATCATCGAGCGCAAAAAACTGTACACCGTGATTCCGTGGCAAATGGCCATCGTCGCGCGGGTGCTGAGATTGCTCCCTGATTTTCTCTACGACCGCCTGTTCGCCAACGCGCCGCGCAAGCCGCGTTAGGCGTCCCGGCAAAAGCTCGCCCGCATCCCGGTTGATTTTATCGCGCGGCCGCTGTTACATTGTGTCTGGTGCAGGACGAACTATCGCAACGATGAATAAGGAAAAATCATGACCAACGCAGTGAATCCATCCCGCATTTTTGATACAGGCTTTGGTTTCTGGGAATCCAAGGTTCTTCTTACGGCGGTTGAGCTGGAGCTTTTCACCAAGCTCGGGGACCAGTTCATGACCGGCGAAACCCTGGGCAAGATACTCGAACTCCA
This sequence comes from Nitrosospira sp., assembly GCA_026399575.1. Taxonomy (GTDB): domain Bacteria; phylum Pseudomonadota; class Gammaproteobacteria; order Burkholderiales; family Nitrosomonadaceae; genus VFJL01. The sequence continues at coordinate 4,310 of JAPLQS010000086.1, read as the reverse complement.
CCCGCGCGGAATCTGGGATTTCTTTGATACGCTGGTGGCGCTGGGCTTTCTGAACCGCGACGGGGATGGCCCGACGGCACTCTATTCCAATACCGAGGAAACCGGTCTGTTTCTCGACAAAAGCAAACCTTCTTATATCGGCGGCATTCTTGAAATGGCCAATGACCGCTTGTACCGGTTCTGGAATGACCTGGGGCCGGCACTCAAAACGGGCAAGCCCCAGAATGAGATCAAGCACAGCCAGAAACCCATGTTCGAGGTGCTCTACGAAGACTTGCCCCGGCTTGAGCAGTTTATGGGTGCCATGCGGGGGATTTCTGTCGGCAATTTCCAGGCATTCGCACAAAAATTCGATTTTTCAAAGCACAAATCGCTGTGTGACGTGGGCGGCGCCACCGGGCTGCTTTCAAGCATTGTGGCCGGGCAGCACGCGCACATGCAATGCACAACCTTCGATTTGCCGGTCGTCGAGACAATAGTCAGAAGATGGATCGCAAAAGCGGGCCTGTCTGATCGCATCAATGTGGTATCGGGAGACTTTCTCAAGGACGCCCTGCCAAAGGCGGACATCATTACCATGGGAAATATTCTGCACGACTGGAATCTGGAGAAGAAGAAGCACCTCATCCGCCTGGCGTACGAAGCGCTGCCGGAAAACGGGGTATTTGTCGTGATCGAAAATATCATCGATGACGCGCGGCGCACCAATGCCTTCGGACTCATGATGTCCCTGCATATGCTGATCGAGTTTGGCGACGCCTTTGATTTTACCGGGGCCGATTTCTGGGAGTGGTGCCAGGAAGCCGGATTCAAGCGCTATGAAGTAATGCATCTGGTGGGCCCATGCAGCGCAGCAATAGCCTACAAATAAAGACCTGACAGACTCCCCGCTTGTCGCAAATCAATCAGCCGGTTCGCCCTGGCAAATTGAGGGCCAATTCGTCATGTGCGGCAGCCATCTCAACTCAGCGGGATGATGTCCGCGTATGCAAACCCGTCCCGTTCAATGGTCGCGGCGACACTGACCGGGATCGGTTCGCAAAACATCGGGCCGTTCACGACCACCGTGTGAATTTCGCCATTCTCGCCACAAGGGTCGCAGCCGGGCGGAAACTCCGCAATCAGTTCTCTGGACCATTTGCACCCGGCAAAATGTGCCGGCAGTTTCTTGAGATCGACACAGCAGATATAGGTTTCCAGACCGGCTGCGAGCATCTGCTCCACAACCTGTGCGACGGGCATTCCCCATAACGGGAAGAGCGGGTCGATCCCGCTCCCTTGCAATTGATTCTCCCGATACTTGCGCACATCCTCAAGATACAGGTCGCCGAAGGCCATGCATTGAACTCCGTCGGCGATGGCCTGTGCGACGAAGTCGCGCATGACGGCGGCGTACTGCTCGTTGCTGCAGGGGTCCGGCAGACTGATCGTCTGCAGCGGCAGGCCCACGCTCGCGGCTTGGCGTTGCAGCATTTCCAGCCGCGTGGCGTGCATGGATACGCGGCCGTACTTCTGGTTCATGCTGGTAAACAGGCCGACAAGGTCGATGGCGGGGTCTTGCCGCAGGAGGTGCAGCGCCCACGCGCTGTCCTTACCGCTGCTCCAGCTTAACAAGGTTTTCTTCGACATTTTATTTTTCGTCAGTGGGGGGGGAGACTGTAACCGGCTCGCCGGTTTAGACAGATCTGGGCACTGGATAGAGTCTATTCATTTACCCTGACTGCCTCAATTCATCTAAACCGTACTATCGGCCTTCTTCTGTCAAACGCCCGCACGCAACTCACTCGCAGAACGGCCAATCCTGCGACGCAGCAGAGTACGCAACGTTGCCCCATTTGCATAGCCAACCTGAGCGGCAATCAGATCAACACTGTCACTGCTTGTTTGCAGCAAATGTACTGCGCGCTCGACACGAAGATCCTGAAAATAGGAAAGTGGGGTCTTGCCCAGTACGGTCTTCAGGCGACGTGCGAGGGTTCGCTCACTGGTACCAGTTGCGCTGGCTGCTGCATTAAGCGAGAAGCCCTCTGTTAGACGATGTCGTGCCCACTGCTCAAATCGCTCGACCAGCGGGTCCGTATGTATGAGGTGGTCAGGAATCATGAAGATCGCCTGCGATGGGCGTGGATCAATCACAAGATAACGCGCCGTCATTGCTGCCAGTGCCGGGCTGCTGCGCCTCACCAACCAAAGCGCCAGATCAATATGCGCCAGTGCCGCCCCTGCAGTAATAAAACTGGATGAGTCCACGACCATGCGAGATTCTTTCAGTATAACGCGGGGGTAACGCTCGCGGAACAATGGGGCCAGCCACCATGAGGTAGTGGCGTTCTGTCCGTCGAGCAGCGAAGTGTTAGCAAGGACAAAGGTTCCGGTGCAGGCGGCACTTACCAGAGTGCCACCATCGGCCCATTGCCGCACTAGTTCCCCTGCATCCGCCACGTCACGCCGTTCGAGTGCCACCTGCAATGTCTCCGGCATTTTTGCTCCAAGCGCAGGAATTAGCACAATGTCCGGGCGCGCAAGCTGTGCCGCCGATACTACCGGCACCGACAGTCCCTGGCTGGTGTGCACCCGGCGGCGGACACCAACGACAGTTACCTCGAAATGAACCGAAGGAGTTCCGGCAGATTTCGCCAGATCGTTTGCGATACTGAAGGTGTCAAGAACGGTGGACAAACCGGTGTCAAAAACTTCATTGAGCGCGAGGATATAGATACGCATGGCAGGAATTATACTGTAATTGTCAATTTTGCCACTTGGCACAAACCGATATCTTCACTAAAGTCTACCTCTCGTAGTTCAATTTAAGAAAGGAGAAATCACCATGGTAAAAGTTGCTCTGTTGGTACGTTTAGAAGCCAAACCAGGAAAAGAAGCTGTTGTCGCCAGCTTTCTTGAAGGCGCCCTTACCTTGGCGAATCAGGAAACTACCACGCCGGTCTGGTTCGCACTACGGTTAGGTTGGCTGGCCCAATCGCAGCCGCACTGATGGCTAATGCTGCCGAGTTACTCGCTCAACCGCCGCAGATCGAACAGGTAGACGTGCTCGCTGCCAAACTGCCGCACTGAAAATCGTAATTAACAGCCCGGATGCAGCGTGGCCAAGTCCAAGCTGCAATCCATCAACCTCCCGCATCTCCCCAGTGGACAATTCACGTAATGGGTGGATCACGCCCCAACAATCAGTGATAACTCTAAACCCGCCGAAAAGTAATATATTTTTTGCTGCAGAAAAGAACAAAAGGATAGACTTTTGGTTCGATCACTTGATTTGATGGTTCGCCGGTTCTGGCAAATCTGGTAACTGGTTCATACAGATTGAAATCGATTAACGTTCGCCTTCAGCGGCGCGCCGCTTTTGGCGCGTCCGCTGGAAGGCATAGTTGGGCATAACGCTACCGCATATGTGCATGGTAGCTGCGCGAATTTGGTTGCCAGTCAAAGTACACCCCGCCCGCAAGCTCTTTATCCATTTGTTCAACTAGTGGCTGGGGTAGTTCAAGAATTTCTGACCAGAGAAGCTGTGGCTGCGGATGATCAACGCGGGCGGCGAACATCTCGACCTTGTATTTACCGGGCACGAACTTGAACGCTGTATCACTTGGTGGAAGAAAATGGTGGTTCAGAACGACGCCCTGCTCTCCGACGTACAACCCGCTACCTCTCTTTAGTTTTTCTTCACCATAAACCCATACATTGAACGTTTGGGTGGTTTCTCCACGCGTGAGCCGAACGTGCAAGCTACTTAGGACGTTACCGCGCTTTGATGTGCTGTAAAGCAGAGTTCTAAGGTAGACCTTGGGCGCCAAACTTCTGGTATCGGCGTTGCCTGCGTTTGGCCCAAAATAAACGGTTGTCGGTTGCGTCATTCTTACATGACCTTTCCGGAAGAGCGTTAAGTACGCAACCGTGGCCGAAATAGCCAACGAGCTACCTGCAATTAAGACTGCCCAAATTTCTAGTGGAACGGTCATTGTGATTGTCTCCGTGATGCCCAACGTTAAATTGAGGGGCAGCCCGCTTCTGGGCTGTCCCTCTCGAATGATGGGTTGGGCGAAATGCGTGATGTCAAGACTTCCACTTGCGTTAGCTCCGCCACTTTAGCTAAAAACCGGCACATTAAAATTGGCATAAATATCGGGAAGTTGTGAATTCAACGAGGCAAGGTGAGCTTCCCCCGATAAATAGTCTTCCAAGGGTGACGTACAATTAACGTTACTTTTTGGAGGAAGACGATGCAAAAGATCCCGAAGCAGGAATACACGATCGAGTTCAAGGAACGGGCGGTCAAGCATGTAAAGGAAGGG
>JAPLQS010000034.1 GCA_026399575.1 Nitrosospira sp. | reverse complement strand
GCGCACGGTGGCATTGAGCCTTTCCGCCACTTCCCGCAGCAGCGCATCGCCCACCGCATGCCCCAGCGAGTCGTTGATGATCTTGAAATGGTCCAGGTCGATGAACAGTACCGCCGCCTGTTCCTGGCTGCGGCGGTCATGGGCCAATGCCTGCGCGATACGATCCTGCAGCAAATGCCGGTTGGGCAGTCCGGTCAGCATGTCGTGGGTTGCCATCTGCACGATGCGCTGCTCCGCCTGCTTGCGCTCGGTAATGTCCTGCACTGTGCCGATGGAACGCAGGGCTTTACCTTGATTGTCATAGGATGTCTGGCAATGCTCGCTGGCCCACTTGATGCGGCCGTCAGGTAGACGCAGGCGATGTGTGATCTCATAGGGCAAACGGGTTGCCAGCGAGTTGTTGTAAGCCTGATCCACTGCATTTCTGTCATCCGGATGGATCACATTCAAAAAATCTTCGTAGCGGCCGCTGAACAGGCTCGGATCAATTTCAAAAATGCGGAAGACCTCATTCGACCAGTGCAGCTTGCCACTGACCAAATCAAGGTCCCAGCTGCCGATTTTAGCGAGACGCTGTGCTTCGTTCAGGCGCAGTTCACTTTGCTGCGACCGTTCGTTGGCCTGCTCACGCGTGTTGATGTCACGTTCAATGGCCTCTGCCATGATATTGAAGTCGGCGCCGAGCCTGCCTATTTCATTGTGGCTGGGGATATCGCAGCGAGCGGTATAGCTGCCCTGTGCGATGCTGCTCGTCTGACGGCTGAGAAAGTCGAGTGGCCGCAGGATATTGCGGCGCATGTAGATAGCGGCAATCGCAACGCCGAGCAGCGCAAGGCAAAGTATAGCCAGTATCAGCAGGATTTGCCGTTGGAACCGGGACTGCAGGTCGGTCAATGTGGTTTGTGTGCGGTTATCCAGTTCCTGCATGAATTGCTTGAGTGGTGCCATGATTCTGGCTTTCTCGGCTTTATAGCGCTCGCCAAACAACAGGCTGATAGCAAAGTTGTGATCCGGCGCACGCTGTACGGTGAAATTGCCATGACCATCGTCGTACCACCCTTTCATGGCAGCGAAAGCCTGTCTTTCCAGCTTGACCAAGGTGTCTGAATTCGTCTGCGATTGCCGCAGCAGGCTGAGTTCCCGTTCACTAAGACCCTCCCGCTGCATCAGTTCCTGCAGCGGGATGGCAGTACCCAGTGCGCTGGCGGAAGCTTTGTCTACGTCAGCAAGATGCCAATAAGTAGCGGAGTAATCCAGCGGGCGCGGACGCTTGCCATTGCGGATATCGAGGATTTCAGAAAAGTGCTGTTCGTAGATCGGATCAGCGGTGACCACATAGGAGCGCGCCATGCGGGTGAGATCTTCGGAGCTCTGGAATAACTCATTTGCCAGCAGCAGAGATCTGTGCCGATGGCGTTCACTCTCGGCGATATTGTCCAGCGTACCTAGTACCTGGGCAGCAAGCCCCACGAGCAGGCAGAGTAGCAGCGTGAGGGCAAGGAGACAGAGATTGGTGAAATAGCTGATTTTCACGTTTCTTTTTTTCGTGTGGTCCGATCAGGCCGATTATCGCTATGGTTCATGCTTGTTTCCCTGGAGTCGAAACATTTGGAAGGTTCACGAGCGCTACTATGAGGCGTCAGGGGTAACGGTTCAGTCTTTGAATCGTAGCGGAAATGTAACGGAATGTAACGGCCTGTAATGTCCAGTCCTTGGCAGAGCGGCTATTGATGCCGGGCAGAGTCGAGCTGGCGGGAGAATTAATACGGTTGGTTATGAACTTGTTGATCTACAAGTCCCAGATTCAAGTCATGGTCGGGGAGTCATTCGGATGCTCAATATCTGGGCACCTTTTACCCTGGCGACCATCCGCCACCCAGAGCTTTGTAGAGTTGTACGACCGACACCAGATGCAGGCGCTGCGCACCTGTGAGAGCAGTTTCGGCCGCGAACAGGCTGCGTTTGGCAACGAGTACTTCCACCTGGCTGGTAATGCCCGCCTGGTGGCGCAGATCAGCTATCTGCAAAGCTGAGCGCAGGGCGTCGACCTGCTCCTGCTGTGCCTTGCGCTGGTCCTGCGCCGTGCGCACTGCCACCAGAGCATCTTCAACTTCCTTGAATGCTACCAGGATGGTTTGCTCGTATTGGGCCAATACTTTCCTTGCCTGGGCCTCAACCGCCCGCTGCTCATGACCCAGGGTCTGCGCATTCAGTAAGGGACCGGCCAGTCCTACCCCTCCCATGCCAAATTCGCTGCCGGAAGTCAGCAGGTTTGCCAGTCTCGGGCTGGCAACGCCCAGCATGCCGGTAAGCGTGATCCGGGGAAAGCGTGCGGCCTTGGTCATGCCAATTCTGGCGGTGGCGGCGGCCAGGGTCTGTTCCGCCTGCAGGATATCCGGACGGCGCTGCAGCAGATCGGAGGGAAGGCCGGCGGGTACTTCCGGCGGCATCGTCTGCTCTGTCAGCAGACGGCCGCGTGCAATCGGCGCCGGATTCTTTCCCAGCAATACGTTCAGTTCGTTCTCTTTCTGCACCATCTGCCGTTCCAGTTCTGCCACTCTGGCAGATACGTTGGCACGCTCCGCCTCAAACTGGTCGGCATCGAGCCGGGAGATCACGCCTCCGCGCAAGCGATGCTGGGCGAGCGCGACTGTTTCTTCCCATGATTGCAGGGTGCGCCGCGCAATGTCCAACTGCAGATCAAGCTGCAGCAGATCAAAATAGGCTTGCGCCACACCGCTCACCAGCGTAAGGATCACTGCCCGGCGATTCTCCTCGCGCGCCAGCAGATCGGCGCGGGCGGCCTCATTGGCGCGGCGTACCCGGCCCCAGATATCCATCTCCCAGTTCAGACTGCTTTGCCCGAAATAACTGAAGGGTGTCGGAAACCCCGGTACGACGAAGCCGCCGAGAGTACCTAATGCGGGGGCATTGGTAGTCATGTTGATTCCGGGGAAGAAATCCGAACGCGCCATGGATATGCGCGCCTGAAATTCTTCCACACTTGCCACCGCCTGCTTGAGATCCCTGTTTTCTGCCAGCGCCTGCTTGATCAGCCGTTGCAGTTGTTCGTCATGCAGCAGTTCCCACCAGGGGAGGTTGGCAATCGATTCGCCTTCCGTTTGCGCCATGCGAAACTTGTCAGCCGTGTCGATGGCAGGGCGAGAATAATTAGGCCCCATGGCGCAGGATGCCAGCAGCAGAATCGGCGGCAGCAGCAACATGCGCAGCCGCAGATTCATACCGTTTTCTCCGCTGCTTTTTCGGCAGGTTGTTGTACGTGCTTGCGTGTGAACCAGGCGAAGAACAGCGGGACGAATATGGTGGCAACGAATGTAGCCAGCAGCATGCCGCCAAAGACGCCGGTGCCCATCGAACGGCGCGCAGCCGCACCTGCACCGGTGGCGATCACCAGCGGCACCACCCCCAGAACAAATGCCATCGAAGTCATGACGATCGGGCGGAAGCGCAGTTGCGCCGCTTCGATTGCTGCCTGCGCAACCGGCATACCCTGTTTCATTTTCTGGCTGGCAAATTCGACAATCAGGATCGCGTTCTTTGCCGCCAATCCGATCAGCGTCACCAGGCCAATCTGAAAGTAGATATCGTTGGGCATGTCGCGCAGCAAGATTGCCAGCAATGCACCAGCCATCGCAAATGGTACCGCCATGATGACGGCTAACGGCAATACCCAGGTCTCAAACTGCGCGGCCAGAATCAGGAACACCATGATGATGGCAAAGCTGAAGGCGAAAATCGCAGCAGAACCGGTGCGCTTCTCCTGATAAGCCTGACCAGTCCAGGCAATCTGGTAGCCTGCAGGCAAGTTTTGCGCGGCGATCTTTTCCACCATGGCAATGGCATCGCCCGAACTCACGCCGCTAGCGCCGCCACCGAATATCTTTGCCGCCAGCAAGCCGTTATAGCGAACCAGTTGGTCCGCGCCCACGATATTGCTTATTGTACTCAAGGCGGATAAAGGCACCATCGCGCCAGATTGAGCGCGCACATAAACCCTGCCCAGATCCTCCGGTTTCATGCGGTATTCCGCTTCGGCCTGCAATTGCACGCGGTAAGTGCGTCCGGAGCGGTTGAAATCATTGATGTAGAGCGAGCCCATCGTGCTTTGCAGGGTGGCGTAAATATCGGCGACGGCGACGCCTTGTGAAATTGCCTTGGCTTCATCCACTTCGACAAATAATTGCGGCACAGTCGGGCGGAAAAAGGTATTGATGCCAGCCAGGCGCGGCTCCTGCTTCAATGCGGCGATGAAGTCATTGACTACGCTGGCCAAGCGCAGCGGATCGGAATCGGTCTGGCTTTGCACGTAGACTTCGAAGCCGCCCGCATTCCCTAAGCCGTTGATTGCTGGTGGATTAAATGCGATGGCCAGGCCATCCGGCTGCATCATACCGATGCCAAACAGCTTCTTGACGATATCATCCGCGGTCGCCGTGCGTTCAGACCAATCGGTCATGCGCACAAACATGGTCGCTGCGCTGGTTTTGTTGCCGCCGCCAAAGAGATCAAATCCATTTACTGCAAATTGAAAAGCTACTGCGGGATCTTCTGCCATCGTGGCGCGGATCGAGTCGGTGGTTTTAACGGTACGGCTCAATGTTGCGCCATCAGGCATGATAACTGCGGTTATGACATAGCCCTGATCTTCGGACGGAACAAAGCTGCCGGGGATGGTTTTAATCAAATAAACTACGCCGCCAATAACCACGGCGAATGCTATCGCGCCAATAATGGTGTGACGTAGCGTCAAGCTGACCATGGCCACATAAAATTTCCGGATACGCTCAAATCCGTGGTTAAAAGGCTGGAAGAAGCGGGACTTGCCATGGACGGATTTCAGCAGCAGGGCGCACAAGGCCGGGGTCAGGGTCAGCGCGACTATCCCGGAAATGACCCCGGCTACGGCCACTGTTACGGCAAACTGGCGGTATAGCTCACCGGCGATGCCACCCAGGAAGGCGACCGGCAAAAATACCGCAACCAGCACTAATGTCATGGCGACGACCGCCCCCGACACCTGCTGCATGGCTTTGATTGCCGCGTTGACCGGAGAGAGTTTTTCCTCCGCCATCAACCGCTCTATGTTTTCCAGTACGACAATTGCATCATCCACCACAATGCCGATGGACAGCACCATGGCAAAAAGTGTCAGGGTATTGATGGAAAAATCCAGCATCCACAAACCGGCAAAGGTGCCGATGAGCGAAATAGGCACTGCGATAATCGGGATCAACGTCGCACGCCAGCTCTGCAGGAATACAAACACCACCAGGATCACCAGGAGCATCGCTTCCCCCAGCGTCTTGACCACTTCCCAGATCGAAGCTTTGACGAAATCACTGGTGTCATAGGGAATTTCATAATCGATCCCCTCCGGGAACCGTTGCTTCAATTCCTCCATTTTCATTTTGATGGCATGCGCAGTGTCCAGGGCATTCGCGCCGATCTGCAAGTAAATGGGAATGCCGACACCCGGCTCGCCATTCAGTGCGGTGCGTATGTTGTAGTCTTGCGAACCGAGTTCAATCCGCGCCACATCTTTGAGATACAGCGCCCCGCGCGGGCCTTCGGCGCGCAGGATGATGTTGCCGAATTGCTCGGGTTCAAGCAGGCGGCCTTCGGCCGTGACGGTATAAACCAGTTGCTGATCAGCCGGTGCCGGTTCCTGGCCTATCTTGCCGGCGGCATATTGTGCATTCTGCGTCCGGATGGCGGCCGCAATATCGCTGGTGGTGACACCCAGTTGCGCCATGCGATCAGGGCGCAGCCAGATGCGCATGGAGTAGTCCTGCGCACCGAAGTCTTTGGAAGTCAGCATCACCACCAGCAAAATATCATTGGAACGCTTTTGCACCACGATACCGGTACGGCGAACTTCATCCGGCAAGCGCGGCAGCGCGATATTGAGACGGTTGCTCACATTGAAAGTGGCTCGATCGATCTCAGTGCCAATTTCAAACGTGGCCGTGATGGTCAATGTGCCACTTGAGTCCGCGCTGGAGTCGAAATAGAGCAAGCCTTCGATGCCGCTTAACTGCTCCTCAATGGGGGCGGCGACGGTTTTTGCCAGAGTTTCTGCGCTGGCTCCAGGGAAAGTGGCGGTAATTACCACAGTGGGGGGCGCAATTTGCGGATATTGCGCGATAGGCAACTGCATCGCGGCGGCCAGACCCGCCAGAACGATGATCATTGACAAGACCGATGCAAAAATTGGCCGGGTAATAAAAAATCTGGTCATGCGACTTCCCACTTATGCTTACCTAGGGCGGCGCTGATCAATTGAACTTGCGCGCAATGATCAGCGATCATTTCAGCAGTGTCTGGCGATTGTGCAATCTGCGACCGGCATGATTATTTGCTCGGTGGTTCCTTAAATACCCAAGTACGGGTGATATGCAGGATGTCTATATCCTGGCTGATCTCGGGCGGCAAAGGAGCAAACCCATTCTGTCCGGCGAGCTTCGCAATGCGTATCGCTGCTTCATCCAGGATCTTGTTTCCTGAGGAACGATTGATTTCAACCGATTCCAGGCTGCCATCAGACTTGACGCCAACGGTGAGTTGCACGGCTCCGTACAGTTTCTCCCGTTTAGCGGTCTCGGGATAATTCAGATTCTCGAGCTGCTCTATTTTGAGCCGCCAGTCTTTGACATAGCTGGCAAAGCGCGGCTCTTGTGTATGGGCGCCGATAAATTTACGTTTTGGGCGCTTCTGATAAGCTTCATAATCTCTGGCAATCTGCGCTTTCGTAATGGGTTGGGACGGTGTCAGTGCCGGTGCTGGTGTTTGTATCGGCGCTACCTCCGGCGCTTTCGTCACTGGCATTTTCGGTTCTGGTGCCTGTGCAGCCTCCGGTGCTTTCATCGGTGTTGTCTCCGGTACTTCTACCGGTGCCACCGGCGGTGTTGGTGCTGACACTGCCTCTGGTGTCTGCACTATTTTCGGCGCTGGTATTGGCGTTGCCTCCGATGCCTGTGGCGACACGATTGCGCCCGGACGAAGTTTAATAAGATTGCTGACAATTATTTTGTCGCCCGCGTTGAGCCCTTCGAGAATCACCCAATTCGTACCTAGCCAATTGCCGGCCACCACTGGCCGGACGGTTGCTGCATTCTTTTCATTGACCACATAAACGAATCGCCCCAGATCAGACGTCATTACTGCGGTTTGTGGCACGACAAAAACGCCGCTGCGCTCACCTGTGGTTACACGCACCCGTACAAACTGCCCCGGCAGCAAGCGCTGATCAGTATTCTCAAAGGTTGCGCGCAGTTGCTGCGTACCCAGCAACGGGTCAATCCGGCTGGCAGCAAAATTCAATTGCCCTTTTTGTTGGTATTCCGAGCCATCCGGCAATATCAAGGTCACGTGCTGCACGTTCTGTTCAGTCAGATGCCCGCCGAACCGTGCCAATTCATTGTCGGAAAAGCTGAAGCGCACCCAGATTGGTGATAGCTGCACTATTGTTGTGAGTAGGCTGGTGTTGGCTGACACCAGTGCACCCTCGGAAAATTGAAAATGGCCTGATACTCCTGCAACCGGCGCCGTTACGGTTGCATAAGAGAGATTAAGTTTGGCGTCGCGTACACGCACTTCGGCCTGTTGCAGGGCTGCATTGGCGACCGCATTATCAGAGACGGCATTGTCGTATTCGCGCTGACTGATGGATTGCGTGGCCAGCAATCCCTGCAGCCGATTTTCTTCACGCCGGGTTTGTTCAATCCTGGCTTTTTGCTCGGCGAATTGTGCTTTTGCCTGCGCCAGAGCATTTTGATAGGGTACCGGATCAATCAGGAACATGGGCTGGCCTGCGGCCACTGCAGCGCCTTCTTCATACAAGCGTTTGAGCAGAATGCCACCCACGCGGGGGCGTATTTCGACTTCCTTGGCGCCTTCGGTTTGGGCAACGGCTTCAGCGCTGACCGGCACGCTGGTGGGCTGCGCTTCGATCACGTTTACCGGCATGGCAGCCCCGGCAGGAGGCTGGCCGGACGCCTGGTCGTTGCTGCCGCATGCAGTTAACGCAACGCCAATAGTCAGCATGGCGACCACTTTCATTAAATGGTCGACCGGTGAAGTATGGTGGTTGCTTTGATCAAAACCGAAGGCCACTATCTCCAACTCCCTGTTCGATACACAGAATAATTTGCCTACATTCTTGTATGTATGTAAATTACATCTACTAGCAATGGTATATTTGAATAATTATATCTACTAGTAATAGTGCATGTAAATAAAAATCTAGGGAATCACGGTAATCATGGTTCGTAAAACCAAAGAAGATGCCGAATTAACCCGGCAACGTATCATTCACGCAGCGCGTGAGGTATTCCTGGTGCGCGGCGTCAGTCGAACTACCATGGAGCATATCGCCACTCAGGCCGGGGTTACGCGTGGAGCGGTTTATTGGCACTTCGACAACAAGATTGATCTGTTCCACGCCATGCGCGAACAGGTGTTTCTGCCATTGATAGATCGCATGGATGACACTTTGCTGGTTGAAGGTTCCGAAGATCCGCTCACCCGGATAGAAAATTTTCTGTGCGGTACCATACAAGTGCTGAATGACAGCATGGAAACACGGCAGATTTACGAAATCATGATGATCAAATGTGAATATGTAGACGAATTCGCTGCGGTCTTGCAGCAGATATTGTCGAATTGTTCCGGTATCGCAGGAAAGCTGCAGCTGGTTTATGAGCGCGCAAAAGTGCAAGGGCAGTTACACGCTGCACATGATCCGGCCCAGTTAACCATGGACACCCACCTGTTCTTCATTGGCTTGCTGCATATGTGGGTAAAAGACATTGAAGGCAACCAGTTTCGTCATCAGGCAATAGAACTGATCAAAACCCATATGCAACTTCGTCGCCGCTGACCGCAGTGTTTGCAGGTTGCTGCGCCTGGTTGTCAGGCCCACTCCCTGCGTCTGATCGACAGCAATTCCCTCCGGAACACACCGAATGCAGGGCCGATAGAACCAAGCGGCTGCTGCGATTGGTCGACTGATTTTCCTCATGATTTCCGAAATATAGTTGACTGAATCTATCAACTATCTTATAGTTGACAAAATTAGTCATCTATTGACTGCGTTAAGCCTGCTTTAATAGATTCATCCAATTGATTAATATAAGGAGTTCATCGTGAGACTCACAACCAAAGGACGGTTTGCAGTGACGGCATTGCTGGATCTCGCAATGCAGCAGGGCACCGGGCCGGTGACGCTCGCCGGGATTAGCCAGCGTCAGCAAATATCGCTATCTTATCTTGAGCAATTATTCGCCAAGCTGCGCCAGCGCGCGCTGGTTGGCAGCGTGCGCGGTCCGGGTGGGGGTTACTGTCTTGCCAAGGACATGGGGCAGATGACAGTTGCTGAAATTATCCTCGCCGTTGACGAGCCGATCGATTCGACTCAATGCAGCGGCAAGGAAAACTGCCTTGATGACAGGAAATGCCTGACTCATGATTTGTGGATAAAGCTTAATGATCTCATTTTCGATCACCTTGGCGCGGTGACACTGAAACAGCTGGTTGATGACCAGAAAGCGCGGCAGGGTGGCGCGGTACAAATGCTGGATATGCGTAAGGTCATGCCCGAGGGCGGACATATTGCAGTTTCAGTATGATCCTGGTGCAATCACATGCCTCTGTTGCAGTCACGTTTAAGGAAACACCGAATAAGTCATGAACGATTCGTTCGTCATGGAATCAGATAAAGAATTCTGATCACAAGGGGTAAGACGATGAAACAGATAACACTGGCGGCGATAACCGGATTCGAGAAGCACGGACGGGCGACGCGCAAAG
>JAPLQS010000052.1 GCA_026399575.1 Nitrosospira sp. | reverse complement strand
TGTGCTGGTACGGCGCAATCGCGAGCTGCTGGAAATGGAAATCGACCGTTTTGTCGTACTGGAGCATGACCGCATGATCGTCGCTTGTGCCGCGCTCTATCCTTTTCCCGATGAAAAGGCGAGCGAGCTTGCCTGTCTTGCGGTGCATCCTGATTACCGCAATGCGGGCTACGGCGATACCCTGCTCAAACATATCGAGGTCAAAGCCAAAACTCAAGGTAGCAAAAAACTGTTTGTGCTTACCACCGGTGCCGCGCACTGGTTTGTCGAGCGCGGTTTTGAGGAAACCGGGGTGGAGAAGTTGCCCAAGGCCAAGCAGGGGCTGTACAACTATCGGCGCCGCTCCAAGGTGCTCATGAAGAAGATATAGTGGGCGCAGCACGCCACCAGGTCAGGCGCTGACCAACTTGTTGAATCTGCTCCAGGGTAATATTTCGCCTCGCCAGGCAGCGGATTCAGCCAGCCACCGCATATTCCACAGAGTGCGGATTTTCCATTCACTTGCTGACCATCAAGTGATTTCCCTGCCGACGACGTTGCCGCTATCGTCGTAACCGGGGATAACGTCCGGCTTGTTTTCGTCGCTTTCCTCAATTGTCCATAACAAATATATTCTACTCCCGCCAATTAAATTGCGATTGGTATGCTTTCTTTTCAGCCCGCTTGCTGGCTATCTGCTGTGGGGTTAGCGGCCCCAGCATTGTGAGAGATGTTGTGATCGGTTTGCTTTGCCAGGCGCACAGGCCACCAGGCCAATTCCAGGACAAATGAGCAACTTTGCTGAGGTAACAGCCATACGAACCTGCTATAAAGATGGAAGCATCACTGGCACAGTAATCAGATCGTAATAAATGGCGGGGGGCATCCCATTCCATGGGAAATGCCAAATCATCGCATCCATTCCGGGCAACCAACAAGACGAGCGAATATGCCTCCTTGTTGGCTGAGATCGAGTCTATCCGAAGGAGCCTGATCGACCTGGAAACGAGCAGTCTGACAGCAATCGCGAGGACTCTTCCCGTGCAACGCAAGAGTGCGCGCAGCCTGCTGCACTACATCGCATCGCCAGCATGATTTGCGTCCCCTGCAAACCCGTTTATCACGACTGGGATTATCCTCATTTGGCCGTTCCGAAGCCTGTGTGCTGGCAATATTACAGGCGGTTGAAACGCTAAACGATATTCTGTGCCGCATGCAAGGTCATCAGCATAAAAAGCGTTCGATGATGCGCAAACTGAAGCTGGCCAAGGCCTTTCATTGAGATGACCAATGGCATGCCTTTGGGCGTGGCGCTAACGTGTGCTGCCGGGTATCGACACCAGCATCCGGACGATTGCCATCTGATGTGAGCAGCAACAAAATTGTCACAACCGGCGAGTATCATTCTCTGTTTCTGACCAACCAAAAGGCACGCAATGTCAATCAGCGAACACATATCCAAACAGTTTAACGCCGAACTGGAAGCGGTGCGCTCAAGTGTGCTGCAAATGGGCGGATTGGTGGAGGAGCAGATCGAACATGCGGTCGAAGCGCTTACCAGCGGCAATATAGATCTGATCGAGCAGGTTATCGCCGATGATCACCGCGTCAATGCGATGGAAGTGTCAATAGACGAAATC
>JAPLQS010000003.1 GCA_026399575.1 Nitrosospira sp. | reverse complement strand
TTACGAAGCCAATATGGCAATGCAGCATTGTGACGTGCTAATCGCTATCGGCGCGCGTTTCGACGATCGCGTGATCGGCAACCCCAAGCACTTTTCTAACGAAGAGCGCAAGATCATACATATCGATATTGATCCTTCTTCCATTTCCAAACGTGTCAAGGTGGATGTGCCCATTGTCGGCAGCGTTTCCGAGGTACTGGTCGAGCTCATCAAGCTGCTCAAGACCCGCAAGGAAAAGCCTGACCAGATCGCGCTTAAAGCATGGTGGACACAAGTTGATCTATGGCGTGCACGCGACTGTCTCAAATACGACCGGGCAAGCGCCATCATCAAACCGCAAATGGTGGTCGAGAAGCTCTACCAGGTAACCAAGGGTAATGCTTTCATCACCTCCGACGTGGGCCAGCACCAGATGTGGGCAGCACAGTTCTACAAGTTCGACAAACCGCGCCGCTGGATCAATTCCGGGGGCCTGGGAACCATGGGTTTCGGTCTGCCAGCGGCAATGGGTGTGCAGTTTGCCAACCCGCGCGGGTCGGTGGCTTGCGTCACCGGCGAAGCCAGTATCCAGATGTGTATCCAGGAATTGTCTACCTGCAAGCAATATGGTCTGCCGCTCAAGATCATCAATCTTAACAACCGTTATATGGGGATGGTGCGGCAATGGCAGGAATTTTTCCATGGCAATCGCTACGCCGAGTCCTATATGAATGCACTACCTGATTTCGTTAAACTGGCCGAGAGTTATGGTCATGTCGGCATGAAAATTGAACAGCCGGGCGACATTGAAGGCGCGTTGAAAGAAGCTTTCAAACTCAAAGATCGCCTGGTATTCATGGACTTTATTACCGACCAGACCGAAAACGTATTCCCGATGATACCTGGCGGCAAAGGTCTCTCCGAAATGATTCTGGTATAAGGAAAATGCGACATATCATTTCCCTGTTGATGGAAAACGAAGCCGGTGCCTTGTCCCGTGTGGCCGGGTTGTTCTCGGCGCGCGGCTATAATATTGAATCGCTCACAGTAGCGCCCACTGAAGACCCCACTTTGTCACGCATGACCCTGGTCACCGTCGATTCGGACGATGTAGTCGAGCAGATCACCAAACAGCTGAACAAATTGATCGAAGTGGTCAAAGTGGTCGATTTGAGCGATGGCGTTCACATCGAACGCGAATTGATGCTGGTAAAAGTACGTGCCGTCGACAAGGATCGGGAAGAAATAAAGCGCATGGTCGATATTTTCCGCGGGCGCATCATCGATGTCACCGACACGTCTTATACCATCGAGCTGACTGGTACCGGTTCCAAACTTGATGCGTTTCTCGACACTATAGAACGCAGTACGATTCTGGAAACAGTACGTACTGGTGCTTCCGGCATTGGTCGCGGTGAGCGAATATTGAAAGCGTAGCGGCCCCCGACATGCGTGGGGGTAACATATGCCTCATTTGTCCGACCAGCCCCTATTCCCAACCAAAACAGAAAGGAAAACCATGAAAGTTTATTACGATAAAGACGCTGATTTGTCCCTCATCAAGGGTAAGAAAGTTGCCATCGTAGGTTACGGTTCGCAGGGTCACGCTCATGCCAATAATCTGAATGACTCTGGCGTGAAGATTGTCGTCGGTCTACGCAAGGATGGTGCATCCTGGAGCAAGGCAAAGAAAGCCGGCCTTGTCGTCAAGGAGATTGCGGAGGCTGTTAAAGGTGCAGACGTCGTGATGCTGCTGTTACCCGATGAGCAGATTGCCGCTGTTTACAAATCAGAGATCGAGCCCAACCTCAAGAAGGGTAGCACTCTGGCATTTGCTCATGGCTTCAATATCCATTATGGCCAGGTAACACCGCGTGCTGATCTTGATGTCATCATGATTGCCCCCAAAGGTCCGGGTCATTTGGTACGCTCAACCTATACGCAAGGTGGCGGGGTGCCATCGCTCATCGCCGTACACCAGGACAAGTCTGGCAAGGCCCGTGACCTGGCTTTGTCCTATGCCGCAGCTAACGGTGGTACTCGTGGTGGCGTGATCGAAACCAACTTCCGCGAGGAAACCGAAACCGATTTGTTCGGCGAACAGGTGGTGCTTTGCGGGGGCCTTACCGCTCTAATTCAGGCTGGTTTTGAAACTTTGGTGGAAGCGGGTTACGCACCGGAGATGGCTTATTTTGAATGCCTGCACGAAGTAAAACTGATCGTAGATTTAATTTATGAAGGCGGCATTGCCAATATGCGCTACTCTGTCTCCAATAACGCCGAATATGGGGATGTTTCGCGTGGCCCGCGCATCGTTACCGATGCCACCCGCGCCGAAATGCGCAAGATTCTGCGTGAGATTCAGACCGGCGAATATGCACGTGAATTCATCCTGGAAAATCAGGCAGGCGCGCCCATGCTCAAAGCCAGTCGCCGCCTTGCCTCCGAGCATCAGATTGAAGTGGTCGGCGCAAAACTGCGCGACATGATGCCGTGGATCAAGAAAAACAAGCTGGTCGATCAAACAAAAAATTAGAGGAAAGTGAAAGTGATATGTGAAACGTGGCTTGCAGAATCCGGAACTCTCAATGATAAGAGGGTCTGCCATCCATTGCTCACTACTCGCCATTCACCTACCTCATGAATTACCCCCATCCCCTCATTGCACGCGAAGGCTGGCCTTTTATTGCGGCAGCAACCATTATCACGGTGCTGGTCAACATTTTTGCCGGCTGGTTGTGGGCGCTGCCGCTGTGGCTGATCTCGCTTTTTGTTCTGCAATTTTTCCGTGACCCGCCACGTGCGATTCCGCAACAAGCCAATGCCGTGCTCGCACCTGCCGACGGCAGAATTGTCGCAGTGGAAAATGTGCAGGATCCCTACCTCAAGCGTGAAGCCATCAAGGTGAGCGTATTCATGAACGTGTTCAATGTCCACTCCAATCGCAGTCCAGTGGACGGTGAAGTGCACGGGCAGTGGTATTTCCCCGGCAAGTTCATCAACGCCGATCTGCCCAAAGCTTCGCTGGAGAATGAACGCAATGCCTTGTGGCTAAAAACCGCCGGTGGTGTTGACGTAACCTGTGTGCAAGTCGCTGGATTGATTGCCAAGCGCATACTATGCTACGTGAAACCGGGTGACCATCTTATGCGCGGCCAGCGTTTCGGTTTCATCCGCTTCGGTTCACGGGTGGATACCTATCTTCCCCTCGATACCAAGATCAAGGTTAGTATCGGTGACAAAGTTTATGCGACACTGACCGTACTCGCGGAATTTCCCCAGTAACTCGAGCCACCCCCGCATTGCCTACTGTTTACCATCCAGCCATAACCGTTTACCATGCCCCGGTCTTCTTGTGTATTGTGTAAATAAGGCGTAATCCTCAGATGCCACGCTTCATGCTTAAATCCAAATTACGGCGCCGGGGCATTTATCTGCTGCCCAACCTGTTCACCACTGCCGCGCTATTCGCCGGATTTTATGCCATCGTGCAGGCGATGAATGGGCATTTCGAACATTCAGCCATATCGATTTTTATCGCCATGGTGCTGGATGGATTGGATGGCCGGGTAGCACGCCTTACACACACCGAGAGCGAGTTCGGTGCGGAATACGATAGCCTGTCCGACATGATTTCATTCGGAGCCGCTCCCGCGTTGGTAATATATGAGTGGGCTTTGAAAGACATGGGCAAATTAGGCTGGATTGCGGCCTTCATTTATTGTGCTTGTGCCGCATTACGTCTGGCGCGCTTCAATACCAACCTGGGAGTAGTGGACAAGCGATTCTTCCAAGGCTTGCCCAGCCCGGCCGCCGCCGCATTGATTGCTGGGCTGATATGGGTAATGCTGGATTTCCAAGTCAAGGGGGCCGACATCAGATGGTTGGCATGGGGCGTAACGTTATTTGCCGGTCTTACCATGGTAAGCAATCTTCCTTACTACAGCGGCAAGGAGATTAATCTACGCAAGAGCGTGCCGTTCATCACCATACTGTTGCTGGCATTATTCTTTTTCGTGGTGATTCCAAGCCACCCGCCGGTCGTGCTGTTTTGCCTATTTGTGCTATATGTCCTGTCGGGCTATGTTTTGTGGTTGTGGCGGCTGGCAAAAAAGAAGAGAACTAGCAGAGTGCCGAATGCCTGATAAACTTCCCCCGTTGCACAAACAGAAAAAACTGTTTATATTTGATCGCGTGAAATACACTAATTGCACTCCCTCGCTCTACGCCCCGCGCAACCTGCCATTCCTGGCAGAGTTGCTGCGCCCTGCGCGCTAATTAACATACTTTATCTCCCAAATTTGTCCGGTGGGGTCTGTTCCCCGGATTCCGTATTACAATCAGAATATTTTCCCTGAAACGGAGAACGCTGTGAAAGACCATTTGATTATTTTTGATACTACATTACGCGATGGCGAGCAGAGTCCTGGTGCTTCCATGACCAAGGAGGAAAAGGTGCGTATTGCGCGGCAACTGGAGCGCATGCGCGTAGATGTGATCGAAGCCGGTTTCCCGGCAGCTTCCAACGGCGATTTCGAGGCGGTCAAGGCGGTCGCCGACTGCATCAAGGACAGCACCGTGTGCGGTCTGGCCCGGGCCACTGAAGCCGATATCAAGCGTGCCGGCGAAGCCTTGAAAGGCGCCAGCTCGGGACGCATCCATACCTTTATCGCCACTTCGCCGATACACATGGAGAAGAAGCTGCGCATGTCTCCAGAACAAGTGGTGGAGCAAGCGGTAAAGGCGGTGAAATGGGCGCGCCAGTACACCGACAATGTGGAATTCTCTCCTGAGGATGCGGGCCGTTCAGATGTCACTTTCCTCTGCCGGGTGCTGGAGGCGGTCATCGAAGCGGGGGCGACTACTCTCAATATTCCTGACACCGTCGGCTATACCATGCCGGAACAGTTCGGCAGCCTGGTCCGTACCTTGCGCGAACGTATACCCAATTCTGGCAAGGTGGTGTTCTCGGTACATTGCCACAATGACCTAGGGCTGGCCGTGGCCAATTCATTATCAGCGGTAATGAACGGTGCGCGCCAGGTGGAATGCACCATCAACGGTCTGGGTGAGCGCGCGGGCAATGCTGCGCTGGAAGAAATTGTAATGGCGGTGCGCACCCGTCAGGATTTTTTCCCTTGCGACACGCGCATAGATGCCACCCATATCGTGCCGGCAAGCAAGCTGGTATCAGGCATTACCGGCTTTCCGGTGCAGCCCAACAAGGCCATTGTTGGCGCGAACGCGTTCGCGCATGAATCTGGCATACATCAGGATGGCGTGCTCAAGCACCGTGAAACCTATGAGATCATGCGTGCCGAAGATGTTGGCTGGGGTGCAAACAAATTATTGCTGGGCAAACACTCCGGACGCAATGCCTTTCGCAGCCGCTTGGCAGAGCTTGGTATAGCGCTGGAGTCGGAAGAGGTGCTCAACACCACGTTCATGCGTTTCAAGGAGTTGGCTGACAAGAAACACGATATTTTTGACGAGGATTTATACGCGTTGGTATCAGATGAAGCCATGACCTTGCAGGAACAATACAAGCTATTGTCTCTAACCGCGCATAGCGAAACTGGCGAGACACCTCATGCCAAGATAGTGATCGCCGAAGGAGGCAAGGAATTGCGAGCCGAGTCAGATGGCAGCGGGCCGGTGGACGCCACTTTCCGAGCGATTGAGAAAATTCTGGTCAGCGGCGCCGATTTGCAATTATATTCGGTTAACAACATCACCAGCGGCACCGACTCACAGGGCGAGGTCACGGTGCGACTGCAAAAATCCGGGCGCATCGTTAATGGCCACGGAGCAGATACTGACATCGTCGTTGCCTCCGCCAAAGCCTACCTCAGTGCACTCAACAAACTGCACAGCAAGTTGCAGCAGGCACACCCGCAAGTGTAGCGATGCCCCGCAATGCGCCAAGGCAAGATAACGCGTGGCAGCATAAAATGCTGTTATGACTCCATCGGGATGATTCAATGAAAATAATATGGCGCTCTGTCACTTTCTTGCTGTGCCTGTTGCCCTTGCTGTCATCTGGCGCACAGGCGCAGGGCTTCTCCTTCAAGGATACTGCGGGAAAAATACACTCCCTTGCTGACTATCGGGGTAAGTGGGTACTGGTGAATTTCTGGGCTACTTGGTGCCCTCCCTGCCTGGAAGAAATCCCTGATCTGGTGTCACTCTATGAAAGCCGCAAGGACGTAATGGTGATCGGTATCGTAATGGATTACAGGGACCCAAGAACCGTGTTGAAATTCGTTGATTCCCTGGCAATCTCCTACCCGATTGTGTTTGGCAACAAAAGCATCGTCGCACAGGTTGGCCCAGTATCGATGCTGCCCACCACGTACTTGTTCAATCCCGCCGGCAGGCCGGCAGCCTACAAAGTGGGGATAATTTCCCGGAAAAGCCTTGAGGACTTCATGCAGGAGAATTCGGCGAATCCCCCGAGAAATAACTCTGGGGGACCGGTCCAGTTAAAGCACAAGTAAGCTTGGGAACCGTTGGCCCGTTGGGCTGTTGAGTATTGACTGGAGGCAATATATTGCTTCTTTCCTGGTGCCGTCTTGTCAGAAGTCAGCCGCCTTGTCCAACAGTTGCCACCTCTGCTGTAGTGGGCGGATAAGCCCAGGTGCTGTGCCACGCACTCATTACCAGGTCAGGATAACCTGCTTGTCCCAGGCTGCCGTTGTAGCGCCCAAGTGCACGGAAGTAATTTCCGTTTTCGATGTCGAGATAATGCCGCAGGATGGTGCAGCCGTAGCGCAAATTGGTACGCAAATGAAACAAGTTGTGATCGCTGATGCCAATCTCCCTTGCCCAGAACGGCATTACCTGCATATAGCCACGCGCCCCAGCTGTGGATACGGCATATTTCTTGAAATCACTTTCAACCTGAATGACACTCAATACCAACTGTGGGTCCAGTCCGGCACGAACAGCTTCGTAATGAACCGTGGTCAGAAAATCATCACGCTCTTTTTGACTGGGTATACGCTTTTCCAGTCGTTTGGTCATGCTGGCGAGCCATGCTTTGCCTTCACTTTCGGATGAAAATGCCAGGCGCGGAACCGCCCGGTCACTCACTGCGCGTTGCATCACTGCTTTTACACTGGCAGAAAGCGGCTCATAGATTTGGGCGCCAGCCTGCGCAAAAGTGGGGAATAACAGTAAAGATATCCCGGCTAACTTCCACATATCCTTGATCTCACAAAATTGACTGCATTTTGTAAGGGAATAATCTGAGAGTTGGCGTCACGCCGCCCCTGGTATTCGATATTGCCTTCTTTCAGGCCACGTTCGCCGATGACGATGCGATGAGGAATGCCAATTAACTCCATATCAGCAAACATTATGCCGGGACGTTCGTCACGGTCATCCAGCAGAACTTCGATGCCCGCAGCGGAAAGCTCTTCATACAATTTTTCCGTTTCCGTTTTCACCTGTACACTTTTCTTCAGTCCGATGGGCACAATGACAATCTGGAACGGCGCCATTGCGGCCGGAAAAATGATGCCATGTACATCGTGGTCCTGCTCAATGGCAGCCGCGACGATACGCGATACCCCGATGCCGTAACAACCCATTTCCATCACTCGCGTCTGGCCGGACTCGTCCAGGTAATTGGCTTTCATCGCTTCCGAATATTTGGTGCGCAGTTGGAAAATATGTCCAACCTCGATGCCGCGGCAGATCTCCAGCTTTCCCTTGTTGTCGAGGGAAAGGTCATCAGTAACCACGTTACGAATATCGAAAATATGGTCGGGCTCTTTCATGTCACGGCCAAAATTGACGCTGGTCAAATGATGGTCCGCTTCATTCGCGCCACAAACGAAATTGCTCATCACCGCGACGGCCTTGTCGGCAATAACAGGCAGCCCCAAACCGACTGGTCCTATATATCCGGGACGGCAGCGGGTTTTTGCGAGAATCTCCTCTTCGTTTGCCAACCGAAACCCAGCAAGAAAAGGAACCTTCCCGGTTTTCACCTCATTGAGATGATGGTCGCCACGTAACAACAGCAAATACATTTCATCATTTGCCATCACTGCCAGGGTCTTTACCGCTTGCTCGACCGGAATGCTCAAAAATGCCGCAACCTCTTCACAGGTTTTTTTGCCCGGTGTTGCGATTTTTTGCATTACCCCATCGGCCGCTGCGCGCGGCTTTGTCGGCGCCAGCGCCTCGGCCAGTTCAAGATTGGCGGCGTAATCCGAATCCGGGCAGAAAGCGATGGCATCTTCACCCGAGTCCGCCAGCACATGAAATTCATGCGAACCGCTGCCGCCTATTGCTCCAGGATCCGCCGCCACCGCACGAAATCTCAACCCCAAGCGCGTGAATATCCGGCCATAAGTGTCGTGCATTACCCGGTAAGTCTGCTCCAGACTGGCCACATCGGCGTGGAACGAATAAGCGTCTTTCATCACGAATTCGCGCGCGCGCATCACGCCAAAGCGGGGCCGGATCTCGTCGCGGAACTTGGTTTGAATCTGATAAAGATTGAGCGGCAACTGACGATAGCTTTTGATCTCCCGCCGAACGATGTCGGTTATGACTTCTTCATGCGTGGGGCCGAAACAGAAATCGCGCTGGTGTCTGTCCTTTATTTTCAGCATCTGCGGACCAAATACGTCCCAGCGTCCGGACTCCTGCCACAATTCGGCGGGCTGCACCGCAGGCATGAGGAGTTCCACTGCACCACTTTTGTCCATTTCCTCGCGCACAATATTCTCGACCTTGCGCAGCACTCTCAGGCCCAGCGGCATCCAGGTGTAGAGTCCGCTGCCAAGGCGTTTGATGAGTCCAGCCCGCAACATCAGCTTGTGACTTATCAGCTCTGCTTCGGCTGGGGCTTCCTTGAGAGTGGAAATAAAAAATTGTGATGCGCGCATATCCGCTCCGATGTGGCGATTAAACGGAAGCGATTCTACCGCGAAAGACCGCAGTGCGTCTTGTTTGGCGCTGGACGCTGTCATCGTCGGATTCCGCAATGACTCCCATGATTGACAAGAAAGTCTCAGATGGCACCGCCATATTGACCCCGCCTTTCAGAACGAAGTCGAGACTGATCGTATGAAAAACAACAACGCGGGCAGATGATTTATTAATCTGCTGGCCGCTTTCAATCTGGGATAAAATGTGGAAAAATCACAGTATTGTGACGAATCATCGGGTGAATCACATGATCGACCGTAACGGATATCGCTCCAATGTTGGCATTATTCTATTAAACTCGAAAAACGAGGTCTTTTGGGGCAAACGCATCAAGCAAGACTCTTGGCAATTTCCTCAGGGTGGCATCAAGCCGGGCGAGAGTCCGGAGCAGGCGATGTACCGGGAATTGACGGAAGAAGTGGGTTTGCATCCTCGCCATGTCAAGATCATTGGCCGTACACGCGACTGGCTGCGCTATGAAGTGCCGGATCAGTGGGTAAGACGCGAATGGCGCGGAAACTACCGAGGACAAAAGCAGATCTGGTATCTATTGCGTCTGGTCGGGCGAGACTGCGATGTGTCGTTGCGCACTAGCGCCCGTCCCGAATTCGATGCTTGGCGCTGGAATCAGTATTGGGTGGAATTGGAATCGGTAGTCGAGTTCAAGCGCCACGTCTATCAGCAAGCTTTGACCGAATTAGCCCGCCTGCTCAACCACGATCTCCATGACAGCAACTGTTACAGTGGCTATAGTCATAATGAGGAGCAGCCTGCGGCCATGGCTGCACCTGCCAAACAGAGTGAATGAATCTGTTCGGAAGCCGGATTTATGCGGGTTAGCATGGTACGAATATCATGGTCAGATTCTTGTAAAGGGTTTATATTTCGTCAGGCGTAATCGGCTGCGCCACTACAGCCGCATTTTAAGGAGAATACCGATGATATTGCGAACACTGATTGTATCGCTGCTATCTATTGGAGCTGTTGCCGCTTCAACCACTGCGTCGGCTGAACCTATCCAGCCGATTAAAGCTGCTGCGCCAAAAAATGCAGGTATGGTGGAATTGGGCAAGATGCTCTTTTTTGACCCGCGCCTGTCCAAATCCGGCTTTATTTCCTGCAACTCCTGCCACAACTTGAGCATGGGCGGCACTGATAACATCAAGACCTCTATTGGGCATAAATGGAACCAGGGACCCATCAACGCGCCAACGGTGCTGAATTCCAGCATGATGCTGGCACAGTTCTGGGATGGTCGCGCCAAGGATCTGAAGGAGCAAGCTGGCGGACCCATTGCCAACCCGGGTGAGATGGCTTTCACCCACGAACTGGCTGTGGACGTGCTACGCTCCATCCCGCAGTATCGTGCCCGCTTCAAGCAGGTATTCGGATCGGATCAAGTTAACATTGGTATGGTGACCGACGCCATTGCCGCTTTCGAAGAAACTCTGGTAACGCCTGATTCCCGCTTCGATAAATGGCTCAAGGGGGACAAGAAAGCCCTCAGCCAGGCTGAACTGGATGGTTACAAGCTATTCAAGGACACTGGCTGTACCAGCTGTCATTATGGGACGGCCGTAGGTGGCACCTCGTTTCAGAAGATGGGTGTTCGTGAACCCTACAAGACGGCCAGCAAGGAAGAGGGTCGGATAGGCGTTACTGGCAAGGCAACGGACCGTTTTGTATTCAAGGTGCCTACCCTGCGCAATGTGGAACTGACATACCCCTACTTTCACGATGGTGCCGCTGAAACTCTGGAAGATGCCGTGGACACCATGGGTCGGATACAGTTGGGACGTGACTTCAGCAAGGAAGAAAACGCCAAAATCGTGGCCTTTCTGAAGACACTGACCGGCAAACAGCCTGATTTCAAACTGCCCATTCTGCCGCCTTCCACTAATGAAACTCCAAGGCCAAAGCCGTTTGACTGATTAGCGAAGAAACTATCGTACTTGTTTGAGGCAGGACCTTCTGGATTCAGGAAGAGATCCTCATCAATCGATGCCCAGGCTGCGTCTGCAGCCTGGGCATTTTTATTGGGCAGGCCATCCAGAAGGGCCCTGACTGAACCGGGTGCAGTGACAAACGCCCATCTCTTTTTCTTGCCCTCCTGTTCCACGAATTCACTCGCTCAAGCCGATCTTGAATAGAAAAATAACCGGTTTGAATTTATGGAGCTACTGCCGTTTTATCTTCCGTTCGGGAATATGGATTTACTCCTTAAAATCAAGTAGAGTTATTGCTTGAATAATTAAAACAGGGAGTCACCCATGAGCGCCAAAGGGCAATTGTTACAAGACCCGTTTCTGAACGCTCTGCGGAAAGAGCACATTCCGGTATCGATTTATCTGGTAAATGGTATTAAGCTGCAAGGGCACATTGACTCGTTTGATCAGTACGTGGTTCTACTGAAAAACACCGTCACCCAGATGGTATATAAGCACGCAATATCCACCGTGGTTCCCGCCAGAGCCGTTACCATTCCATTTGATGCCCCAGTCGTACCTGATGCTTGACCGCCCCGCTGGCAGCACTGCCAACACTAATGCTGCCATACTGGTCAGTCTTGATTTTGGCGGCGGTTGCTACGCAGAGAATCTGGAAGAATTGCAGCAACTAGCCGCAAGTGATGGGCTTACAATCCCTGCGGTAATCAAAGGCAGGCGCTCCCGCCCCGACCCTGCTTATTACGCCGGCAGCGGCAAGGTGGACGAGATTGCCGCCGTAGTAGAACAGACTGGCGCCTCGCTGGTGATTTTCAATCATAATCTTGCTCCTGCCCAACAACGCAACCTGGAACAACGCCTCCACTGTCGCGTGCTGGATCGTACCAACCTGATTCTGGATATCTTCGCCCAGCGCGCGAAGAGCCACGAGGGCAAACTACAGGTGGAACTGGCGCAGCTTGAGCATCTCGCTACTCGCCTGGTGCGTGGCTGGACCCATCTGGAACGACAAAAGGGCGGGATTGGCTTGCGTGGTCCTGGCGAAACCCAGTTGGAAACCGACCGGCAACTGCTGCGGAAGCGGGTTAAATCACTCAGGGAGAAACTCGCCAAATTCCAGTGCCAGCGTGAGGTGCAGCGCCGTTCTCGGCAGCGCGCTGACGTGATGTCCGTTTCCATTGTCGGCTACACCAATGCGGGCAAGTCCACCCTGTTCAATGGCCTTACTCGCGCCCATACCTATGCTGCCGATCAGTTGTTTGCCACTCTGGATGCCACCACGCGCAAGCTGTTCATCCCCGACTACGGACCATTAGTAATTTCCGATACGGTAGGCTTCATTCGCGAGTTGCCGCATACATTGGTTGCCGCATTCCGTGCTACGCTGGAAGAAACGGTGCAGGCTGACATGCTGCTCCATGTCGTGGATGCTGGCAGCCCCAATCGGGACGAGCAAATCAGGGAGGTCAACAAGGTATTGAAGGAAATCGGTGCCGATGCAATTCCGCAGATTTTGGTACTGAACAAGATAGATCTGACCAATTTATCGGTGGGATCGGCGGGCTACGGGCGCGATGAGTGTGGTAGAATAATGCAAATTCGTTTGAGTGCGAGAACTGGCGAAGGGCTTGAATTTATTAGGCTGGCGCTGGCCGAGGCAATTGAACAACGTACTTCGCAACGCTGCAAGATGCAGCCCCAAGTTGGAAATGTAGTCAGCGGATGCGCTGCCGTTTCTTATTAAGTCGGCAATCAACTTGACCATTTGACGGCTGTATCTATATTCAACAGAAAACTAGGAACCAACATGGGATTAAACGACCCGCAGTGGGGAAGAAAAAAAGGTAACTCAGGCCCGCCTGATCTCGATGAGTTGTGGCGCAACGTTAACAAGAAACTCAACAACCTTTTTAAGCGCAAGGGTGGCGGTGGCGAAGGATCGGGCGGGGGTGAAGGGCCAGCTGGCGGCAGTCCCAGGCGATATAGCGGCGGCGTTGGCCTGCTCGCTGGATTACTTCTGCTGATGTGGGTATCCAGCGGATTTTATATTGTTAACGAAGGCCAGCGCGGCGTGGTGCTGCGTTTCGGTAAATATATCGAAACTACCCAGGCAGGACTCCGCTGGCACCTGCCATATCCGATCGAAGTGATGGAAGCCGTTAACGTAAGCCAGGTACGCACGGTGGAAATTGGCTACCGCAATAATGTGAGGAGCAAGGTACTGAAAGAATCACTGATGTTGACCGATGACGAAAACATCATCGACATTCAGTTCGCGGTGCAATATATCCTTAAGAACCCCGAAGATTTTCTGTTTACCAACCGTGAGCCGGAAAGCGCCGTGATGCAGGCGGCGGAAACTGCGATTCGTGAAGTTATCGGCAAGAGCAAAATGGACTTCGTGCTTTATGAAGGACGCGAACAGGTGGCAGCACAAACAACCATATTAATGCAGGAAATTCTTGATCGCTACAAGATAGGGGTCGCCATCAGCAAAGTAACCATGCAGAATGCGCAACCACCGGAACAAGTGCAAGCGGCTTTCGACGACGCCGTGAAAGCAGGCCAGGATAGAGAGCGGCAGAAAAATGAAGGCCAGGCCTACGCCAACGACGTTATTCCCAAGGCCAGGGGTAATGCCGCGCGCCTGCTGGAAGAGTCCGAAGGATACAAACAGCGTGTGATCGTCAGCTCTGAGGGTGATGCCAGCCGTTTCAAACAGATTCTCGTCGAATACAGCAAAGCGCCCGGCGTAACCCGTGACCGTCTGTACCTGGACATGATGCAGCAAGTGCTCTCCAGCACCAGCAAGATACTGATCGATCAGAAAAGCGGCAACAACTTGCTCTATTTGCCGCTGGATAAGCTGATACAAACAAGCGGACCTTCCCCGTCGCCTGCTCAGATGCCGGAAACGCCCCCGGTTGCCCAGGAGGCGGGACACGACAGCGCCGCTCGCACGCGCGAAGCATTTCGTGGCCGTGAACGGGAGACAAGATAAATGAAAAAATATACTTCAACGCTATTGGGTGCCATCGCCGCCCTGTTCTTTCTTGCCAGTTCAGCACTGTTTATCGTCGACCAGCGTCAGCATGCGATCGTATTCCAACTGGGTGAAGTGGTCGACGTAAAAACTTCGCCAGGACTGTATTTCAAAATTCCGCTGGTGCAGAACGTACGCTACTTTGAGTCGCGTATCATGACTATGGATACGGTCGAACCGGAACGTTTCATTACTTCGGAAAAGAAGAACGTGCTGGTGGACCTGTTCGTCAAGTGGCGTATCGTCGATGTAAAGCAGTATTACATCAGCGTTCGCGGTGACGAAATGCTGGCACAAACCCGTTTAGCCCAGACAGTGAATTCCAGTATGCGCGACGAATTTGGTAACCGCACAGTGCACGATGTGGTTTCCGGTGAACGTGACAAGATTATGGAAATCATGCGCCAGAAAGCTGATACTGATGCCCGCAAGATTGGGGTGGAAGTGGTGGATGTGCGCCTGAAACGCGTGGATCTGCCGGTAGAAGTAAGCGAGTCGGTCTACCGGCGGATGGAAGCAGAGAGAAAGCGTGTGGCCAATGAGCTACGCTCGACTGGTGCGGCGGAGTCGGAAAAGATTCGTGCCGATGCGGACCGGCAACGTGAGGTAATCCTGGCGGAAGCTTACCGGAAAGCCCAGGAGGTCAAGGGCGAGGGAGATGCCAAAGCTTCATCCATCTACGCTGGCGCCTTTCAGCAGAATCCGGAATTCTATTCTTTCTACCGCAGCCTGGAAGCCTACAAGCAGACTTTCAAGAACAAAGGAGACATGATGGTGCTGGAACCTGGCTCTGAGTTTTTCAAATATTTGAAGAATCCGGGTCGGGGCGGAAAGTAGGCTGCCTTTCATAAAGTTAAATTTACGTGTAACCATGTTGCGGACTGACTTGACCCACCGTATTACGCAATAATTTTGTTTTTGAGGTGTCTGCCGGAGCTATCGCAGCATGTGGGACACTTTGCTAATTGCATTCGCGTTGATGCTGGTAATGGAAGGAATGCTGCCATTTCTGCTGCCCGGCATGTGGCGTGAAGCTTTCAAAAAACTGACAGAGGCCGGCGACAACCAGATACGCTTCATCGGCCTGTCTTCGATGTTGGCGGGGTTGCTGCTGCTTTATCTTGTGAACTAACTCCCGTTACCCCTTTTTCATGCAGCCGTATCTGAGTCACAAACATGCGTAATTGGCTCCTTCCCGAATACATTGAGGATATCCTGCCGACTGAAGCGTTAGCCATTGAGGCGAAGCGTCGGCGCATCATGGACTGGCTGTTGGTACATGGCTATCAATTGGTGGGGCCACCGTTGTTGGAGTACGTAGAGTCGCTGCTCTCAGGCAGCGGGGGTGACTCGAATTTACGCATGTTCAAAGTGGTGGACCAACTGAGCGGCAGGATGATGGGATTGCGCGCAGATATGACGCCCCAGGCTGCACGTATCGATGCACACCTGCTGAACCGCAATGGCGTCACCCGTCTGTGTTATGCGGGCAGCGTGGTGCATACCGTACCATCGGGATTGACCCGCACCCGTGAACCGCTCCAGATTGGTGCGGAACTATACGGCCATGCGGGACTGGAAAGCGATCTGGAAATCCAGCGGCTCATGCTGCAATCCCTGGCGATTGCCGGCATAGAAAAAATCCACCTTGATCTCGGCCATGTCGCCGTATTCCGCGGTCTGGTAAAGGGTGCGGGGATTCCCGGCGGATTGGAAACGGAATTATTCGGCGCACTCCAGGCCAAGGACCTCTCCATATTGGGGGATCTCTGTTCCGGGCTGGACGAGAATGTGCGGCAAGCGTTGATGCTGTTACCGGAATTGTATGGCGACAGGCAAGTGCTGGTACGCGCACGCAAGTTTCTGCCGGATTACCCCGAGATTCAGACCGCGCTGGACGAACTGGAAGCAGTCGCAGCAGAATTGGAACCGCTGGTAGATACTCTGGCATTCGATCTGGCTGACTTGCGCGGCTATCAATATCACAGCGGCATGGTGTTCGCTGCCTACGCCAAAGGCTGCCCTAACGCAGTTGCCTTAGGAGGTCGCTATGATGAAATTGGCAAAGCGTTTGGAAGAGCGCGCCCGGCTACCGGCTTCAGCATGGATTTACGCGAATTGTCGGGACTGATGAAACCTGACCCCTATCCGAAAGGAATTCTTGCGCCCTACAAGAGAAACGATAAAGTGCTTGAGAAAGAAATCGAACGTCTCCGCAACGAAGGCCAGATCGTGGTTATGGAATTGCCGGGGCACGAGAGCGATCAAGATGCACCTGACTGTGACAGGCGATTGATGATGCACCAAGGGGTCTGGAAAATAGAGAAAATCTGAATTTAGACCAGAAAATGCTACGCAGAAAATTGCAGCAATACCGCAATAATTCACTAATCTGATATTCCTCTTCATCCCGGTTTTGTAGAAAAATATTTCCAGAGATCAAGAGACATGACTAAAAATGTGGTCGTCATTGGCACCCAGTGGGGTGACGAAGGCAAAGGCAAAATAGTGGACTGGCTTACAGATCACGCTCAGGGTGTGGTGCGTTTCCAGGGTGGCCATAATGCAGGCCACACACTGGTAATTGGCGGCAAGAAAACCGTGCTGCATCTGATCCCATCTGGAATTCTGCGCAGCAATGTTGCCTGCTACATCGGCAACGGTGTAGTGGTATCTCCACAGGCATTGCTGGAAGAAGTCAGCATGCTGGAGCAGGCGGGGGTTGATGTGCAAGGGCGGCTGCGCATAAGTGAAGCCTGTCCGCTTATTTTGCCTTGCCACAGTGCGCTGGACAGCGCGCGGGAAACCGCCAAAGGCACGGACAAGATCGGCACCACGGGACGGGGTATCGGCCCCGCCTACGAGGATAAAGTGGCGCGGCGCGCTGTGCGCCTGCAGGACCTGTTTCACCGCGACCGCTTCGCTGCCAAACTGGGTGAAATGCTGGATTATCATAACTTCGTGCTGAAAAATTATTTTCATGCACCGATAGTGGATTTTCAGCAAACCATGGATGAAACCCTGTCACTGGCAGAGCGGATCAAGCCGATGGTCGCAGATGTGCCGCGACTGCTATTTGAAGCCAACAAGGCCGGCAGCAATTTGCTGTTCGAGGGGGCGCAAGGAACGCTGCTTGACATAGATCACGGCACCTATCCGTTCGTTACATCGAGTAACTGCATCGCCGGTGCGGCGACGACTGGCAGTGGGGTCGGTCCGCAAATGCTGCATTATGTGCTGGGCATCACCAAGGCCTATACCACGCGGGTCGGCGCCGGACCTTTTCCTACCGAACTGGATGACGACGTGGGTAAGCATCTGGCCAAACGTGGTAACGAATTCGGCGCAACCACAGGACGTCCACGCCGTTGTGGCTGGTTTGACGCTGCCGCACTGAAACGTTCAATCCAGATCAACGGTGTATCGGGGCTATGTGTCACCAAACTCGATGTATTGGATGGGGTCGAGACTCTGAGCCTGGGTGTGGGTTACAAATTGTGTGGCAATGGCGAAGAGGGAAAATTCAGCAGCATTTTGCCGGTAGGGGCCGATGAGCTAGCCCTTTGTGAGCCAGTTTACGAGGAAATGCCCGGATGGATGGGCAGTACCGTAGGAATCAAGAATTTCGAACAACTGCCCAAAGCGGCGCAGAATTACCTGAAGCGCATGGAAGAAGTATGCGAAGTACCGGTGGACATGATTTCGACCGGGCCGGATCGGGAAGAAACCATCGTGCTGCGACACCCGTTCGAATAACTCCAGATCATCATTGCGTCACCGGTAGCTACTCAAACAACCCCCTGATTCCCTCTTCCGCTGGCGCCCGTACTACACCTTTTTCCGTAATCAAAGCCGTCACCAGCCCGGCTGGCGTCACATCGAAAGCCGGGTTGCGAATCGCTACGCCAGTTGCCGCCCACTCGCAATCGCGATAACCGGTCACTTCTTCCGCCGCACGTTCTTCAATCGGAATCGACTCGCCGGAAGCTGTGGCAAGATCGATCGTTGACAGCGGGCAGGCCACATAAAACGGGATGCCATGGCGAGCGGCTAGTACCGCCAGCATATAGGTTCCAATCTTGTTGGCAATATCGCCGTTGGCCGCGACCCGATCCGCCCCCACCACGATCGCATGAATTTCACCCCGGCTCATGAAATGCCCTGCCATGTTGTCGGTAATCAGTGTTACCGGAATTTTTTCCTGCACCATTTCCCATGCAGTCAGCCGTGCACCCTGCAGAAACGGTCTGGTTTCGCAGGCGACGATGGAAACCTTTTTGCCTTGATCGCGCGCCGAGCGAATCACACCCAGCGCCGTGCCATGACCGGCAGTGGCAAGCGCCCCGGCATTGCAATAGGTCAGCACTGTTGAATTATCTGGAAGCAGCATTGCGCCATGCTCGCCCAGTCGGCGGTTAATGCGAATATCTTCCGCCGTTATTTCGTGCGCTGCCGCCAATAGCCGGGCAGCAATGATTGCGTTGCTTTCCGTTTTCCCGTCCTGCCAGACCTCACGCATTCTTCTCAAAGCCCACAGCAAGTTGACTGCAGTAGGGCGGCTTTGAGCAAGCATGACAAAACCCTGTTCCAATCCGCGGGCAAAATTCTCCGGACTTTCTTGTTCCAGCCGCCGCGCCTCCAACGCGTAGCCGTAAGCTGCGGCGCAGCCGATCGCAGGTGCCCCGCGTACCACCATGCCGCGTATGGCTTCGGCCACGCTTACCGCAGAATCGAACGCCAGATATTCGAAATGTGCCGGCAAGATGCGCTGGTCGATCATTTCCAGCTTGTTATCCCGCCAACGCAGGGTTTCGATCTTTTCCGATTCGGGTTGCATTATTTTCCTGTGAGGGTCAGTTATTATATCCGGCCTATCCTCATCCTTGGAAAACGCATGAAATCATTTACTGTGCGCGACGCGAGCTGGCAAGACGATACTCCGGCATTGCGCACCATCCGTGAGATGGTGTTCATACACGAGCAGCAGGTTCCTGTCGAACTGGAATGGGACGAATTTGACGTGAGTTGTCTGCACGTACTGGCGCTGGATTCGGCGGGTAATCCCATCGGCACGGCGCGGTTGCTGCCTGACGGCCATATCGGGCGCATGGCGGTACTCAGGGAATGGCGCGGCCGCAGCGTGGGCAGTGCGCTATTGCTATGGTTATTGGAAGAGGCAAAGAAACGGCATCTGCAGCAAGTGATAGTCAACGCACAAACCTATGCCGCCGGGTTTTACACAAAATTTGATTTCCAAACGGCGGGAGAGGAGTTTATCGACGCGGGTATCCCCCACGTGAGAATGGTGCTGCAGTTATCCTGACGGACCGGCTGAACAGACAATTCCTGAGTGCGGCCAGCCGAAAGAAATGAAAAACGCCAGCCTATCAAACCGGCTGGCGTTCGCTGTCGCAGATTGCCGGATCAGAACGGCAGCATGAAGTCCATCGAAAACAGTACCTGGTCTTTATGGCCGCCAAAAGGTCGATAAGCTGCGGTAGTAAGGCTGTCTGCCCGGTCGTAGCGAATGTTCGGACGAATGTTGAACTGTTGCAGCGCTTTCGTCTCGATCTTCAGCCTTTTTGCCGGCTTCCAGTTCGCGCCAATGGTGACCGCATAATAATCGGAAGCCTGAGATCCGGATAGGTTGCCCCCCCCATGCACCGCATAGCTGTGAAGAGCGTTATCAGGACCCACATTATTGCCGGCAGCAACCCGACCCGGCTGCCAGACACGGAAACCGTCGCGATCGCGGAACCACTCGCCGCGCACGCCGACCGAGAAGTCCGTCGTGACGTCGTAATACGCGTGCGTGTTGATGCCATACCATTGAGCCTGTCCTTGCCCATAACTTAATTGTACATTGTCGGCATAACCATGATCGTGCTGCAAAATGAAATGCGTCTTGGGTGTGATCATGTGCTTCAGCACGACGCTGTACATACCCCAGAAAGCATTGCTACGTGACGAAACTTGGCTGCCGGTACCGGAGATATTGGCCGAACTTCTCTTGTCATCTGTGGTGTAGGTGAGGCCGCCGATGCCGCCCCAGTTATCCATCTGCCTGTTAAAGTTGCCATCCCAGCCACCGGTGCCGCTGCCGGTAATGGCGCCACTCATGAACACCACATTCTTGTCGACATTGTAGTTGGTCAATACCCCGGTATGGGTAAAGGGTTCGCCGTACTGCATGGTGTAAGCATGGCTGTAGAAGAAATTGTTAGGTGCCGGTACCGATTCATAACCGATCGGCGTATAAAAATGGCCAGCCTTGACGTTAAGGCCGTTACCAATCGGCGCATAGGCTTCGACAAAAGCCTGCGGCAGCGCGATGCCGTAGTTACGGCTGGAGTTGCAGCACAAGTCAAGATCCCAGGCGCCCCTGTTTGGCATCAGAATATTATTGTTATTTACGTCGGCGGCAGGATTACCGTAAGCCTGAGTGAAAATAGCATCGGTACCGAACAGGAAGTCCGCGCGAAATCCCAGATCCCACGATTTGCCTTCCGTCACCACCGCGCGCTGCAGAAAGAAATTGAGCTGGTTCATCTGCGCTTGATTGGCGCGATCACCAAAAGTGACCGGACCATTATAGCCAAGGGTCGAGTGGCTCGGATTGAAAGTCGCGCCGCCATTTATCCAGCCCCCAATCTCTATGCCCTTGTCCTTGAAGAGCTGCGGCATGATGAGGTTATTCAGACTGCCGTTCGCCTGTGCGCCGGTTGTGCTCATGGCGAAAGACAGTAGACTACCGGCTACGATAACTGCCATCCGATTCCTGCGAATTGTCGTGCGTTGCATTTTCGTAGCTCCCTTCACGTTTAAGGACCAAACAGAAACACTAAAATCAAAATGGACATTGTGCCGAAAAATAACTGATTTTTCATGAAATGTCCATGAAATAATTCCGAAGAATTAAAGATAACTGACGCCTGAAGTCATGAAATGCGGAAACCCTTATCTGGCGCGCTGATGATGCAGGATAACCAGCCATCATTGTCAACCAGCGACCACAATCCAATCAGGAAAACAGAAGGGCATCTATGCCGCTATTCGGGACTAAGAGGAGAGGGGATTGATACAGATCTGGAGCAAGTAGCCCGGATGTGACAGTTCTGCTTGCTGCCTATCCCAGGAACAACTTGTACGCCGGATTCTTGCTTTCATCCCAGTAACGGTAGCCAAGCTGGTCGAGAAACGTCCTGAACTCGGCCTTCTCTGCGGGCGGCACTTCCATGCCGACCAGCACGCGACCATAATCGGTACCGTGGTTGCGGTAGTGAAACAGACTGATGTTCCAGTGATGGCTCATGCTGTTCAGGAATTTCATCAGTGCGCCGGGACGATCAGGAAACTCGAAGCGGTAAAGAATTTCGTTCTTTACTCCGTGGGCGCGCCCGCCAACCAGATGGCGTACATGCAGTTTCGCCATTTCATTATCACTGAGATCTTCAGCATGCAGGCCGATTCTCTCCAGGCTCTTGATCAGCTTTGTCGCTTCGCCGCGGTCGCGCACTGACACACCGACGAACACATGCGCCTCTTTCGGGTCGGAGTAACGGTAGTTGAATTCCGTGATGCTTTTTGTCCCCAGCATGGTGCAGAATTTCTTGAAGCTGCCAGGCTTTTCAGGAATGGTCACCGCCATCACTGCTTCACGCTGCTCGCCCAATTCCGCCCTTTCGGAAACATGGCGCAGGCGATCAAAATTCATGTTGGCCCCGGAGGCAATCGCTACCAGGGTTTTGCCGCGAATTTTACCGCGCTTGGCGTAGGCCTTGGCGCCTGCGATGGAGAGCGCACCAGCAGGCTCCAGAATGGCGCGAGTATCTTCGAACACATCCTTGATCGCGGCGCAGATGGCGTCAGTGCCCACCAGGATGATCTCATCCACCAGCTCGCGGCACAGGCGGAAGGTTTCTTCACCCACTTGTTTCACCGCTACGCCATCCGCAAACAGACCCACCTGGGCAAGCTTGATGCGGCGCCCTTCCTGCAGTGAGCGGTACATGGAATCGGCATCGATCGGTTCGACTCCGATAATTTTGACACCCGGATGCAGCCTTTTTACGTATGCGGCGATGCCGGAAATAAGTCCGCCACCGCCCACTGGCACAAATATGGCGTGGATGGCGCCAGTGTGCTGGCGCAGGATTTCCATGCCGATGGTGCCCTGCCCCGCGATGATATCGGGATCATCATAAGGGTGTACAAAAGTGGCGCGTTCTTCTGCTGCGAGTTTCAATGCTTGCGTATAGGCTTCGTCATAGGCATCACCATGCAGCAGCACGGTCGCGCCACGCGCCTCAACCGCCTGTATCTTGATTTGCGGCGTAGTGACGGGCATCACGATAGTGGCGCGGCAATTAAGCCGCTGCGCCGCCAGCGCCACTCCCTGTGCATGGTTGCCCGCAGAAGCCGCCACCACGCCATGCTTGAGCTGGGCAGGTGAAAGCTTGACCATCTTGTTGTAGGCCCCGCGCAATTTGAATGAGAACACTTGCTGCATATCCTCGCGCTTCAACAGCAGCCGGTTATGCATGCGTGCAGACAGATTGGGGACAAACTCCAAAGGGGTTTCTACCGCCACATCGTAAACCTGGGCAGTGAGAATTCTTTCGAGATAATCATTTTTCATCTGGACGCGCACTTGAAGAGTCAGAAGTTGAAGCGAATTCTAGCATGTTGAAGAACGTATCTAGAATTCAGATTAATTGTTAAATTTCACGGATGGGGCTATTCTAATGGCTGGTCAAGAGTTTTTATCGACGCAAGGACATCATGACACAAGATGAACAAAAACGCGCGGTTGCACAAGCCGCCATTCAGCACGTTCCCGCTGGTTGCATTGTCGGCGTGGGAACCGGTTCTACCGCGAATTATTTCATAGAAGAACTGGCCAAGATCAAGCATAAAATCGAAGGCGCGGTAGCAAGCTCCGAAGCAACTGCCCAGCGCCTCAGAAGCCATGGCATCGAAGTCATGGACCTGAACAGTGTCAATGAACTCCCGCTGTATGTGGACGGCGCGGACGAAGTCACCGAGCATCTGCACATGATTAAGGGTGGCGGGGGAGCGTTAACACGGGAAAAAATCGTTGCTGCGGTAGCAAGAAAATTTATCTGTGTCGCCGACCAGAGCAAATTGGTGGAAGTGCTTGGCGAATTTCCGCTGCCGGTCGAAGTCATTCCGATGGCACGCAGCTATGTTGCGCGCGAAATTGCACGGCTGGGTGGACAACCCATGCTGCGCCAGGGATTCACTACCG
Source organism: Nitrosospira sp. (assembly GCA_026399575.1). GTDB lineage: Bacteria > Pseudomonadota > Gammaproteobacteria > Burkholderiales > Nitrosomonadaceae > VFJL01. The sequence goes on along the minus strand of JAPLQS010000003.1, from coordinate 448 downwards.
ATAACGGCAACGTGATTCTGGATGTGCGCGGCCTGCAAATTCTCAACCCGGTGGAATTGGAAACGGCTCTCAATCAGATAACGGGTGTCGTGACCAATGGACTGTTCGCGCGGCGCGCGGCCGACGTGTTGTTGCTTGGCACCGACAGCGGTATCCGGACGATTGCCATCTGATATGAGCAGCAACAAAATTGTCACAACCGGCGAGTATCATTCTCTGTTTCTGACCAACCAAAAGGCGCGCAATGTCAATCAGCGAACACATATCCAAGCAGTTTGACGCCGAACTGGAGGCAGTACGCTCGAGCGTGCTGCAAATGGGCGGATTGGTGGAGGAGCAGATCGAACATGCGGTCGAAGCGCTTACCAGCGGCAATATAGATCTGATCGAGCAGGTTATCGCCGATGATCACCGCGTCAATGCGATGGAAGTGTCAATAGACGAAATC
>JAPLQS010000046.1 GCA_026399575.1 Nitrosospira sp. | reverse complement strand
ATTCGGAGGGGTGTAGGAAATGTTCGGGCTATTGTGATCTACCTGTACATTCATCCAGGTGCCGTTGGCCATGAAATCAAACTTCGACTTCAGAACACGGTTTTGTTGAAAGACCAGCTCCACCCCGGTGGAGCTGGTCTTATCGATATTCTGAAACGCACTCGATGTAATTACGCCAGACACCGTTCTTATGCTCTGGATGGCATCCTGCACGTCATCCCGGAATACGCTCGCGCGAACAAAACCGCGGGGTATGAGGTAGTCCACCGACCAGTTGTGGTGGGTTCCATTCTCGGGGTTGAGGTTGGCGTTGGCGGTGAGGACTTGGGTTGGAGTGGAGAGCGATTGAAACAGTTCGGCGATCACCGGGAAGCGATGGGTGCGGCCAAACGAATAGCGGTATTTCCAGTTGCCGGCTTCATAGCCCAATGAAGCCTTGGGTGACGTCGCCGTCAGGTTGCGATCCGGTACCGAGGTATTCCCGACCACACCATTGGAGGATGACCAGTCCTCGTAGCGCACTCCGGCAGTAATGTCCCAACCCGGCCTGAATCTGTAAGCAGCCTGGCCGAAGCCGGCATGGGTTGAGGTTTGACCTCTATTGTTCTTGGTAGGGTCGACTGCACCGATGCCCGCAGAGTAATTCGACATAGAAGATTGCTGGAAGCCCAGATTGTATTGATCAAAGTGGTAGCCGTACAGCAGCGACAGTTTCTTATTGTTGAACAGTTCGTTGGTGCTGAGCTTGGCATCCGCATTGAGCCAGTTGTAGTTATTGAAGTTCTGAAGCTGGCCAGCTGCTGAACCACCCGGTTGAAAGACACTGGCAAAGGCGGTGCCTCTGTTGTCTCTCAGCACATCGAAAGAACTCACATTTGTATTAAGTGTCCACTTCGAGTCCTCGGCAATTTTCCCGTTGATGCCCCCCCCGACCTGTAATGTCTCGCGCACGCTTTCGCTGCGGCCAAAACTTTGTGTGTTGACGTCAAATCTTTGCCCGCCCTGCGAAGCGACTAGAGACCCATTTGTCCAAAACGGCTGCCCGGTGGCCGTATTGGTCAAATAGTTGTTGGGGGTGCTGGTGCTGGTGCGATATTCATAGCCTGTGGTAAAACTGGCCAGCAGCGTCGGCGTGATGTCGAAGCCCAGCTTGATTTTATACAGACTGCTCACCGCATGTTCGCTGCCGGTATCCCCATAAATGATGCTGGGGGTTCTGATTGTATCCGGGGTGAAGGCGCCGCCAGTGACTGGTGTCCCCCCTGCAGCATTGCTCAAGCCACTGTTGTCCATCATAAAGGTCATGGGCTGGCTGTTATTTTCTATGCGGTTATACGATGCCAGCACCGATAGACGGTCTTTGAAGCGGTCGCCATACGAGGCAAATTCACGGTTGCCCAGGAACACATTATTCGTGCCTCCGGTGGGTCCGAACGGATTGTTCCAAGGCTGGATCATGATGGCGCTCTCAGTATAGAACTCGCGCTTTTGCGGCATGCGGGTGGTGATATTCACCACCCCGCCCATGGAGTTGCCGCTGTACTCTGCCGAGTAGGGGCCGTAGACTACGTCCACCGCCTCGACTTCGTTGGGACCGACCATGGACCAGCGCGGCGCACCGTTGTAGGAAGCCTGCAAAAAGTTATGGATCGGCATCCCGTCGACAAAAACCATATTACGTCCGGTCGAGAACATATCCGAGCCGCGGATAGCCATGACGCCATTGGGGTCGCCAGGATAACGCTGGCGAATTTGCAAGCTGGGCATGAATTTGATCGCTTCTTCCACAGTCTGGGCGTTTTGCAGCTCGATCTGCTCGCGCGTTATGCGCATGACGGGCGAGGTGTAATGCGTGTCGCGCTGGACTTCCTGGCGAATGACCATGGTCTTGAACATGACTGGCTGGCCATCACCTGCCGCGGGTTTATCCTTGCCCTTATCCTCGCTGGCCGCTTCAACTGGTGCTTTGGCGTCAGCAGCAGGCAGGGGGGTAGCGGCCGGCACTACCGGACTGCTGGTTTGCGCTGACTGGATTGGTTTATCCGGCTGCGCGCTCTGTCGCTTGTTTGCGTTGGCCGCGAGCGGCTTGACTGCCTGGGCGATTGCCACATTCTTTTCCGGCAGCGGTTTTTTTGCCAGTGCTGGCGCATCGGCTGCCCAGACAGACGATGCGCACAGCAGACTTGCCAGCGCGAGCGGGATGGGTTTTGGTTTTGTGGTGTATTGCATACTTCCTCACCTGTTTTGTAATTAAAAAGATCTGGTTATCACTGTTGCCACAACGTACTGGCAGCTACGGTTCGATCCACTTGGCAGTTAATTATTTTGTGGGGTCCGCTCGAACGACAGAATACGCAAACCTTCCGCTGCGGTATTCCACACCACCAGCACTTGCTTGCCGTTGATCAGCGGTATGGGATAATCCGCCGCCCCGGCGGTATTCAGCAGACGCTGCGGCTCGCCCCAGGAACCACCGCCATCTTTCGAGTGCATCATCTGCACGGAATAGGCGCTTCCATCAAATTCGCGCCAGGTGAGGATGACTGTGTCGCCTGCCGCCGCCACCGCCGCATGATTTGCCTGGACTGCGGGATTGCCGATGACCACAGGCTGCGACTCCCAGTCGCCATCGATGCGTTTGTAGAACAGTCCCTGGCGCTTGTTGCCATTGGTGAACCAGGTCAAATGCAGCCGGCCTTGGCCATCGACTGCGATGCTGCCACCGTTATGCGGGCAGGCATCGATTTGCCATTCGTCATCTGTAGCGCGGCGTACCGCGCCCAGGTCCAGATTCGCGATGGCAAAATCACGCGTGTTGACACCGAAAATATTGCGCCAGAACACTACCGGGCCTGTTTGCGTCCAGGTAAGCGCAATCCGGCAACACTCGCAGATATGTTGCTGAAATTTGCGATTGGGGCTGAAACTTGCGCCGTTGTCAGCGGATTGCGCGGTATAAATCGACACTCCGGAAAACTTGCCGCCTTGTTCCCTTATCGCATCGCGGTCACGCGCGTCCAGCCACGCCACCACTACCCGGCCGGCGCCGTCAATCGCCAGCGCATCGAAGCGATGGCTGGTGATACGGCCGTCGTCGTTCAGCGTGATCGGTGCGGAGAAGGTCTGACCTGAATCCGTGGAACGGGTGAAGCGGATGTTGCCGGAATGCCTCTGCGGCAGCGTTTGCGTCCAGCTCAGGAGTACCGTGCCATCGCGTGCCACGGCAATCTTGGGACGATTCTCGCCGTCAGCCGAAATGTCTTCCGGTTCGGGAGTAACTACGATCGGAGTGGAAAAATTTTTTCCATCATCATCCGAGCGGGAAACCAGCAGCTGCTGATTCTCCACCTTGGCCAGCCATAAGCGACCATCACCATCCAGTGTTACCCCCACCGCCAGTGTTGTCTTGGGCGGCCGCAGTTTTGCGTCGCGCTGATTCTCCGTGGCCGGAACTTCGTGATCCGCGAGCACTGTTGCCGAAATGCTCAGCAATAAAATTGCTGTAATACGATGAACCCACATGCCTACCCCGCACAAACATATCGAGGTGTGAGATTAACTCGGTTTATGCGATGTGGGAATGTGGCAAATTGTCGCACCCCCGGCTATTTGCTGCCTATGCGCTGTCATGCCGCCTCCCCCCCCGACTTCTGGACCAACCTCATTTGCTGCCTGTGCCGCTGCCATGCCGCCTCTCGCTTGAGCACGATATGCACTGCCCGCATGACGCTGCCCACATCTGCCGGTTTCTCGTTGCATTCAAAGCGCCCCGTCAGTGCAGTCTCTGGGTATAGCCTGCCGCGCTGGTAGAGCGACCATATCTCCGTGCCATAATTGGTATGCCGGAGTTCGGGAGCAAAACGGCTGAAATAGGCGGTCAGGTTGTCGACATCCCGCTTGAGCATGCTGCGGGCGTTGTTGTTGCCTGCAGCATCAACGGCCTGAGGCAGGTCGATGATGACCAGCCCTTCACTGCCGACGAGCACGTTATATTGCGACAGATCACCATGAATGACGCCGGCGCAGAGCATCTGCACCACCTGCTGCATCAGGCTGCGGTGATACTCGCGCGCCTGCTCCGCCGTCAGCACCAGATCATGCAGCTTCGGGGCGACAGCGCCAGTGCTGTCAGTGATCAGTTCCATCAGCAGCACGCCCTCAAAGAAGTTATATGGCTGCGGCACACGCACACCGGTGGTAGCAAGACGGTACAGGGCATCCACTTCCGCGCTTTGCCACGCATCTTCCTGCGCCCTGCGCCCATAGTGGCTGCCTTTCTCCATGGCGCGGGCACGACGGCTGTTTCTGATTCTGCGTCCTTCGGTATATTCACTGCTCTGGTGAAAGCTGCGCTGGTTGGTTTCCTTGTAAACCTTTGCGCAGCGGAGGTTTGCCCCGCAGCGCACCACATAGACCATGGCCTCTTTGCCGCTCATGAGTTGGCAGATGACGGCATCGACGAGACCTTCTGCAATCAATGTTTCAATTCTTTTCGGGATTTTCATGGGTGTTTATGTGAGCAGGTAATTCTGCTGCCAGCTGCTCATTTCTCCTTGTCAAAGTTGGGTTGATGGAATTTAATTGCCGCATTTTCTGGTATATCTGGTATCGGGTAGCAAACGAAAGTGAACGGACTGCTTTATCGCTACTTATTGATTCCTCAGTTTTCTTTGTTTCCAGCCGGCTTGCTGCGGCCGTTTTCTTTGCAATTTCTTTACGGTTGGAACGGAATGCCGCCGACAACGACTTGAATAACCCACTCTCATTAAGTTTGGTAAACATGATTTCTCCTTTGACGGTTGTTGTCAGAATTAACCACGTGGAATGAATTGTAAGGACGAAAAACCATTATGGGAATGTGGCAAATTGTCGCAGGACAATTTGTCGCACCCCATCAAATCAGTATGGCTACCGAGGGTAGAAGTCCCTTCAGAGGTGAATAGAAATTCTTCCGCCGGTCAATTTATGCCTTGCCACAGGCGACCTCCCATACTCTTTCTGCAACAGAGCCTGAAATAATTGGCTGCATATTGCCGCCCCTGGTTTCAGAATAAATCGGATCCCCCTCTGCTTTGTGGCGAGAAAACCAATGGAAAGTAGTCGTGCGATATTCCTTATTCTGGCAGTCATGTTCATCCAACGACGTTGTTGAAAAATGTTTCTCGCTACCTACAGGCACGGGACTCTCGTAGTTGAACAATGACCACATCGTCGCCCTGTCTCCATTCTTCTGGATACTTTCTTTATTGATGAATATTTTGATACCTCGCCCGGCATCGACACCCTCCGTCCTGACGACATCATCAGCCACCTGAGTCCATTCGGCTGTCTTGCTGTCGCTGAAAACAGAAGTTATAACGGCTACCGCGCTGCCGCTGAAAATTGCAAACATAAGAAATAAAAAAATGCGTTTCATGATTTCTCCATTGATGGTTGTTGTCAGAGTCAACCGCGCAGATTGAATTGCAATGACAAAATTAATCGCGCTGATTGAATTGTAGGAACGAAGAATCATTATGGGAATGTGGTAAATTGCCGCGCGGCAATTTGTCGCACCCCAGTCGATCAATATATCTGCCGAAGGTAGGAACCCCTTCAGGGACGATCGATTAATTCCTCGCGCATGAATGCATTCCTACCAAATGATGAGGTTGGAATGTAGATGCAGAAACTTCTTCAGGCGCGATGTTCAGTCGTTTCCTAGGGAATCCCGGGAAGCAAATGCGGTGTGAATACCATGGCCGGGCGCAGTATCCTGCCAGACAGATGCAGCGCCTGCTAAGGAGAGAGTAGAGTAAGAGTTCTTTTTACTTTGAGCTGGTAGCGGTATCCAGGAGAAATCTTAAGCACGCGGCACGAAAGCCCGGTAGGGGGGCAAGCGGGCGGGTTTACGAGGGTACATTCAAACAGGAAGGCGGCGCAGCCAGAAACAGCATCCTCTGCGGTTCGATTCATTCCGCAATTAACCAAACAGGTTGAGCACCCCGTCCAGGCCGACATGGTTGAGAGTGTACGTGGCTTTTTGCTGCACGATGGGCTTGGCATGATAGGCGATGCTGACCCCGGCTTCTGCCAGCATCCGCAGGTCGTTGGCGCCGTCGCCGATGGCGACTACCTGCTCCCGCCTCAATCCCAGTTCGTCGCGTACACGTCTCAGCACGTCGGCTTTTCCCTGCGCGCCGATGATTTCTCCCAATACCTTGCCGGTGAGCTTGCCGTCCACGATTTCAAGCGTATTGGCAGCAGCGTAATCCAGTCTCAGCCTCTCTTTTAACCTGTCGGTGAAAAATGTGAAGCCGCCCGAAACAAGCAATGTTCTGATGCCTGCTGCCTGCAGCCGTTGCAACATTTTTTCCGCGCCGGGATTGAATTGCAGCCGCTCAGTGTAGACCCGATGCAGCGCGTCCTGATCCAGACCTTGCAGTAGCGCCGTGCGGCGCGTAAGGCTCTCGGCAAAATCAATTTCACCGCGCATGGTGCTGGCGGTAATTTCCGCCACCTGCGGCTTGACTCCTTGCATATCGGCGATTTCATCGATCGATTCGATGGCAACGAGGGTCGAATCCATATCCATCGCCACCAGGCCGAAATCGGCAAGCAGCACAGTTTGCGCCACGAAAGCGAAATCCAGTTCCGCAGCAGCGCAATATTCCGCTACATTCTCACGCCGGCTTGCGTCTTTCAGCCGAAAGGCCTGACCGGTGATGCGCTCGATCTGGCTGGCACCAGAGAGCTTCGCCAGCTCCCGCAAGTCGCTGTTTCCGATTTCGATGCCCTGGATGATGAGGTTCATAAGCTATTCCATTATCAGTTTCTGTCTGACCGCAATGACGGCTTCTGCCGGATACATTTCAGCAACAGACCATATCTTGTATTATCCCGTAAACGACGATTGAACGCTAAAAACTGCATAATCACTTTATTGAGGGCGCATGAATTCTTCCGCAATTATTTCTTGTGATGAGCTATGCATAAACAATTGATCATCGGCACGCCGCTCAGCCCCTCTGCCACCAAAGTCATGCTGCTGGGCAGCGGTGAACTCGGCAAGGAAGTCATCATTGCATTGCAACGCCTGGGGGTGGAAACCATCGCCGTGGATCGCTACCCCAATGCACCGGGGCATCAGGTGGCGCATCGCGCGCATGTGATCAACATGGCCGACGGTGCAGCACTGCGTGAACTGGTCGAACGCGAACAGCCGCACATCATCGTGCCGGAGATCGAAGCGATCGCCACCGGCATGCTGGTGGAGATAGAGCGGGCGGGATTGGCGCGCGTCATTCCCACCGCGCGCGCCGCGCAGCTCACCATGCACCGCGAGGGCATCCGCTGCCTCGCGGCAGAAACGCTGGGTTTGTCGACTTCACCGTATGCTTTTGCCGATAGCCTGGAGGAATTGCGCGCAGCGATTGACAGCGGCATCGGCTACCCTTGCGTAGTGAAGCCGGTGATGTCCTCTTCCGGCAAAGGACAATCGAAAATTGACAGCGCGACGGAAGTGGCAGCAGCGTGGGACTACGCTGCCAGCGGTAGCCGGGTAGATCAGGGACGGGTGATCGTCGAAGGCTTCATTCGTTTCGATTACGAAATCACCCAACTTACCGTGCGTGCAATGGGTGAGCAGGGTGAAGTGGAAACACATTTCTGCGAACCCATAGGCCATATCCAGATTCACGGTGATTACGTGGAAAGCTGGCAGCCACAACCGATGTCACCGCTGGCGCTGCAGCGTACGCGCGACATTGCCCGGAGGATTACCGACAACCTCGGTGGTCTGGGCATCTTCGGCGTAGAGCTGTTCGTCAAAGGTGATGAAGTATGGTTCAGCGAAGTCAGTCCACGCCCGCATGATACCGGCATGGTGACGATGTGCAGCCAGGTACAGAACGAATTCGAGCTGCATGCCCGCGCCATACTCGGCCTGCCGGTAAACACCGCCTTGCGCGCGCCGGGAGCAAGTGCGGTAATCTACGGACAACTGCAGCAGCAGGGTATCGCTTACGCGGGAGTAGACACAGCACTGCGCGTGCCGCAAAGTGATCTGCGTCTGTTCGGCAAACCGGAGGCGTTTGTGCGCCGTCGCATGGGTGTAGCGCTGGCGAACGGCACAGATGTCGCTGAGGCGAGGGAGCGCGCCAAACTTGTGGCAAGCCGGGTGACGCCGGTCGAAATTTAGTATTGAGACAAAAGTTGATCCGAATACGTAGTGTGGTACGGTAATGGCATCAGGATCGGGAGGTGACAAAATGTCAGAATCATTGGCACGACCGGACAAGCCATGCGGCTTGCTCAGAACTTCAGCGGCATGGACAGTTGCGATGCTGCTGGGCGTTAGCATGACAGGCTGCGGTTTATTAAAGCCGGCCCCGCGCCCGGCCGCGGCAGCTTCAACCCCGACGGCCCCAGCCCCGGTTGCCTCAACCCCGACTATCGCAACTCCGGCAGCTACAGCAGCAGCCGACCCCTGCGCGGCGCAGCAGCGTGAAATCGAACGCCTGCAGCAGTTGCTGGCTGAGAAGGAAGCGCTGATCCGCAGTCAGCAGATCCGTCAGCGGGAGCCGGCCAAGACATCACAGGAATCTGCCACGCAGCCTAGCCGTGTCCGGGTGGAGTTGCGCCGACTGCCCGCGCAGTGATGCGGCCAAAACTAGGCATGCTGGGAAAAGGTTCTGCATTGCCTGCACAGACGGACAACGGCCTCGGGAAATTTCTGCGCAAGCCCTTCGTAAAAAACCCGTGTTTTTTACCTGCTCAACTCGTTGAGCAAATTCCTTATCCGCACCACCCGTTGCGCCACACCCGCAATCTGTACCTGAATTTTCAGACGATCAGGGCCGGAGAGTTTGTATTCGCGGCTGCTCTGGATGAGAGCGATAATTTTGGTTGCATCCACTGGCGGATTAGGAATGAATTGCACCCGAATACTGTCGGCGCTGGCGTCTATGCGCATGATGCCCAGAGGCCTGGCGGCGGTACGCAGCCGGTGGCAATCCAGCAGCGCCCGGGCCGGGTCGGGCAGGAGGCCGAAACGGTCAATCAATTCCCGCTGCATCTCATCCAGCTGCTCATCATTTTCACAACTAGCCATGCGTTTGTACAGCACCAGACGCTCGTGTATGTCATTGCAATAGTCGGCCGGCAACAGCGTAGGTACGTGCAGATTGATTTCGGTGGCAATGCCCAGAGGATGCTGCATATCCGGCTCGCGACCTTCTTTCAGTGACTTGACGGCGGCATCCAGCATGGAACTGTAGAGATTGAAACCGATCTCCTGCATCTCACCGCTTTGTGATTCGCCCAGCACTTCTCCCGCGCCGCGGATTTCCAGATCGTGCATGGCCAGATAAAACCCCGCGCCCAATTCTTCCATCGTCTGAATGGCATCGAGACGTTTTCTTGCCTGTGCGCCCAGCGCCTCCTCCTCCGGTATCAACAGATAAGCGTAAGCCTGGTGATGGGAACGTCCTACCCGCCCGCGCAACTGGTGCAACTGGGCAAGGCCGAATTTGTCCGCACGGTTGATAATGATGGTGTTGGCGCTGGGAACATCAATGCCGGTCTCGATGATGGTGGTGCATAGCAGCAGATTGAAGCGCTGCTGGTAGAAATCCCGCATCACGTGCTCCAGCTCGCGCTCGCGCATCTGCCCATGAGCGATATGAATACGCGCTTCCGGCAGTAACCGCGTGAGCTTGTCGCACATCGACTGAATGGTGTCCACTTCGTTGTGCAGGAAATATATCTGCCCGCCGCGTTTCAATTCGCGCAGACACGCTTCGCGAATAATTCCCTCGGAGAAACGGCTGACGAAAGTCTTGATGGCAAGCCGCCGCTGCGGTGCAGTAGCAATCACCGAAAAGTCGCGCAGGCCCTCCAACGACATGGCAAGCGTGCGTGGAATCGGCGTGGCGGTAAGCGTCAGCACGTCCACTTCGGCACGGAGATTCTTCAGTTGCTCTTTCTGGCGTACACCGAAACGGTGCTCCTCATCTATGATAACCAGTCCCAGGTTTTTGAATTTGATGCCTTTCTGGATCAGCTTGTGGGTGCCGATGACGATATCTATCTCACCCTTGTCCAACCCCGCCAGCGCCTGAGTCTGTTCCTTTGCTGAGCGGAAGCGCGACAGCTCGGCGATTTTTACCGGCCATTGCTCGGCAACCAGACTAAAGCGATCGGAAAAATTCTGGAAATGCTGTTCCGCCAGTAGCGTGGTAGGCACCAGCACCGCCACCTGTTTGCCATCAGCAACAGCGACGAAGGCTGCCCTCAATGCCACTTCCGTTTTGCCAAAACCTACATCGCCACAAATCAACCGATCCATTGGTTTGCCCGAGGTCAGATCTTCGATTACCGCACGGATAGCAGCAGCCTGGTCAGGTGTTTCCTCAAAACCGAAGCCTTCGGCAAAAGCCTCATAATCGTGTTGCCTGAGGCCAAATGCGTGACCCTGGCGAGTAGCCCGCTGGGCATAAAGATTAAGCAGCTCTGCGGCAGTGTCGCGCACTTGTTGCATTGCCTTGCGCTTGGCTTTGTCCCACTGGCCACTGCCGAGTTTGTGCAGCGGCGCAACTTCGGGTGAAGCGCCGCTGTAGCGTCCGATCAAATGCAGTTGCGACACTGGCACGTAAAGTTTGTCGCCACCGTCGTATTCCAGTGCCATGAATTCTGCCGCGCCCTCTCCCAGATCCATGCTCACCAGGCCCAGGTAGCGGCCAATGCCATGCTGCTCATGCACCACTGGGTCGCCCGGTTTGATTTCAGACAGATCGCGCAGCATCGCGTCCACCGACATGGCTTTGCGCGAATCACGCTCATGCTGCCGGTGACGCCCATGTAAATGGGTGGCATAGAGCTCGCTCTCGGTGATGAAAGCGGATTTTTCTCCGGGCAGGATAAAGCCGTTATAGAGCGGGGCCACGCCAAGCATGAATGGCTGACTGCTTGCCAGAAATTGTGCGCAGTCATCGCAGGCAACGGGGTGCAAATCATATTGCCGCAAATAATCAGAGATCAACTCGCGCCTGCCGAGACTTTCTGCCAGCAGCAACACTCGCCCACCGGATGATGTAAACGTCGCAACGAACGTGGCAAGTTTTTCCGCCGGATTGACGGCGCGGCGATCCACCTGAATAAAAGGCAGCGGGGCGGTAAAACTCTGGCCCTCTGGTTTTGCATCCGTGGTTTCAGGCCGAATCTCGATGCGCGGATAAGATTTGAGTGCGCTGTAAAAAGCTTCCGCCGTGAGAAAGAGTTCCTGCGGTTGCAACAACGGCCGATCGCTGTCACCGCGCAGCAACTGATAGCGCGCCTGCGTGTCATGCCAGAAACCCTCTATTGCCGAAGAGAGGTCGTGATGCAAGCATAGCGGCATGGTTTGCGGCAAATAATCGAACAGCGTTGCAGTCTGCTCAAAAAACAGCGGCAGATAATATTCGATGCCTGCGGGTGCAACGCCTTTGCTTACGCCCTTGTATATGCTGCTACGCGATGGGTCACCCTCGAATTTTTCACGGAAATTACCACGGAAGCGAGTACGGCCCTCTTCATCGAGAGGAAATTCGCGTGCCGGCAGCAACCGTATTTCACTGACTGGATAAACGCTGCGCTGCGTATCCACATCAAAAGTGCGGATGGTTTCGATTTCGTTGTCCAGCAGATCGATACGGTAGGGTAACGGGCTACCCATCGGGAACAGATCAATCAAGCCACCACGCACGCTGTATTCTCCGGGTGCCAGCACCTGGGTTACATGCGTGTAACCCGCCAGGGTCATCTGGCTACGGAACGCATTCAGGTTGAGCACCTCCCCCTGTTTGAGGAAGAAAGTATGCGCCGCAAGATATTCCCTTGGCGGCAGGCGATAGAGCGCGGTGGTGACTGGAACGATCAATACATCGCAGGTGCCGCTCATGACCTGGTAAAGCGTGGCGAGACGTTCGGAAATCAGATCATGGTGGGGCGAGAAGTTATCATAAGGCAGCGTCTCCCAATCCGGCAGCAGATTGATTTTGAGTTCAGGGGCAAAAAAAGGAATCTCCTCCAGCAATCTTTGTGCGGCCAGCGCACTGGCTGCGATGACAGCAACAGGTCTTGCCTGCTGCGCCAGTCGGGCGAGAGCGAGTGTATCGCCAGAGCCGGCAAAATGCGGATGCCGGATTACGGAGCCGGGTGAGGGGGGGGTAAGCTTGAATTGCATCTGAGGCGTTATCGTAGATGGACAGGAAAACAATGAAGACCCATCGTTCCACATAAAAGGCGGACATTATATGTCAGTTAGCAGACCGCATTCTCTCACTGAGAGCCTAATTCACAGATTCTACGATTTAGACCAGTGATCCAGAACGAGTTGCAAGGCAGTGTCACCGTTATATTCATTCACTTGCAGACGGTAGACGGCATCTATCATTTCTGGCAGCGGGTCATTGTGAAAAAACAACATGGCATCATGAGTGCCGCCCGGTTCCCCTGACCCCTGTTTTTTCAGTTTTAATTTGAGATGCTTCTCGCCAACCACCCGCTGCCGCTCTACACGGAAACGCGCGCTGAATGCAGGCTGGGGGAAACCCTGCCCCCATACCTGCTCCATCAGGTGTTGCGCCAGTTCCAGATTCATTTCGGACTCATCCAGATCACCGTCGGTTTCGATGATGCGCGTGAGATCGGCGGGGGTAAGCAGTGTCTGGGCAGCTTGCTCGAAGGCCTCACGAAATTGCTCAAAATCGCCGGCACGCAGAGTCAGTCCTGCAGCGGCCGCGTGACCGCCAAATTTGAGTAGCAGCGCAGGATGACGCTTGGAGACGAGATCCAATGCGTCGCGCAGATGAAACCCTGGAATGGATCGCCCCGACCCCTTTATTTCACCATCATTACCAGGCGCGAAGGCAATCACCGGGCGATGGAATTTATCTTTCATGCGTGATGCAAGTATGCCAATCACGCCCTGATGCCAGCCTGGATCGAATAGACTAAGACTGTAACCCTCTTCGGGCTTCACAGTATCGAGCGCGGTCAGCGCCTGGTCTTGCATGTCCGTTTCGATTTCCCGGCGCTGGCGATTGAGTGCATCGAGCTGAAGGGCTATTTGTGCGGCGCGAGATTCGTCATCCGTAATCAGGCATTCGATGCCCAATGTCATATCATCCAGCCGTCCCGCGGCATTCAACCTCGGCCCCAGCATGAAACCCAGCTCATAGGTAAAGGTCTTGCGAAAATCTCGCCGCGCCACCTGCAGCAGAGCATTTATGCCCGCACAGCCGCGTCCCGCACGGATGCGCTGCAAGCCCTGCTGTACCAGAATGCGGTTGTTATCATCCAGCTTCACCACGTCGGCAACAGTGCCCAGCGCCACCAGATCAAGCAGACTGGCGAGGTTGGGTTCTTTTCCGCTGCGGCCGAATGCCCCGCGGGCGCGCAACTCCGCCCGCAACGCCAGCATCAGGTAAAACATCACGCCCACTCCGGCAAGATTCTTGCTGGGAAAATCGCAGCCGCGTTGATTGGGATTCACAATGGCGATGGCATCGGGCAATTCAGCCCCCGGCAGGTGATGATCGGTGATCAGCACCTGCATGCCTAGACGGTTGGCTTCGGCCACGCCCTCCACACTGGCGATGCCGTTGTCTACCGTGATAAGTATGTCGGGCAACTGCGCGCTAGTGGCAGCCAGACGCACGATTTCTGGCGTCAGGCCATAGCCGTATTCAAAACGATTGGGGACGAGATAATCCACTGTCGCGCCGAATTTTCTCAGGGCACGCACCCCCACGGCGCAGGCAGTAGCGCCATCAGAATCATAATCCGCTACGATCAGCAAGCGCTTCCCTGCAGCGATGGCATCGGCGAGAAATACTGCCATCATGGAAATATTTTTTAGGCATTCGAACGGAATTAACTGGGACAGCTCGGCCTCGAGCTGGTCTGGCTTCCCGATGCCTCTGGCAGCGTAGACACGCGCCAGAACAGGGTGGAGGCCATGCTGGATCAGCACTTCAAAGGCATGCGGGGAGTAACTGCGAACAACAATGTTGGACATGCGCTAGATAT
>JAPLQS010000058.1 GCA_026399575.1 Nitrosospira sp. | reverse complement strand
ATCTTTTCGTCGATCGTGATGAAAGCATTGTAGTCCGGGTTCAATGCCTTTACGCGCTTGAGGAATTCGCCAGTCAGTTCAACGCTGGAGATTTTTTTGGCGGCGAGCAGGGTGGAGAGCTGCTTGAGGCTGGAGTTCAACATGGCATTTGCAAGGCGGGATAGATCGTAGAAAAGTGGGGGGTGGATTCCAAAGCCATGCTGACGCATTACTCGATGACTTTCGGCACCAGATAAAGCCCTGCTTCGGTCTTGGGGGCTACCGACTGAAATAATTCGCGCTGATCGGACTCGGTTACCGTATCATCGCGCAACCGCTGCATCACATCCTGAGCATGCGACATGGGCGCGATGGCCGACGTGTCCACCGCCTGCATCTGCTCGATCAGGCCGAAAATACCGGAGAGCTGAATCAGCGCAGTGGCCGCCTCGGTTTCACTGACTTCAATGCAAGCAAGGTTTGCAACGCGTTTTATATCGTCCAGAGACAGTGACATCGGCTGCCAAAACCCTTATATTCAAACATATAATATAGGGTATCATAGCCCGGTTACTCGACGTTATCCTTTTTGCACGCGACTGCTACGATAGTCATTTTCACCGCTTACTAACTACTAACGAGACTAACGAAACTCGCCACTATGCTTAATTTCATAAACAATAATATCCTGAAAGGGTATTTCTCGACCGACATGGCGATTGATCTGGGGACGGCCAACACCCTGATTTACGTTCGTGGCCAGGGTATTGTGCTGAATGAACCGTCGGTGGTGGCGATCCGTCAGGATGGCGGACCCAACGGCAAGAAAGTGATTCAGCAGGTAGGGCTGGCGGCCAAGCAGATGCTGGGGCGTACTCCCGGCAATATCACCGCCATCCGGCCGATGAAGGATGGCGTAATTGCCGACTTCACCGTCACCGAGCAGATGTTGAAGCACTTCATCAGGAAGGTGAATCCGCCGCGTCTGTTTTCCGCCAATCCACGCATCGTCATTTGCGTTCCCTGCGGTTCCACTCAGGTTGAGCGTCGTGCCATTCGTGAAGCCGCTTATGGTGCCGGTGCGCGCAAAGTAGAACTGATCGAGGAACCGATGGCTGCGGCCCTAGGTGCCAATCTGCCAGTTGAGGAAGCAACCGGCTCGATGGTGGTCGATATTGGCGGCGGCACTACCGAAGTCGGCGTGATTTCGCTGGGCGGGGTGGTTTACTCGAATTCGGTGCGCGTGGGCGGCGACAAATTCGATGAGGCCATCATCAATTACATACGCCGCAACTATGGCATGCTGATCGGTGAAGTGACCGCCGAACAGATCAAGAAAGAAATCGGCTCCGCCTTCCCCGGTTCGGAAGTGCGCGAAATGGAAGTCAAAGGCCGTAACCTGGCGGAAGGAATTCCGCGCAGCTTCACCATTTCCAGCAATGAAACCCTGGAAGCCCTGACCGACCCCTTGAACAGTATCGTCAGCGCGGTCAAGTCTGCGCTGGAGCATACGCTGCCGGAACTCGGCGCGGACATTGCCGAAAAAGGCATGGTATTGACCGGTGGAGGCGCGCTGCTGCGCGATATCGACCGTCTGCTGATGGAAGAAACCGGTCTGTCGGTGATCATTGCAGAAGACCCGCTTACCTGCGTGGTGCGTGGTTCAGGTGTGGCACTGGAAAACATGGATCAACTGGTCGGCATATTCTCCAGTGATTAAACGGTTTTGTGTGTTGGGATCAGGCTGCCCGGGCTGGGTGCAACCCGAGACCTGAAAACGGAATGCGATGGAAACAGCCCCGCAGTTTTTCAGACACGGCCCCGGCCCGCTGGCGCGTCTGGTGTTTTTTGCACTGCTGTCACTGCTGCTGATGGCGATCGACACCCGCTTCAAATATCTCCCCGAAATTCGCCAGACCATCGCCGTGGCGATCTATCCGCTACAGAGACTGGCCCATTTGCCGACAGCGATTTATGATCAGGTAAGCGGACTTTTCGTCAGCCGGAATCTTGTCGACGAGATTGCCTATCTGCGGCAACAGCACCTTACCGATCGGGGGAAGCTGCAGCGGCTGCTGGCACTGGAAGCTGAGAACGCGCAGTTGCGCAACTTGCTGGAAGCGGGGCAGCGAGCTGAAAGCAAAACCACCATGGCGGAGATTCTGTATATTCCGCACGATCCCTTCAGCCGCAAAGCGATACTCGACAAGGGCAGTCAACATGATATCCAGCCCGGCCAGGTAGTGGTGGATGATGCGGGTGTGGTAGGACAAATCACGCGCGTTTATCCGTGGCTGTCCGAGGTGACGCTGATCACCGATAAAGATCATTCGGTACCGGTGCAACTGGTACGCAGCGGTTTGCGGTCGATGGTGTCGGGCATCGGCGAGGACGGAACACTGGAATTGCGTTATCTGGCGGCCAACGCCGACATTCAGGATGGCGATTTACTGGTTACTTCCGGAATAGATGGCATTTACCCGCCCGGCCTGCCGGTGGCGCTGGTGTCGAAAATAGAAAGTAATGCCGCTTATGCCTTTGCCCGTATTACCTGTACGCCGGCTGCCGGAGTAAATCGCAACCGGCAGGTATTGATCCTGTCGCCACTGCCACCGGTTCCGGAAAGACCGGTGGAGCCCATCGAAATCAAATCTGAAGATAAAAAACGAGGAAAAGTTGGCATTCGTTAATTCCTCCCAGCAGGAAGTCCTGGCGCATGTCAGGAGCCGGTTCATCGTTCTCAGTCTGACGGCAGCGCTGCTGTTGAACCTGTTGCCGCTGCAAGGTGTTGCATTGCTGCTGCGCCCGGATTTCGTCGCCTTGGTGGTGCTTTACTGGAGCATCAACCAGCCGCAACGGGT
>JAPLQS010000045.1 GCA_026399575.1 Nitrosospira sp. | reverse complement strand
GCGGTAGCGGCCAGTATCAGTGCTCCGCCGCGCAGTCGGCGCAGGGAGAGCGCTGCCAGAAAACCAAGCGGAAGGTAGGCAAGGATATTGATCAGGACATCGAAGCGGGTGATGTAGCGCGGCCAGACAGTGAGAAAATGAAATACAGCACTTTCCGGCGCGCGCCAACCGGTGAAAGGCGACAGACTGACATAGGCGATGAACAGCACATAGACCGGAAAAATATATGTGTTGAGCCCGTAGCGATCTGGCTTGATGTGTTTCATGTTGGCCTTATGGCGCAGCGGTGCGACAGTGTCATTTTATGGCATATTTGTGGTTGGCATGGAGTGACGGCACACTATCAGAGTTTCCTCAGTTTTATCTCAGTCCACAGCCGGCTTAACAACCGCCGCTGCCTGCGGTCGAGGTCCTGCAGCATTTCCAGTCGGGCAAGCAATTCCCGGTCGGGGAAGATCGCTTTGTTGTCGGCGATTTCCGGGCGGATGAACTGGAGCGCATCCATGTTGGGGTTGCCGGAGCCGGTCAGGTTGGTGAGTTCCGCCGAGTTCTTTCCATCCAGCATGAAATTGATGAATTGATGGGCAAGGTCGGGACGTGCTCCGCTCTGATGCAGCACCATGCTGTCCAGCGCCAGCACAGCACCTTCTTTCGGTGTCGAGTAGCCGATGCTGAATTTGCGTCCGGTTTTTCTGGCATCGAGCGCCGCCTGGAACATGTCGTTGGAGTAGCCATGCGCCACCCATAGATTCCCCACCGCCAGTTCCTTGACATAACTGGTGTTGCTGAAAGCTGCCCAGTAGGGTTTGGCACGCAAGATCAAATCCCTGGCCTGTTGCCAGTGCTGTTCGTCGGCATCATTGACCGAGTAGCCCAGATACATGAGCGCTGCCGCCATCAGCTCGCGCTGACTGTCCAGCACGGTCACGCGCCCTTTGATTTTTTCCAGATATTTTGGCTCGAAAATGATGGCCCAAGTGTCGGTGGGCAGCCCCAGTTCCTTCATTTTCTCCTGATTGAAGCCGAGCAGCGTGAGGGTATAAGCATAGGGGACGGAATATTTGTTGCCCGGATCGAACGCGCCGTCGAGATACGCCGGGTTTATATTCTTGAGGTTGGGCAACAGGGATTTATCCAGCGGCTTCAGTACGTCCTGGCGGATCAGGGTATCCATGGCGTTGCCAGTGGGCACGATCAGATCGTAACCACTTGCGCCTGCTGCCAGTTTCGCCAGCATTTCTTCGTTGTCGGCGTAATAATCCTGCGCAAGCTTGCAGTTGCAGGATTGTTCGAAACGTTTGACCGTTGCCGGCGCGATGTAGTTATTCCAGTTAAATAGATGCAGGACATTTTCGCTGCTGGCAGCGGTGTTCTGTTGCTGGCTGCTGCAGCCTGCGAGCAGTAGCACCGCCGCCAGCAGCGCGCGCAGTGCCGTGGAGCGACCGGGCACATTCATTATTTTGCTTCCCGGCGCAATATGCCTGAATCGAGCTTGGCGGCAATGATGATCAGGGTCAATGTGAGCAGCATCAACAGAGTGGAAATGGCATTTACTTCCGGCGTCACCGCGACCTTGATCATGGTGTAAATCTGGATCGGCAGTATCGGTTCGCCCACGCCCTTGGTGAAGAAGGTGATGACGAAGTCATCGATCGACAAGGTGAACGACATCAGCGCACCCGCAACCACTGCCGGCATGATCAGTGGCAGTGTGATCAGGCGGAAAGTCTGCCAGGGGGACGCGCCCAGATCGCGTGCCGCTTCAAAGATGCTTTCGTCCATGCCTTGCAGGCGTGCCCGCACGATGATGGCGACAAAGCCGATACAGAAGGTGGTATGCGCGATGATGATGGAGACCATGCCGAGCGTGAGGTTGAGTACCTGCAGAAAAAACAACAGCAATGCCACCCCCAGCAGAATCTCAGGCATCGCTACCGGCGTGAACACCAGTACCGGCAGAAATTTAAGTTTGTAGCGATGTATCGCCAAACCGGCCATGGTGCCGAGCAGGGTGGCGAGGAAACTTGCGCTGACAGCGATGATCAGTGAATTGCGCGCGGCAGTGAGCATTTCCTGGTTGTTGAACAGTGCTACATACCAGGACAGGGTGAAGCCCACCCACTCGGCGTTCAGCTTGGAATCGTTGAAGGAGTACACCACCACGATGAGCAACGGAATGTAGAGAAAAGCGTAGGCCAGTGCCGCCGCAGACCATAACCAGATATTGCTGCGTCGCATGCTCTATTTCTCCGGGATGGCGGCGGGTCGTGCCAGCCATGCGGCCAGCCCAGTGATGGCCAGTACCGCCAGCGTCAGCATGATCGACAGCGTCGAACCAAAAGGCCAGTCGCGGGTGCCGAGAAATTGATCCTTGATCAGGTTGCCGATGAGGATGTCGCCGGTGCCACCGAGTATGTCCGGCACCGCAAACATGCCCAGCACCGGAATGAATACCAGCGCCGAACCCGAGAACACGCCCGGCAGCGACAACGGCCAGGTGACGCGCCAGAAGCGCTGCCAGGCATTGGCGCCCAGATCCTGTGCGGCATCCAGCAATGCCGGGTCGTGTTTCTCCAGATTGGTATAGAGCGGCAGCACCATGAACGGCAGATGCACATAAACCATGCCCACCAGTACCGCAAACGACGAGAACAGCAGGGTCACCGGGGCGACGCCGAATGCGCCCAGCACTGCATTGATAAAATGGCTGAACACCGATTCGGGGCCGAGGATGATCATCCAGGCATAAATGCGGATGAGAAAGTTGCTGGCGAACGGCAGCACCACCAGCAGCACCATCAGATTGCGGAAACGTTTTTCACTGCGTGCGATCAGCAGCGCCAGCGGGTAGGCCATGATGAGGCAGATCAGCGTACTGGCTGCGGCAACGGCAAAGGATTTGAGGAAGATTTCGGCGTACAGGATATCGCTGAAAAAGAACTGGTAGGTTTCCAGGGTCAGGCCGTATTCGCCGTGGACTGCCCCCGCAGGCGCGGCGATGGGGGCCAGGCCACCGAACTCGCCGGGAAAGCGCAGTGAAGTGAACAGCATGATCAGGCTGGGAGCAACAAAGAACACCAGCAGGAACAGCAGCGGCGGCCCGCTCACCAGCCACTTGGCAATGCGGTTTGCTTTGTTGTCGCCTTTAATCATTGAGAAAAGTGCCGGCATCATGCCGCCAGGAGACAGCTACCGGATCACCCGCTTCGAAAAACTTGGCGCGTCCCGGCGCGGAATTGGGCAGCAAGGCTTCGATGCGGGCGCCGTTGGGGAGTTCCACGATATAAGTGGTGACGTCGCCCACGTAGAGGAAACCCTGCACCTTGCCGATGAAATGGTTTTTCAGTTCCACTTCCTCCGCGTGATGCGAAATTCGAACCTGTTCCGGGCGTATTGCCAGCACTCCGGTATCGCCCATTTTGACGTTTTCCTTGGTGGGGGAGGTTACTTCACCGAGTCCTGCTACACTGAGTTTCAAATGTGCCGGGGCGGCCTCCAGCACTTGCGCGTTCATGATGCTGATCTTGCCGATGAAGTCGGCAACAAAACGATTTCGAGGGAAGCCGTAGATTCTGGAGGGCTCGTCAAGCTGTTCGACCTTGCCCTGGTTCATTACTGCAATGCGGTGCGACAGCGCCAGCGCCTCGTTCTGGGCGTGGGTGATGAACACGAATGTGACCCCCCTTTCTTTCTGCAGATTGATCAACTCGATCTGCATTTCCTCCCGCAGCTTTGCATCCAGCGCCCCCAGCGGTTCATCCAGCAGCAGCAGGCGCGGGCGATTGACCAGTCCCCTGGCAAAGGCCACGCGTTGCTTCTGCCCGCCCGATAATTCCTGGGGGAAACGGTTGCCGAAATTTGCCAGGCGCACGTCGTCCAGGGCTTCCCTGACTCTGGAGCTGATTTCATCAGGTGTTGTGCCCGCCATCTTGAGGGGAAAAGCGATATTGTCAGCCACGGTCATGTGCGGAAACAGCGCATAACTCTGGAACACGGTATGAATGGGACGTTTTTCCGGCGGGGTGCCGAACATATCCTTGCCGTCGAGCAGGATCTGTCCGGCGTCGGGCAGATCGAATCCGGCGATCATGCGCAGCAGGGTGGTTTTGCCGCAACCGGAAGGTCCCAGCAGAGTAAAGAATTCACCCGCTTCGATGCTGATGCTGACGTTGTCTACTGCGGTGAAATCGCCAAAGCACCGCGTCACGTTGCGGATTTCAAGTAGCGCCATGATGGATTGACCTAGCCTATCCCCGTCACCACATATGCCAGAGTAATAATATCGCCAGCAGCAGCGTGAGTACAGACAGCAGACGGCTCTGGCGTTTCTCTTCGATGAGCAACTCGCTCATTTTCTCTTCCAGCATCTGCGTGCGGTTGTCGCTCAGGGCATGGTGCAACAGGCGCGGGAACTGTGGCAACAGCACTGCCCAGTTGGGTATCTCCTTGCCCAGGCGACGAGCCAGTCCGCGCCAGCCGATTTGGTCTGACATCCAGTTCTCCAGGTACGGTTTGGCAGTCGTCCACAGATCGAGATCAGGGTCGAGATCACGCCCCAGTCCTTCGATATTCAGCAGTGTTTTTTGCAACAGTACCAGTTGTGGCTGGATTTCGACGTTGAAGCGGCGCGAAGTCTGGAACAATTGCAACAGCACGTGGCCGAAGGAGATTTCCTTCAGCGGCTTGTCAAAGATCGGCTCGCATACGGCACGGATCGCCGTTTCAAAGTCATCTACCCGTGTATTTTTCGGCGCCCAGCCTGCTTCGACGTGCGCCTGCGCCACGCGCTTGTAGTCGCGACGGAAGAACGCCAGGAAATTCTGCGCCAGGTAATTCTTGTCCTCGTCAGTGAGCGTTCCCATGATGCCGAAATCAACCGCGATGTAGCGGCCATCGCTGCCGACAAAAATGTTGC
This sequence comes from Nitrosospira sp., assembly GCA_026399575.1. GTDB lineage: Bacteria > Pseudomonadota > Gammaproteobacteria > Burkholderiales > Nitrosomonadaceae > VFJL01. Next base: position 5,834 of record JAPLQS010000045.1, on the reverse strand, counting down.
CGGGGTGCATATCGGCATGGAAATAACCATCGCGGAATACCTGGGTGAAAAAGATTTCCACCCCGACGCGGGCAAGTTTTGGAATGTCCACACCCTGTGTGCGCAGTTCCGCTACATGGCTGATGGGTATGCCTTTCATGCGCTGCATCACCATCACGTTGGAATGACAATAATCCCAGTAGACTTCCGGTACCAGCAGCAGTGGCGAGTCAAGAAAATTACGCCGTAACTGGCTGCAGTTGGATGCTTCACGCATGAGATCAAGTTCGTCATTCAGGTGGCGCGCGAATTCCACCACCACTTCACGTGGCTTCAGACGCTTGCCATCCGGCCACAAGGCTTCGACCAGCCAGGCGCCGGTTTCCATCAAAGCGACATCGTGCGCGATGATCGGGGCGATGCCGGGGCGCAGTATTTTTACCGCCACTTCCGTGCCATCGTGCAACTCTGCCAGATGTACCTGGGCGACGGATGCGCTGGCTATCGGCTCTGCTTCGAACTGGTGGAATACTTCGCTGGCGGGTTTGCCGTAGACCTGTTCCAGTATGGCGAGCGCAATACTGGAAGGAAACGGCGGAACCTGATCCTGTAGTTTGGCCAACTCATCGGCAATGTCTTCCGGCAGCAGATCGCGGCGGGTGGACAGCACCTGGCCGAACTTGACGAACAGGGGGCCAAGTGCTTCCAGCGCCAGTCGCAGGCGTTCGCCGCGCGGTTTCTCCAGTCGCCGCCAGAATGTGGCGAGCTTGACCAGAGGCTGCAATGGATGCAGGCGTCCCTGACCGAGAAAAAAATCATCGAGGCCGAAGCGGAATGCTACAGCGAGTATTTTGAGGAGGCGAAAGAAACGCATTTATTCCAGGTATGGCAATTTGTCTGTCGCCAAATATTCTTCTTGGGTTTACAAAGGAGCCTTGTGGCTTAGCTTCTCCACGCGGTTTTCCAACTGCTCCGCATCATTACGCAATGTACTTACATCATCAATGAATTTGCGTACATAAGCGGGTTTGGCAAGTAGTGGCTGTTCTTCCGTCCAGTATTCCGCCAGCGTTTGCGACAGGTTGCGCAGGGTATCAGTGTGCCACTGCAGCAGATTGTCGCCTGCCTGCACCACGCGGTGGGCGAGAATGTCACCCATGATGAGGCTTAAATCCTGTTCCGCATCCCAGTGCAGGTTTTTGCCGATGTGGAGAAGCTCTTCAGCAAATGCGTTGTCGCCGGAAATATGGATGTTGCGGTAGGCGTCTGCGTCATGCGCAAGCAGGCGTGGCAGCAGACCCGGAACAAAGGTGAGGGTGGCGTCGGTCGCAGCAGCATCTACCGCAGTCGCCACCTCGCCATTAGGCTGCACGATCAGGGCGAAATCAACGAAAGGAGGAATGCAAAAACGCGCAGTCTTGCCGGCGCAAGGCTGCAGTCGTTTACGCGCCCAGCTTTCCCCACGCAGCAGGTGGTTGAGCGGGGCTATCGCGACAGACGCCAGCATGGCAACTTGGGGAACCTAGGAGACTTGTTGAATTCCGGCCAGCAACCAAACGGATTTGGAATTCTTGAGATTTTTCTGTACATGCCAGATTTCATCAATTGTTTCCGTTGAGGCGCCGGGGGCTTCACGCAATTGGCCGTTGAAGCGTACGCTGGCAATGGCCTGATCATCTGCGGTGACTACTTCCAGCAGTTCCGCATTGATCGTGAGCACTTCCGTTTTTTGTGGTTCGTCACCGCGCTCACTGATTTGCATGCTGATCTCGGCGTACATCTCTGGCGTGGTGTACTCGCGGATATCATTCAAGTCACGTGCGTCGTTGGCTGCCTGCAGACGGATGAATGAGGTTTTGGCATTGCGCAGAAACGGTTCCACCTGAAAATCTGCGGGGATATTCGCGGCGCGGGAAGCAGGCGCCGCCGCTGCGGCCGTCCCCGAGCCCATTGCAACCGGCGTCACACCGCTGTTACCGGTGTTGGTGCCCATTCCGGAATACTGCAGCGGACGTGTCACCTGTTCCTGCCTGGGTTTGCGCATCATGCGCACGACAAAGAAAATAGCGGCCATCAGTGCAGCCAGCATCAGCACGTCCATCATATTAATGCCCTCGAATGCGCCGCCCATGAACAGCGCTGCCAGCAAGCCACCGGCAGCCAGACCGGCCAGTGGCCCAGCCCATTTGCTGCCACCTGCCGCCGTAGCGGCTGCTGGTGCCTGTGCCGGCTTGGGAGCAGCTTGCGGGCTGATGGATTGACGTTGCTGGCCGATACTCTTGCCACCACCAAAACGTTTTGCTTCTGCATCAAAAGCGACCAGTCCGAAGCTGAGAACGGCCAGAGTCAGAAAGGTCAGTATTTTGTTCATGAGGGTCTCCAGTGGCACGGTCAAAGCGGTGAGTATAGCACTATCGATTCACCTGGATGTCTCGTAAATTGCACCCGGATTCAGCCGCCAAGGGGGATGGAACGGGCAGTTGCCGCAAGTGCAAGGTAAGGCGCAATGTCTTAGAGTTTTCCTTGGTAAATCCATCCCCGCCGCACCAGCCATTTCTCGATTTCAACGGCGATCAGTACGACACTTGCTGCGCCGATACACAGGGCAAGTTCGGCCATATCAAGCGGCTCGGTCTTGAAAATCGGATTGAGTGCGGGAAGATAAATCGTTGCCATTTGCAGCAGAAAAGTGGCGATGATGGCCAGCATCATTGGCCGGTTGGAAAACAGCCCGATGGTAAACAGCGATTCCTTTTCCGAGCGGATCGCCAGCACGTGGGCAAGCTGAGCCAGTGTCAGCACGGTAAATACCATGGTTTGCCAGTGCGCCGAGCCGGAGTTATAGGTCCAGTCTTGGATCAGTAAGGTGAGCGCGGCCATCAGTAGCCCCACCCAGAGCATGTGCTGCCACATGCCATGCGCGAATATGCTTTCCTGCGGTGAGCGTGGCGGGCGGCGCATCACGCCGCGCTCCGCCGGTTCGGCAGTGAGTGCAAGCGCGGGCAAACCATCGGTGACCAGATTGACCCAGAGGATATGGATCGGCAGCAGCGGAATGGGCAGTCCCAGGAAAGGCGCCAACAAAATGATCAGGATTTCAGCGGAGTTGGTGGTCACCGCGTAGCGGATGAATTTACGAATGTTGTCGTAGAGGCGGCGACCCTGGCGTACGGCGTGGACGATGGTGGCGAAGTTGTCATCCAGCAATACCATATGGGCGGCTTCACGCGCCACATCGGTGCCGCCTTTGCCCATCGCGATGCCGATGTTGGCCGCCTTGAGTGCGGGGGCATCGTTCACGCCATCGCCGGTCATGGCGACGATCTCGCCTTTGTCTTGCAGTGCTTTGACGATTCTTATTTTCTGTGCCGGATCGACGCGGGCGTAAACCCGGATCTGCTCCACTTCCGTTGCGAATGCCGCTTGATCGAGTTGTGCCAATTCGGTGCCGGTCATCACGCCCCCGCCGCTATCGACCAGCATGCCGAGTTCGTGTGCAATCGCACGCGCCGTGGCAGGGTGATCGCCGGTGATCATTACTGGCGTGATGCCGGCTGATTTGCACAACGCGATCGCTTCCTTCACTTCGTTGCGCGGCGGGTCGATCAAGCCGACGAAGCCGAGAAAAACCAGTTCGCTTTCCAGTTCTGCCGGATGAAGGCTTGCGGGTAGCGTCGGCCAACTGCGGCAGGCCAGCGCCAGTACGCGCAGGCCGTCAGCCGCCATGGTTTCGGCGGTGCGCAGCAATGCTGCACGGTCGATTGCCTGCTCGCCGTTTGCGCTGAGCATGCGTTGGCATTGCGGCACGACCGCTTCCGGCGAACCTTTGGTGAAGGCCAGCACTGTTGCGCCGGTGCGGTGGAAAGTGGTCATGCACTTGCGTTCGGAATCGAACGGCAATTCCTTGAGCCGAGGCATTTCCTGTTCCAGCAGCGCCTTGTCAAACCCTGCTGCCTGTGCGGCATGCAGCAGTGCTGCCTCGGTCGGCTCGCCATGCGCTTTGCCGTGACGATCCAGATGGGCATCGTTACTCAGGGCCAATGCACGAAACAGGGTGGACCAGGATTCGGCAGGTTGAGCTGATTGCAGACTGGTTTCCAGACGGCCATCGGCGTAGATGGCAGTTGCCTGCATCTTGTTCTGGGTGAGCGTACCGGTTTTGTCGGAGCAGATGAAAGTCACCGAACCCAGCGTTTCCACTGCGGGCAGGCGACGAATCAGGGCATGTTGCCTGACCATTTTGCGCGCGCCGAGTGCGAGCGAAATGGTCACCACTGCGGGCAGGGATTCGGGAATAGCGGCGACCGCCAGACTGATGGCGGTCATGAACATGAGCAGCAGCGGCTCGCCGCGGATGATGCCGAGCACGAACACCATTACGCAAATTGCCAGTATCGCCAGCGCCAGCCTTTTGCCGAAGCGGGCCAGGCGGTTTTGCAGCGGTGTTCTGGTTTCCCCGGCCCCGCTGATCAGTGCAGCGATTTTACCAAGTTCGCTTTGCATGCCGGTTGCCACCACCAGGCCGCGCCCGCGCCCGTGGACGACGGTAGTGCCTTTGTATGCCATGCAATGCCGGTCGCCCAGCGGCAGATTGGCTGCTTCCACGGCAACGGTCTGTTTGTCCAACGGGACCGATTCGCCGGTCAGCGCCGATTCGTCTATTTTGATCCGTGCTGTTTCGATGATGCGCAGATCGGCCGGCACCAGATTGCCCGCTTCCAGCAGCACGATGTCCCCCGGAACCAATCCTGCCGCACTGATGCTTTCTACCCGGCCGCCGCGCAACACGCGGGCGCTGGCCTCGGTCATGCGCTTGAGCGCGGCCATCGCGCGCTCCGCACGGTACTCCTGCACGAAGCCAATGGCGGCGTTCAATATCAAAATGACGACGATGGCGACGGTATCTTCCAGATCGCCAACCACGCCGGAAATAATCGCCGCCGCAATCAGCACCAGGATCATGAAATCGGTGAACTGGTCGAGGAACATGCGCCATGGCGGGCGGCGGCGTTTTTCGTGCAGCGCATTCTGACCGAAATGTGCCAATCGCCGGGCTGCTTCGGCAGCGTTTAAACCAGCCTGGGTGTTGACTTCCAGTTGGCGCGCGACTTCATCCGCTGACAGCGTGTGCCAGGAATGTTGGTCAATATTCATGCTCAAACAGAATCCAGGTATTGAGGATATACAACAGGAACAGGCCCAGGCTCACCCAAGTGAGTCCCAGTACGGCGCGGCCTTGCGGGCGAAAAACAAGACCCACGATCACCAGCGCATTCATCGTGACGGCGGTGAATGCGCTGAAGGCATGGCTGGAGTTGACGTGGGCGAGCACGGGACCGTTGGCGTAAAACAGGTCGTCCACTGCCAGGATGGTGATATTGAACAAATTGCTACCCAGCAGGTTAGCGATCGCCATGTCTATCGCACCGATGCGCAGCGCTGAAAGTGTTACCGCGATTTCCGGGGCGGAGGTTACCGCCGCTACCAGCAAGGTGCCGACGAAGCTTTGTCCCCATCCCATTAAGTCGGCGATACCCTTGGCGATAAACGGCAGCTTGGAACCCGCTGCCACTATCGCTGTTGCCGCCAGAGTGAAGCCAGTTACGGCACGGCGCAGGGTCACTTTCGGGTAGCGCTCGGTGGTGGCAGCAGTATATTCGGCCAGTGTGCGGCGCTCGTACTGATAGACAACTCGTACCGCAACAAAATAGATCATGGTTTTACCCCGATTTAACGGATACCTCATTAAGGGTGATAATACACTCGGAGGTAGACCATGCACATACGCAGAAAGTACAGTCAAGAATACAAACAGGAAGCTGTCCAGCTTGTTCGACAGTCTGATATTCCACTAG
>JAPLQS010000079.1 GCA_026399575.1 Nitrosospira sp. | reverse complement strand
GGTGGATGGCATCACCGGCAAGAACCTGCATGAGGCTATCGACACGGGCGCGCCGGTCGGCAAGGAAATCTGGTAATGACGCGCACCGAAAGGCAAAATATCAACGGATGAGCTGGTCGAAGTGCGCGCCAAGATTGCCGCACTGCTGGGGATACGATGATTTCCCGTTGGGTTTTCGCGGCGCGGCTGTGTGTCGGTTTGCAACTATCGCCTTAGGCAGAAACGTGTCGGTAACGGAAGTTCGCATTATGCTGCGTGCCAGGTGAGGTCGACTTATTTCTAACGATCAACGCCAATTTTGGTTTGATCAGAAATTTCTCAGTTGGGTGTGTTCTCCACGTCGATCATGTTTTCAACGGCGAAACCCAACGAGCGGCCCTTATCTTTCAAGGATGCCGTGGTGGCAGCATCCAGCGCCGGTGTGCGCGCAAGTATCCACAAGTACTTGCGGCTCGGGGCGCCCACCAGAACCCAACTGTAATCAGGCGCAAGATCGATCACCCAATAGTCACCCCACACGAACGGCAGGAACGACAGCCAGGCCGGGGCAAAACGCACGCGCAACTGGCCGGGGTGTTGCGAGTCGGGAACCACGGCGACGCCTTGCGCTGAAATCACGCCTTCCGCAGTCCGGCAAGCGTTGAGGACGCCGACAGTTTGGTCAGACTGCAATGTGTAAGTGGCGGAAACATCACCGAGGCAGCGTCTCTCGAACCACATGGGCAGACGGGCGATCTCGTACCATTTGCCGGCATAGCGTTGCAAGTCGAGCGCAGCCACCGTGGGCAGCGCCGGAGTTTGCGCAAGGGCAGGGGTGGTGGCACTCGTCAGCCAGCCGGCAACCAGCACAAGGATGAGCATCAGCTTGCTGCGCCAGTTGGACTGCCGGCACGGTTCAGTCATCGCGCCTGTCGCCAGTTTTTCCTCGCCTTCGAGCAAGCTGATGGTCTCGGTGGGCACGAAGCCCGCTGCATGATTCCTTGTCGTCCTGCGCATTTGTTTGCTCCTGTCAATTTCATGCTGAGCACCGGTCAAAGTGAGCCATGCTATCACTAATCAATCTGTCCAGATTCCAGAAGCTATTTCTGGTTGGCGAATACTAGCGGCCAGCCGGGCAATCAGTGCTTTTCGATTCGGCTAAAATGCGCCAAGCCGATTAAGTCTTTTCGCGGCATAATAAACCATCTTTCATTAAGCAGACGAATTCGCCCGTCGGTACGGCCCATAACCCCAACAGCATGCCTTACATCCTCGCCCTCGATGCCGGCACCACCAGCGTACGCGCCATCATCTTCGATCACGCCGGCCAGATCCGTGCCATCGCGCAACAGGAAATACGCCAGATTTTTCCTCAGCCCGGCTGGGTCGAACATGATCCGCAGGAGATCTGGCAGACGCAAATAACGGTAGCCATTGAAGCGCTGGCGCGCGCGCAGATTCAGGCGCGCGACATCGCCGCGGTCGGCATCGCCAATCAGCGCGAGACCAGCATTGTCTGGGATCGAGAAACCGGTAACCCAGTGTACAACGCCATCGTCTGGCAGGATCGGCGCACTGCGGGGAGGTGCGACCAGTTGCGCGAGGCGGGTCACGAGGGCGCGATCCAGCAACTCACCGGACTGGTTCTCGACCCGTATTTTTCCGCGAGCAAGATTGCCTGGATACTCGACCACGTCCCCGGTGCGCGCGCGCAGGCGGAAGCAAGCAGACTCATCTGCGGGACGGTGGAAACCTGGCTCATCTGGAAACTGACCGGCGGCAGGGTGCATGTCACCGAGCCGAGCAACGCCTCGCGCACCATGCTGTTCAACCTGCACACCGGCGCGTGGGACTCGGAACTGCTGAAACTTTTCTCGATTCCACAGAGTATGCTGCCGCAGGTGCGTTGCTCCAGCGAAGTGTACGGCGAAATCAGCGCTGTGCCCGCGCTCGCGGCTATGGTTCTGGCAGGTGCGGCCGGCGATCAACAGGCGGCGCTGTTCGGGCAGATGTGCGTACGGCCTGGGCTGGCGAAGAACACCTACGGTACCGGTTGTTTCCTGTTGCAGAACATCGGCAGTAAACCAGTCGCATCCAAACAGCGCTTGCTTACCACGGCGATGTGCAAAATCGGCAGCAAGCAGGAATATGCGCTGGAAGGCAGCGCCTTCATCGGCGGTGCGCTCATGCAATGGCTGCGCGATGGCCTGCATCTGGTGCGCTCGGCGCAAGAGGTGGATGCGCTCGCCGCCTCGGTGCCGGATAGCGGTGGCGTCATTCTGGTGCCGGCTTTCACCGGACTGGGCGCGCCACATTGGGACCCTTATGCGCGCGGCATGATCATCGGCCTCACGCGCGACACCAGCGCCGCGCATATCGCGCGTGCCGCACTCGAAGGTGTGGCTTTCCAGGTGGCGGATCTGATCGATGCGATGCACACGGACACCGGCCAGCCGCTCACGCAATTGCGCGTCGATGGCGGCGCCTCACGCAGCGAACCGCTGCTGCAATTCCAGGCGGATCTGCTCGGTGTGCCGGTGGTGCGCCCGGCCGTGGTCGAGACGACCGCGCTGGGAGCGGCCTATCTGGCGGGACTTGCAGTCGGTTTCTGGCCAGACACCGATTCGATCGCCACGCACTGGCAGGTCGAGAAGATTTTCGAACCAGCGATGCCGCGCGCCCGTGTGGCCGAACTGCGTGGGCGCTGGAACGAAGCGCTGGGCCGTGTCAAAAACTGGGAGCCAAAGACCCAGACAAACGATACCACTGCTGTTGTCACCCCTCCATGAAGCGACTGCTCGTCTGTTTATTGGCTGTGCTGGTGCTGGGTGGTGGTGTGGCGCAGGCAATGGTGCATGCGAATCTCGCTGAGCAGAGCCTGGCCCAGCACGATCCCGAAGCCTTGATGTGGCGCCAGTTGCTTGCGACACAGGGGAATGTGCGCGTGCAATATCATCTGGGGGTGATCTATGCCAATGGGCAGGGCGTGCCGCAGGATTATTACGAAGCCTTGAGGTGGTTTCGCATGGCAGCGGCACAGGGAAATACGCTGGCGCAATATAATCTGGGGGTGATGTATGCCAATGGGCAGGGCGTGCCACGAGATTATGCGGCGGCCGCGCAGTGGTTTCATCTGGCTGCGGCAAAAAGGAATGCGCGGGCACAATACAGTCTGGGGGTGATGTATGCCAATGGGCAAGGAGTAACGCAAAATTTTGAAGAAGCTGTGAAATGGCAACTGCTGGCAGCAACGCAGGGGGTTGCGCGTGCGCAATTCAATCTCGGCGTATTGTACAACAATGGCCAGGGTGTGCCGCAGAGCTATCAGGAAGCAATGAAATGGTATTCGCTGGCAGCGGCGCAGGGGTTCGCACGCGCCCAGTTCAACCTTGGTCAGATGTATGAAGAAGGCCGCGGCGTGCCGCAGGATTATCTGGCAGCGGCGAAATGGTTTCGCCTGGCGGCAGTGCAGGGATATGCCGAGGCCCAGAACAATCTTGGGCGACTCTACGCCGAAGGCCGTGGCGTAACCCAGGACTATGTTCGCGCCTGTATGTGGTTCAATCTGGCGGCAGCGAAAGGGGTCAGTGCAGCACAGAGGAATCGGGATGAGGCAGCCAAGAGAATGACGCCTCCGCAAATTGCCGAAGCGCAAAGAATGGCGAGAAATTGTGAGCTGCGCGATTACAAGAACTGTGATGAGCGGGATACAGTGACAGAGCCAGGATCAGTTACCCCGCAGCAACGATCAAATTAACCGGCTGGCACGGCTTGGCCGCACCAGCCGGGTTGAATCAGGGGGCAGGCGCTACTCACCCTCGCCAACAGGTTCACCCGATGTCCCCAGGAACCCGCGTCCTGCCGCAAAATAAATGTTGATCGGCTTCTCGTTACGCAGCACGTCGAGGACGCTCTGGAACATGGCGGATGGGAGGTGCATCTTGATAATCCCGCCGTCATTCGCATCGGCTTCAAAGAACATACCTGGATCATTGAATCGAACCCAAGCCAGGGTTTTGCCCGCTGCATCACTCAGCTGAATTTGAGCGCGGTTGGTCTGGTAACCCTCCGGGCTGCCATAAAATAAAATACTGTAACTTGCAACTGCAGACATGTGCCTTCTCCTTGATGAAGTTATGGTGGCGGCAATGACAACTTTCGTTCCGGTGCGCCGCCGGTTACGTCGGAACCTGACTGGGTTTCAGAATCGACTCATTGAGGCTTCGGCCGATTCTCCGTGATTTTCATCATCTGCCTGGTAAAGTCATCCTGGGGCAGTTGCTTCAACAGCGTTTCTACGGCTTTTGCTGCGACTTCTGCGGCGGGCGCTGCATTAGCCGGCAACCGCTTCATTGCCACGCTTTCGCGCAAAGCGATGAGCCACCAGATTCCGCACCAATGAAATGTCGGCGGGAACAGAGTGGCGCAGACCTCGTCACCGCAATTGGCACGGACGGCGACCAAATGCGAGATGTGATTGCCTAAGGTAGTGGGGGTAGTTGCTCCTGCCGGGGCGGGTGACCAGGTGGCGCACACCATGTAACAGCCAGGCGGAATCTCGATCTCAAGATGGCCGCACTTGGTCGGCAGATTCGTGTACACCCGCCCACACCACTTGAGCAGTTCGCCATCGCAATGCAGCACGTGGACGTACCATTGATGCTCGTTATCGATCTTGCAGGGCTCGCCTACTTTAGTGACCCAGACGTTAAGTTTCGCTGTACTCATTTTATTTTCTCCTTAGCCAAGATATGGTTGCTTGTTCTCCATTACCCGGACCAGTCGCCGCAACCACATAAGCGACCGACCCAATAACCAGTATTCAGCAGCAGAGCAGAGTATCGCGCTGCTATTGAATGTTCAGGTTGAGTGATTTGTTAGCAGTTCTAACTATGTTTAAGCAGACACTTCATCAAGGGGTATTCCCAGTGCAGCAGCCATGCCTCTGCCATAAGCTGCATCAGCTTTCAGGCAGTTCCGGATATGACGCAATTGAATTTCACGCGGCGCAGCTCTGATAGAGCGGGCGGTATTGTCAAACAGCACTTGCTGTTGCACTGCGCTCATCAGCCGGAATAGCGCGCCGGGTTGGGAGTAATAATCCTCATCTTCGCGGTGGTTCCAGTGATCTGCCGCACCTTCCAGACTCAAGGGTGGCTCGGAAAAATCCGGCTGTTCCGCCCACTCGCCTTCGTTGTTTGGCTCATAACCTAGAGTGCCGCCGTAGTTGCCATCTACGCGCATAGCACCATCGCGGTGATAACTGTGCGCGGGACAGCGCGGGGCGTTCACCGGAATAAGATGATGATTGACCCCCAAGCGATAACGTTGCGCATCGCCATAGGAAAATAACCGGCCTTGCAACATCTTGTCAGGTGAAAAGCCAATGCCAGGCACAATGTTGGCGGGGTTGAACGCTGATTGTTCCACTTCGGCAAAGAAGTTTTCCGGATTGCGGTTGAGTTCCATCACCCCTACTTCAATTGGTGGGTAATCCTTATGTGGCCAGACTTTGGTGAGATCGAAGGGGTTATAAGGGCAAGTTGCAGCCTCTTTCTCGGGCATCACCTGAATCAACATGGTCCACTTGGGAAAATCGCCCTGTTCCAGACTTTGATACAAGTCGCGCTGATGACTTTCCCGGTCTTTGCCGATCAGCGCTTCCGCTTCGGCATCAGTGAGATTCTTGATGCCTTGTTGGGATTTCAGGTGAAACTTGACCCAGAAACGCTCATTGCTGGCGTTGAGCAGGCTGAAGGCGTGGCTGCCGAAACCATGCATGTGGCGATAGGTGGCGGGAATGCCGCGATCACTCATGACAATGGTGATCTGGTGCAGGGCTTCCGGGAGTGAAGTCCAGAAATCCCAATTATTTTTGGCGCTACGCATATTAGTGCGCGGGTCGCGCTTGACGGCGTGATTGAGATCGGGAAATTTGAGCGGATCACGCAGGAAAAATACCGGGGTATTATTGCCCACCAGATCCCAGTTGCCCTCTTCAGTGTAGAACTTCACAGCAAAGCCACGAATGTCCCGTTCAGCATCGGCTGCCCCCCGTTCACCGGCCACGGTAGTGAAACGAGCAAAGAGGGCGGTTGTTTTTCCTATCCGCGAAAAAATTTTTGCTTTGGTGTAGCGTGTGATGTCGTGCGTGACGGTGAAGGTACCGTAAGCACCGGAACCTTTGGCGTGCATCCGGCGCTCAGGAATCACTTCCCGGTCAAAATGCGCCAGCTTCTCCAGAAACCAGACATCCTCCAGTAATTGCGGCCCGCGTGGGCCAGCGGTCATGACATTCTGATTGTGGGCTACCGGGCAACCGGCATTGGTAGTCAACTTCTTATCTTGATTCATCATGCTTCTCCGTGGAAGTGATACGTGGGTTGATAGCTGACTATCCGAAATAGCCACGTGCGGCCAGTTCAACACTTAAAAAATGCATCGCGGAACTGGAGTGAGAATTATTAGGAGAGACTCTTACCGAAAAACACCACGTTCTCACGGTGAACATCCAGAGCTGTCAGCAAGTGGATCCGAACAGTTAATAAATAGACCTTGCTTTGCTGCCCAGCAAGGTTTTTTCATAAGGAATTTTCTAAAATTAGTTTTTGTTGCATGCCCCAAGCGGCAATCAAATTTCCGGCCGAAATGGCTTGGTTGAATTTGTAGCAAGGCAGGGAAGTGCTGCGCAGATGCTGCGGTTTCAATTTGTTCTTGAATGTTTGCTCACAGCCGATCGGGGGTGTTGCTCCCAATCAACACCCGTCAGCGGGTTGCCAAGCGTGTTGCTGTTATTCCTGCGCTGGTTCAATCAGGTCTGGCGAGTCGTACTGCGGGCTGTCGATCTTGCGGCTGACCGGATAGGCTTCCATCAAACGTTCGGGATAAGGCCGCGCCATCGATTGAATCCTGATGATGTCGTTGAGGTTAGGGTCGATCCAGGCGGCGTAATCTTCCGGCCGGATGATGACCGGCATGCGGTCATGGATCGCGGCCATCAGGGGATTGGCCTCGATGGTGAGGATGGTGAAGGTAACGATGCTCCCTGCAGGGCCCTGCCAGGTTTCCAGCAGCCCCCCCATCCCCATCGGTTCAGCATCACGCAGCCTGATCAGATAGGGCTGCCTCCCGTCGCGCGCCGTCCATTCATAAAATGCATCCGCCGGAACCAGTACGCGGTTCTCACGGTAGGCATGGCGGAACATCGGGTTGATCGCCGCTATTTCTGCCTTGGCGTTGCTCGGCTGTTGCAGTTCTTCGGTGTCTTTAACCCAGGAGGGGATCAGGCCCCAGCGGGCGAGGGTGAATACGCGATTGCCGGTATCGTCGACATGCACCACCGGAACCGACTGGGCCGGGGCGATATTGAAACGCGGCTCCAGATCCAGGTCATTGGCGGTGGCAAAATGCTCCTTGAGACTGGCAGGTGATGCATATAAGGCGAACCGTTCGCACATGATTATCTTTTGCTCAATTATGCAACCGGAACCTTCGAACAAGTCTGGCTACTCCAGACAGGACTTGTTCCGAGATTTCCCGGTTAGAAGCTGATGAACTTCGCATCCGGTCGCGACACCTGCTGATGCAGGTCGCTCATGCCGCCAAATAATG
>JAPLQS010000023.1 GCA_026399575.1 Nitrosospira sp. | reverse complement strand
CACGAAATTTTCGCCGGGATTGATGCCGTGCGCCGGCCGTGCCAGGTAGCTACCCGGTAAAACCGTGACATTATAATCGCGATAAAGCTGTTGGGCGAATTCGACATCGCTTACCGGCGTTCTTGCCCATAAGTAAAAAGCTGCTGCGGGGATGGGCGCCGGCATGGCCACCGGCAGCAACGCGGCGGCTTCGGCGAATTTCCCCCGGTACAGGCGGCGATTCTCCACCACATGCGCTTCGTCGTTCCACGCGGCTTCACTTGCCGCCTGTACTGCCGGATTCATCGCACTGCCGTGGTAAGTGCGATAGAGCAGGAATTTTTCCAGTATCGCAGCGTCTCCGGCCACGAAGCCGGAACGCATGCCCGGCACGTTGGAGCGTTTCGACAGGCTGCTGAATACCACCAGCCGCGGGAAGCCACTGCGGCCCAGGCGCTGTGCAGCTTCCAGTGCACCCAGCGGCGGCCGCGACTCGTCGAAATAGATTTCGGAATAGCACTCGTCAGCTGCGATGACGAAACCGTAACGGTCGGACAGCGCGAACAGTTGCCGCCATTCATCCAGCGACATCACTCGGCCAGTAGGGTTGCCGGGCGAGCAGACATAAATCAGTTGCGTGCGCGCCCAGATGTCGTTAGGCAATTGCGCATAGTCGAGCGCAAAATCATTTTCCGGCAAGGTATTGAGAAAATAGGGTGTGGCTCCGGCCAGCAAAGCCGCGCCTTCGTAGATCTGGTAAAACGGGTTGGGACAGACTACCGCTGCTTGCGGGAGGGATGGATCTATCACCGCTTGGGCAAAAGAGAACAGCGCTTCGCGGCTGCCGTTGACCGGAATGATTTCGGTGTCAGGATTGATGGCGGGCAGGTGATAGCGGCGCATCAGCCATGCGGCAATGCTCGCGCGCAGCGATCTGGTTCCAAGCGTTGTGGGATAATGCGCCAGCCCGGCGAGATTGTGCGTCAGCGCCTGGCGTATGAAGTCGGGCGTTGTGTGCTTGGGCTCGCCTATGTGCAGGCTGATGGGCGAGAAGGCCGGGTCAGGCGTGATTCCTTCGAACAGCTGGTTGAGCTTCTGAAAGGGGTAAGGCTGTAGATGGTTAAGGTTGGGATTCACTATTATCGGGTCAGGCAGATCGTACTTACCATCTTTCCAATGTTGTATCGCTTGAGCAATGCCGAATTATAAAGGCCGGACGAGTTGTTAACCACACCAAACCAGCAAAATGTTTTTCCGGTAGCGGCTTTACTTGTCGGTGCCGCCATCTGGGGGCTGCTGTGGTATCCCTACCGGCTGCTGGAGCAGGACGGGATCAGCGGGCAGGTCGCAACGGTGATCACTTATGCCGTCGCCTTGGCGCTGGGACTGGTGCTGTTCCGGAAAAGCATACGGGTGTCGCAGATATTCTCTGGCGACCCGCAGCTGTTGTTCTGGATCGCCATGTTCGCAGGCTGGACCAACATGGCCTATATTCTCGGCGTCATTCACGGCGAGGTGATGCGGGTGCTGCTGTTGTTTTATCTTGCACCGCTGTGGACTATCCTGTTTGCACGTCTGCTGTTGAACGAGAAACTGAGCCTGCACGGTTATCTGCTGATAGCGCTGTCGCTGGCTGGTGCGGCCACCATGCTGTGGCAGCCGGAAAGCGATTTTCCGTTGCCCTCATCCCACAGTGACTGGATGGGATTGTCAGGCGGCATCATGTTTGCGCTGATGAATGTGATGATCCGCAAAGACCAACACCACAGCATCCAGTTGAAATCCCTGGCGCTATGGCTGGGAGTGCTGCTGGTAGGATTGGGTCACAGCCTGCTGTTACCCGCCCCGCTTGCGCTGAGCGACATTGCTGCGGGCTCGTGGCTGCTCATGCTGGCGATAGGGCTGGTGGTGTTTGCCCTGAGTCTGACCATGCAATACGGATTGACCCATATTCCGGCGAATCGGGCCAGCGTGATCATGTTGTTCGAATTGGTGGTGGCGGCCATTGCCGCTTACTTTCTGGCAAATGAGGCCATGACCCTGAAGGAATGGGCGGGCGGGGCAATGATCGTTTCTGCCAGCCTGTTTTCCGCAAGAATGAACCGGGGATGATCGCATGCGTTAGTTGACAAGCCAGAGACCCTCCGCTAGTCTTCCTGCTCAGTTTTTAGTCTAATCTTTAATAGGCAGTCTTGAATTTCACGCTATTTGAGCCTGCCATTTCATTCCAGATATTTTGTCGGACAGCGTAATTTTTAGTCATCAACTCGTTATATCAATAGGAGAAAATCATGCAATTGAAAGGATCGAAAACCGAAGCCAATTTGAAAGCGGCCTTTGCGGGCGAATCCCAGGCCAATCGCCGCTACCTGTACTTCGCTGCCAAAGCGGACGTGGAAGGTCAGAACGATGTGGCGGCAGTATTCCGTTCCACCGCTGAAGGTGAAACCGGTCATGCCCACGGCCATCTGGAATATCTGGAAAGCTGCGGCGATCCGGCTACCGGCCTGCCTTTCGGCGCTTCCCGTGATAACCTGAAGACAGCCATCGCCGGCGAGACCCATGAATATACCGACATGTATCCCGGTATGGCCAAGTCTGCGCGGGATGAAGGTTTTGATGAGATTGCCGATTGGTTTGAGACACTGGCCAAGGCCGAACGCTCGCATGCCAACCGTTTCCAGAAGGCTCTGGATAACTTCGCTGATTAGTAGAGGATAAGCGGATCGGCCGGACAGGAACTCCTGTATCCAGTCTGGTCAGTCCGCAGTAATCCTGCAGATCCTGCCGAGCTTTTCTCCCCATCCCCATGACCACCCGCGAAGGCAGTCTGGAGGCGCCAAAGCGTCATCCGCTCGACTGGAAAAATCCGGATTTTTACGACGAAAGCAAGCTGCTCGATGAGGCGCAGCGTGTGTTCGATATCTGCCAGGGCTGCCGCCGCTGCGTCAACCTGTGCACGGCATTTCCGCGATTGTTTGACCTGATAGATGAAGGCAGCAGCGGCGAACTGGACGGCGTCGAGAAGCAGAAATACTGGGAAGTGGTGGATCGTTGCTACCTTTGCGACATGTGCTTCATGACCAAATGTCCTTACGTGCCGCCGCACCCGTGGAACGTGGACTTTCCGCATTTGATGCTGCGTGCCAAAGCGGTCAAATACAAGAAAGGCCAAACCAGTTTCCGCGACAAGCTGCTGTCCAGCACCGACCTGATGGGCAAGTTGGCCAGCATCCCGGTGGTGGTGCAGACAGTAAACGCCATCAACAAGGCGCCCATTGCCCGCAAGCTGATGGACAGCATGCTGGGGATTCATGCCGAGCGCAAACTGCCCGAATACGACAGCCATAAATTCCGTGCAACTGCCAGGATCAATGAGTCGTTTGCGGTGAAGGATGGCGCCAGGACGCAAGGCAAGGTCGCAATTTATTCCACCTGCTACGTGAATTACAATGAGCCCGGCATTGGCCACGATTTATTGAAAATACTCGAACACAATGAAATTCCGGTGCGTCTGGTGGAGAAAGAGGCCTGTTGCGGGATGCCCAAGCTGGAACTGGGCGATCTGGAAGCAGTGGAGCAACTCAAGAAGGTGAATATTCCTCATTTGCTAAAACTGGCACGAGAAGGTTATGCGATCCTCACGCCGGTGCCTTCCTGCACGCTCATGTACAAGCAGGAATTGCCGCTGATGTTCCCGGATGACGAAGAGGTGAAAGCGGTGGCGGCGGCGATGTCCGACCCGTTTGAATATCTGATGCTGCGCAATCGTGATGGTTTGCTCAAGACCGATTTCAAGCAGCCGCTGGGCAATGTGTCTTACCATATCCCCTGTCATTTGCGGGTGCAGAACATCGGACAGAAGACTAAGGATTTGCTGCAGATGATTCCCGGCACCCAGGTCAGCGTGGTGGAGCGCTGTTCCGGCCACGACGGCACCTGGGGCGTCAAAAGCGAACATTTCGCCGATTCCATGAAAATCGGCAAGCCGGTATTCAAACAGATGGCGGCGCCCGATCCTGACTACATCAGCTCCGACTGCGCCATTGCCGGACGTCATATTCAGCAGGGCATGGGCGAGAGCAAAGCGCAGAAACAGCATCCGCTGACGCTGATCCGGATTGCCTACGGACTGGGTTGAACAGCTGCAGCCGAATAACCGGACGCGACATGCCCCGCCCTTGATGTTATAAAGAAGCCATGACCCAAATTACCCGTGACAGTCTGCTGACCCTGGAAGCCTACGCCAAAGCGCGCCAGGAATTCCGTGCGCGCGTGATGGCGCACAAGAAACATCGCAAAGTCCGGCTGGGTGAAAACGTCACGCTTATTTTCGAGGATGAATTGACCATTCGTTATCAAATCCAGGAAATGCTGCGGGTGGAGAAAATATTCGAGGAAGAAGGCATACTCGACGAACTGCAGACTTACGGGGTGCTGGTGCCGGACGGCAGCAACTGGAAGGCCACCATGATGATCGAATATGCCGATCCGGTCGAACGCGCTGCCATGCTGGCACAATTGATCGGCATAGAGGACAAGGTATGGGTGAGAGTGCAAGATCATGCGGCGGTGCATGCCATTGCCGATGAAGACCTGGAAAGGGAGACTGAAGAAAAAACTTCCTCGGTGCATTTCCTCCGCTTTGAACTTGCTCCGGACATGATCCGGGCGCTGCGTCAGGGTGCCATCCTGAGCATGGGTATCGACCATCCCGCTTATCAGGCTCGGGTTGAGCCAGTGGATGCTGCAATGCGCGACTCGCTGCTCAATGACCTGGCAGCATCATGAGAAGAATTCTGTTGTTGCTATGCTTTCTGCCGCTTGCAGCGTACGCCGAGCAGAAGGAGCAAACGGGATTCGACAAGGAATTTGACAGCGACAAAACCTGGGTCGAACTGCAGGCGCACTTGCCCGCCTATCCAAAACAGGAGAATCTGCTGCCATTTGACGCCGGTCCTGCCAGCAAGAATCTGCATTACGTTGACGCCCCCTCCATCACGGTCGAGGAAGATGGCATAGTGCGCTACAGTCTGGTGATCAAATCACCCGCAGGAGCGATGAATGTAACCTATGAGGCCATGCGCTGTGCGAGCGTGGAATCGAAAGGGGAAATATTGATATTCAAATTTCACAACACTGAAAGAAGGCTCTACGCCATGGGTCGTGACGACAAGACCTGGGCACGGGCACGGGTATCGAAATGGGAGGAAGTTGAAAATATACCGCAGCATTATGCGCAACGCGCGCTGGCCAGATACTTCTTCTGCCCGACTAATATTAGCGTAAGAAATGAGCAGGAAGCCATACATGCATTGAAAAGGGGCAGCCATCCACGCGTGATTCAATAGGCGGGAACGGGGGGAAGGTAGACATTCTTCATAAGTTTTCCAACGTATTCTGAACTTGACCAGTTTTTCCACAGCCTGCTACAGTCGCCTTCTTTATGGCCGAATGAGATCGAATGGAAACTCCTTCTACAGAACCACAAATATCTGCCGAGCCGATTTCGGCCAGTGATGCCACGGCATCACGCCCGGCACCGGCGCCGGTACCTGCCACGTTTGCGGAGATGCATCTCAAGGTGGGCGACAAGATTCCGATCGAGATTCCCCGTGGAGCAAAAGGGGAGCGTACGCTTGGGAAGGTGATTGGTTGGGTGGAAGGCAGCAGTTTCCTCATCACCTTGCCGCAGAGAATCATCATGGCCGGGTTGTTGAAGGACGGCGAGCATGTGCTGCTGCGGGCGTTTACCGGCAGGAGCGCGTTCGCTTTCAGCACCACGGTACTCAAGATAGAGCATTACCCGTTTACCTACCTGCACCTGCGATTTCCGGAGAAAATCGAGGCAGTGACGGTGCGCGGCTCATTTCGCCATGGCGTACGCCTGCCGGCCACGATCACCGCTGGTGACAAGACGGGCATAACGGGAGCCATATTGAACATCGGCACAGCCGGAGCCCGCATCAGCATCACTGAAGCGCTCGCGGATGAAAGTTCGCTACAACTCGCCACACGATTTGAATTGCAAGATGTTCCGGTGGTGCTGGAACTGAGCGCTCTGGTGCGCAGCTCAAAGAGTACGACCGATGCGCAGGGTGTAACGCACTATGAGTACGGTGTGGAATTCACAGGACTGCAACCCAGTGACCATATGGCACTGGGCAACCTGCTCTGGTATCAGATGTATATGTATCCGGAAGGAGTGGCGTGAGCGGGAGTCAGTATCCCGACCCAGTTTAGAGCAGAACCAGATTGTCTCGATGAATCAGTTCCGGCTCGTCCACGTAGCCGAGGATGGCCTCGATCTCATTGCTTGCCCGCTGTAAAATATTTCTGGTTTCTGCGGCGCTGTAATTAATCAGTCCACGGGCAATTTCCCGGCCTGCCGGATCAAGGCAAATCACTACTTCGCCACGTTCGAATTCACCACTGACGTTGGTCACGCCTATCGGCAACAGGCTTTTGCCGCCGGTTATGAGCGCTTTTACCGCACCGGCATCCAGTGTGACTTTGCCACGCATTTGCAGGTGATCGGCAAGCCATTGCTTGCGTGCTGCCAGCGGCATGGTTTCCGCCAGCAGTTGGGTGCCGATGGCTTCTCCCTGGGCAAGACGGATCAGCACCTCAGCTTCATGTCCTGATGCGATGACCGTGTGCGCGCCGCTGCGTGCTGCACGTTTCGCCGCAATCACCTTGGTCAGCATGCCACCGCGACCGATGTCGCTGCCGACACCACCAGCCATTATTTCCAGCGCCGGATCACCGGCTCTGGCTTCGTCTATCAGACTGGCTTGCGCATCCTTGCGTGGATCAGCCGTGAATAATCCGGCCTGATCGGTGAGTATTACCAAGGCATCAGCTTCGATCAGATTGGTTACCAGCGCAGCCAGCGTGTCGTTATCACCGAAGCGAATCTCGTCGGTTGCCACCGTGTCATTTTCATTGATGACCGGGATGACTTTCAGATTTAACAGCGTGATCAGGGTTGAGCGAGCATTGAGGTAGCGCTTGCGATCGGATAAATCCTCGTGCGTGAGCAGCACTTGTGCAGCCTGCAGTTCATGGCTGCGGAAGCAGGATTCATAAGCCTGCACCAATCCCATCTGCCCGACTGCAGCAGCAGCCTGCAATTCGTGCAACGCATGCGGGCGTTTTTTCCAGTTCAGGCGTTGCATGCCTTCGGCTATTGCGCCGGAAGAGACCAGTACGACCTCCTTGCCCATCTGCTTGAGTCCGGCAATCTGCGCGGCCCAGCGTGACAGCGCGGCATGGTCGAGCCCCTGTCCCTGATTGGTGACGAGGCTGCTGCCGACTTTGATGACGATGCGCCGGGATTGTTTTAAAACTGACTGCATGGCCTTATTCCCAAGATGAATCAGTCGCCTGATACCTCAACATCAGATTCTCCGGAATTTCCGGACTCCTGCTCCAGATGCTCCATGATGGCGTAGGTCAGTTCCTTGCAGCCTTCGCCGGTAAGCGCGGAAATGATAAAGCTTTTCCCCTTCCAGCCCAAGCTGCGGATGAGTTTCTTGCAAATCTTTTCACGTTCATCCGCAGGCAGCATATCGGTTTTATTCAGCACCAGCCAGCGCGGCTTCTGGTAGAGCGATTCGTCATATTTCTGCAGCTCTTTTACGATGGCCTTGGCCTCACGCACGGGGTCGATACTTTCATCCAGTGGTGCGACATCCACTAAATGCAGCAACAAGCGGGTGCGAACGAGGTGCTTGAGAAAACGGTGTCCCAGTCCGGCGCCTTCCGCCGCACCTTCGATCAGGCCGGGGATATCCGCCATTACGAAACTGCGGTTCTGATCTACTCGGACCATACCCAGATTGGGATGCAGGGTGGTGAAAGGGTAGTCCGCCACTTTGGGGCGGGCAGCGGAGACGGCGCGGATCAGAGTGGATTTGCCTGCATTGGGCATACCCAGGAGCCCCACATCCGCCAGCACCTTGAGTTCCAGCTTAAGATCCAGTTCCTGTCCCGCTTCGCCAAAGGTGAACTGACGTGGCGCGCGATTGGTGCTGGATTTGAAGTGCAGATTGCCGATTCCACCCGCGCCGCCTTTTGCCAGCAAGGCTTTTTGTTGATGCTGCTTGAGATCGGCGACGATCTCACCGGTAGCAATATTGGTGATGACTGTGCCGACCGGCATGCGCAACACGATGTCCTCGGCACCCTTGCCATAACGATCCGAGCCGCGGCCGTTCTCGCCTTTTTTGGCACGATGCAAGCGCGCAAAGCGATAATCCACCAGGGTGTTGATGTTGCGGTCGGCAATGGCAAAAATGCTGCCGCCATGTCCGCCGTCGCCGCCATCCGGCCCGCCTCTCGGAATGAATTTCTCCCGGCGGAAACTGGCTGAGCCGTCGCCGCCTTTACCGGCAACTACCTGGATTACTGCTTCGTCGATGAATTTCATGAGATGGTTTTTTTCAATTCAGATGCCACAAACAAAAAAGCCCTATCGCGCTGGACAGGGCTTTTCGTGGTGGGCTACTTAACTTCAGACCGGTACGATGCTTACCGTTTTGCGCTGTGCCGGGCCTTTTACATAGAAATTTACTTTGCCGGTAATCTTGGCAAACAGCGTGTGGTCTTTGCCCATGCCCACGTTGTCGCCTGGATGGATCTGGGTGCCCCGCTGGCGAATGATGATGCTGCCTGCAGGTATCAGTTCACCGCCGTAGCTCTTGACGCCCAGGCGTTTGGAATGTGAGTCGCGGCCATTTCTGGAACTGCCGCCTGCTTTTTTATGTGCCATGGTAAGCTCTCCTTATGCCGAAATGCCGGTGATCTGGATCTCGGTGTAATTCTGCCGATGTCCCTGATGCTTCTGGTAATGTTTGCGCCGGCGCATTTTGAAAATGCGCACCTTGTCGTGCCGGCCTTGTCCCAGCACAGTTGCCTTGACCGTGGCGCCAAGCACCAGAGGTTTGCCCATAGAGATCTTGTCGCCATCAGCGACCATCAACACCTGATCAATCACCAGCTCGCTGCCGGTGTCGGCCACTATCTGTTCTATTTTAAGTTTTTCACCGGCTTCAACGCGGTATTGTTTCCCGCCGGTTTTTATGACCGCATACATGTCGGACTCCATATGTTGCTTTTACTAAAGCGCGGATTATACATAGCCGGACTCATCAGGTCAAAGGCTTGTTGCGAATGAGGATTGTGCGGAAAACGCAGAATTGTCTGTACTGTCGAGCTTGACACACCAGTGAGGACGTTCCTAACATGGCAGCTTTTTCGCAGGTATCGCCGTGTCGATTGAACATATCAGAAGTCTAATTGCCCCGGACATGGGTGCCGTGGATGAGGTTATCCGCGAGAAGCTCTATTCGCACGTGGCGCTCATCCGTCAGGTAAGCGAATACATCATCAACAGCGGAGGAAAACGGCTGCGGCCCGCGCTGGTGATTCTGTCTGCCGGCGCCTTCAACTATTCGGGCAAACGTCATCACGATCTCGCGGCGGTCGTGGAGTTCATCCATACCGCGACCCTGTTGCACGACGACGTGGTGGATGCATCCGAATTGCGGCGCAGCAAGGCGACTGCCAATGCCTTGTTCGGCAATGCAGCCAGCGTACTGGTGGGGGATTTTCTTTATTCACGTGCGTTCCAGATGATGGTGGAAGTGGACAATATGCGCGTCATGCAGGTGCTGGCCGATGCCACCAATACGATAGCCGAGGGTGAAGTATTGCAATTGCTCAACTGCCGCAACCCTGATGTCGATGAGGAAAATTATCTGCGGGTGATCCGCTATAAAACCGCCAAGCTGTTCGAGGCAGCGACCCGGTTGGGGGCAATTCTCGGCAACGCCACGCCGGCAGAGGAAGAGGAGATGGCCGCTTATGGCATGCATCTCGGCACCGCGTTTCAATTGACTGACGACATGCTGGATTACTCCGGTGATTATCATGACACCGGCAAGAATCTGGGAGACGATCTGGCTGAAGGCAAGCCGACACTGCCACTGATTTATGCGATGAAAACGGGTTCAAGTGAACAGGCTGCGATCATCCGCAACGCCATTGAGCAGGGTGGAGAAGGCGGGTTTCAGCCGGTATTGCAGGTTATCCAGCAGACCGGAGCGCTGGACTACGCGCGGCAGCGGGCGCAGGCCGAATCCGATATTGCATCGGCGACAATTGCATCGCTGCCAAATTCTAATTACAAAGAATGTTTGTTACAATTAGCTGTTTTCGCGGTGGCACGAAATTATTAGAGCGCTTCGATAACCTCAGAATCCCGAAAGCCTGTTCCCGGCCGGGACAATCAGAGGGCAGCAGGCAAGTTGCAGAATCGGTCCCTTGTTTTATAGCGGGACCATTAATCGTTTTCGGGGTGTAGCTCAGCCTGGTAGAGTACTGCGTTCGGGACGCAGGAGTCGGAGGTTCGAATCCTCTCACCCCGACCAATTTTGATGTGCGGCAACGGAGATCATTGCGGTGGGTAGACTGATATTCTTTGCACTTCTTGCCGTGCTGATTTTCTGGGTAATAAGGAACCACCTGCGCAAGATAAAAAAGCGGGATGAAGCACCGCCCACCGCAGGTGAAGATATGGTGTGCTGCGCCCATTGCAGCGTACATTTGCCGAAAAGCGAAAGCATCACTTCGCAAGACAAGTTTTTCTGCAGCGAGGAGCATCGGCGCCTGCATCTGGAGGCGCAGTAACATTCTCTTCTACTTGATCTGGTCTGGTTTCAAAGCAGATGAAACCGCGTGCCGGGTCACTCCCACTCAATCGTTGCAGGCGGTTTTCCGGAGACCGCGCACTTCATTGATGATGCGATTGGAAACCTTGCCCAGCAAGGAATAAGGCAGCTCTGCCCAGTGCGCAGTCATGAAATCCTGGGTCTGGACGGCTCTTAACGCCACCACGTAATCGTAGGTGCGACCATCACCCATCACCCCCACCGATTTTACCGGCAGAAACACGCTGAAGGCTTGCGAAGTTTTTTCATACCAGCCGGAAGCACGCAGCTCTTCGATGAAGATCGCATCAGCACGCCGTAATAGTTCGGCATATTCGGGCTTCACTTCACCCAGAATACGCACCCCCAGACCGGGGCCAGGGAAAGGATGGCGAAATACCATGTCATGTGGCAGTCCCAGCGCCAGCCCGAGTTCGCGCACTTCATCCTTGAACAATTCACGTAATGGTTCCAGCAATTTCAAATGCAGCGTATCGGGCAGGCCGCCGACATTGTGGTGCGATTTGATGGTGTGCGTTTTTTTTGTTTTGCCGCCGGCGGATTCGATTACATCGGGGTAAATCGTTCCTTGTGCGAGCCACTTGGCATTGGCGATTTTGGCTGATTCACGCTGAAACACTTCGACAAATTCGCGTCCGATAATGCGGCGCTTCTGCTCCGGGTCGATGACGCCCTGCAGGTGCTTGAGGAATTCCTTGCTGGCATCGACATGGATAACTTTCAGTCCCAGATTCCTGGAGAAGGTATCCATCACCTGTTCAGCTTCATGCAGCCGCAGTAAGCCATTGTCCACGAATACGCAGGTGAGTTGCGCACCGATGGCACGCTGGATCAGCGCCGCCGCCACCGATGAATCTACGCCGCCGGACAGGCCCAGAATGACTTCGTCATTGCCCACCTTGGAGCGGATTTTGCCGATGGCTTCCTCCACGTAATCGGGCATGTTCCAGTCATAACCGACGCCGCAAATATCATGGACGAAGCGTTCGATGATGACCTTGCCCTGCAGAGTGTGGGTGACTTCGGGGTGGAATTGCACACCATAGAATTTGTGCGTTTCATCGGCCATGGCTGCGATGGGTGAGGCGGCATTGTTTGCCATCACCTTGAAGCCGGGCGGTAGCGCAGTCACCTTGTCGCCGTGACTCATCCACACATCCAGCAAGCCGTGACCTTGCGTATCGACACGGTCATGCATGTCCTTTAGTAGCGCAGTATCTCCTTGCGTCTGTATTTCAGCGTAACCAAATTCACGTACTTTGGAAGTTTCGACTGCGCCGCCCAGTTGTGCTGCCATGGTCTGCATGCCGTAGCAGATGCCCAGCACCGGGATGCCCAGCTCGAATACGCTTTGCGGAGCACGTGGCGTTTCTTCTTCGGTGACGGAGGAGGGGCCGCCGGAGAGGATGATGCCGCTGGGCGAGAATTCGCGGATGAATTGATCGGTTACGTCGTAGGGATGAAGCTCGCAATAAACGTTGCTCTCCCGTACTCGACGGGCGATCAACTGCGTGTATTGAGAGCCAAAATCGAGGATGAGGATTTTCTGATGCATACCAGGGACTGAGCCCTATTCCACGTGGTAATTCGGCGCTTCCTTGGTGATCTGCACGTTGTGCACGTGGGATTCCCGGATACCAGCGGAGGTGATTTCAACAAACTCGGCTTTGCTGTGCATTTCGTCAATTGTGCCGCAGCCGAGATAACCCATGCCTGAGCGCACACCGCCTATGAGCTGGTGGATTACCGCGATTACGCTGCCTTTGAAGGGGACACGCCCTTCCACCCCTTCAGGTACCAGCTTCTCAGCATCCTGCTCGGCCTGCTGGAAATAACGGTCGCTGGAGCCTTGCTGCATGGCGGAAAGTGAACCCATGCCACGGTAGGTTTTGTAGGAGCGTCCCTGAAACAGTTCGATATCTCCGGGCGACTCCTCGGTGCCTGCAAATAATCCACCCAGCATGACCGAGTCGGCACCGGCAGCGATTGCCTTGGCGATGTCGCCAGAGTAGCGGATGCCCCCATCGGCGATCATCGGCACTCCCGTTCCATTCAATGCAGCAGCTACATTCTGAATTGCGGTAATTTGCGGCACTCCCACCCCGGCAACGATGCGCGTAGTGCAAATTGATCCGGGACCGATCCCGACTTTCACGCCGTCAGCGCCGTAATCCACCAGCGCTTTGGCAGCGGCGGCGGTGGCAATGTTGCCGCCTATGACCTGGATATGCGGGAAGCGTTTCTTGACCCATTGCACCCGCTCCAGCACGCCCTGGGAATGACCGTGTGCGGTATCCACGATGAGCACGTCCACACCCGCCTCTGCCAGTGCTTCGGCGCGCTCGTCGCTGCCTTCGCCCACGCCGATGGCAGCACCAGCCCGCAGCCGTCCAAGTTCATCCTTGCAGGCGTTGGGATGTTCGGATGTCTTGATGATATCCTTGACGGTGATCAGTCCGCACAACTCGAAATTGGCATTCACCACCAGCACTCTCTCCAGCCGGTGCTGGTGCAGCAGCGCCATTGCTTCTTCACGGCTGGTACCTTCCTTCACCGTTACCAGCCGCTCTTTCGGCGTCATGATGTTTCTGATGGGCTGGTCCAGGTTGGTTTCAAAGCGCAGATCCCGGTTGGTGACGATGCCGACCACTCTGGAGCCTTCCACTACCGGCAGACCCGAGATCTTGTATTGCCGGGTGAGGTTGAGCACTTCGCGCACTGTCATGCTCGGAGGAATGGTGATCGGGTCTTTCACTACGCCGCTTTCAAAGCGCTTGACCTTGGCGACATGGGCTGCCTGGGATTCTGTCGGCATATTCTTGTGGATGATACCGATGCCGCCCTCCTGGGCCAGGGCAATGGCAAGCCGCGACTCGGTAACCGTATCCATGGCGGCCGATACCAGCGGAATATTGAGAGAAATGTTGCGGGTCAGTTTGGTGGCAAGTTTTACGTCGCGCGGCAGAACTACGGAGTGGGCGGGAAGCAGCAAAACATCGTCAAAGGTTAGTGCTTTCTGAACCAGTCGCATGATAATGATCCTTTACAAAGCAGCATTATAGCTAATCCCAAGGATCGCAGGCAAACGAACCTGTTGATCGTAATTTCTGCCGATGTCCGGAAATCCATTGACCAGATAGCGAAAACACACTATTTTCCAGAGCAAAGTTAATAATCTGTCATTGTCCGGGGAATCGGCAGGCAGCATTCTGTGTAAAAGCGGGAGAAACCATGCGACACCTCATGTTGTCAGTTCTGTTGTTCTCTTTCAGTCTTGCCGCCCATGGGCAGTTCTACAAATGGGTGGATAAAAACGGCACCACTCAGTATAGCGACCAGCCACCGCCGCCAGGAGTTGTCACCACCGAACAGAAACTGAATATCAAATCCAGACCCGCGCAGCCGGGTGCTGGCAAGACGAGTGCACCCGCAGGTCTGGCTGAGAAAGAATTGGAATTCAAGAAACGTCGCGCTGCCGAGGAAAAGACCGAAATCGAACGGCAGGCTGAAGCCGAACGGAATAAGGAAAGATGCATCCAGGCCAACTCCAAATTGAAAGTATTCCGCGACTCTCCGCGTGTGAGCCTGCCTGACGGTGCGGGAGGTGTCGTTTTTGCCGATGATGTCGCTCGTCAGAAAGGCATCGACGAGGCACAGAAGGAGATTTCCGCTTACTGCAGATGAAGGGTCTTCGGCGCGCCGCTTCTCTTCGCCTTGGCTTCTTCCGCGCGCTTTCTGCGCGCTTCTTTGGGGTCGATGGAGAGAGGCCGGTAGATTTCCACCCGGTCGCGATCGCGCAGGATCGTCTCGGGTTTGACCAGTCTGCCGAATATCCCCAGCCTGCTCTGTGATAAATCGGTCTCGGGGAACATTCCGCTGATCCCGGAAAGCTCTACCGCTTGTTTCGCCATCGTGCCGGCAGGTACGTGCAGTTGCCGCATAATCTGCTCATGTGGCAGCGCATAGACGACTTCGATCTCAATCTGTTCGTTCACGTTTGACCGTAGACCTCTTCCGCACGCTGGATAAAGGCTTCCACGAAGTTGTTGGCAATAATGAAAAACACCGGCCCTACCAGCTTCTCCAGTATTTTGTGCGAGAAGGTGTAATGCAAACGGAATTCCACCTTGCAGGCATCCTCTGACAGAGGTACAAAGCGCCAGTGGCCATCCAGATGTTCGAAGGGGCCATCCAGCAGCGTCATTTCAATCAATTCCGGCGCCTGCCGGGTGTTCTCGGTAGTGAAGCTGTGCTTGACGTGAAGATAGTTGATCATGACGGTCGCATGGGTGATGCGCTCATCCTGTGGTATTGCGGACGAACCCCCGCACCAGGGCAGGAACTTGGGATAGTCCTCGACGGCGTCCACCAATGCGAACATGCGGCTCGCCGAGTAGCCTACCAGAACCGATTTTTCAATTTCAGCCATAAGATTAACCGCCTGATCTGCTGAGGCGGCGTGGAAAAGCTGTTAAAATACACGAAACCCGCGTGAAACTCACCAGCTTTCGTCTCCTACATGAGTATCGTCCAGAATAAGAAAGCTTTTCACGATTATTTCATCGAGGAAAAATACGAGACAGGCGTGATCCTCGAAGGCTGGGAAGTTAAAGCGATTCGTGCGGGACGGGTGCAGATCAAGGAAGCCTACGTCATTGTCCGTAACGGCGAACTGTTTCTCATTGGCTGCCACATCAGCGCCCTGCCGACTGCATCCACTCACATCGATCCGGACCCGGTACGCACCCGCAAGCTGTTGCTGCATGCCAGGGAAATCGAGCAGCTCATTGGCAAGGTGGAGCGTGCGGGCTACACCCTGGTGCCGCTGGATATGCACTACAAGGCTGGCAAGATCAAACTTGAGATCGGTCTGGCGAAAGGCAAGAAACAGCACGACAAACGTGAATCCGAGAAGCAGAAAGAATGGGTGCGTGACAAGCAGCGCCTGATGCGTGCGAAATAACGCTTACAATTCGTTCCAACTTATTTTTCCAGAATAACTCCGTCATGCAAAAATCCATTGCCGTCTGGTTGCTGGCCTGCTGTGCTCTGGTATTCGCCATGGTGGTGGTTGGCGGTGTCACGCGTCTCACCAATTCCGGGTTGTCCATCGTCGAATGGCAGCCTATCGTCGGCACCTTACCCCCGCTCAGTCAAAGTGACTGGGAGGTGGTATTTGAAAAATATCACCAGACCCCGCAGTACCAGAAAGTCAATCAAGGCATGAGCCTGGATGAGTTCAAAGGCATTTTCTGGTGGGAATACTTTCACCGCTTGCTGGGCCGCGTCATCGGCCTGGCATTTTTCATCCCGTTTGTATATTTTGTCGCGCGCAAGGGAATCGACCGGCCACTGGGTATTAAGCTGGCTGGAATTTTTCTGCTGGGCGGTCTGCAGGGGGCAATGGGCTGGTACATGGTGAAAAGCGGGCTGGTGGATAATCCCCATGTCAGCCAGTACCGCCTGACAGCCCACCTGGGGCTGGCTTTCGTTATTTATGCCGCAATGCTGTGGGTGGCGCTGGGATTGCTTTTTCCTGCGAATCCGGCGCATGCGGATGACCGATTGCGCAGCTTGCGCCGTTTCTCCCAAGGGCTGACTACGCTGATTTTCATCATGGTGTTATCGGGAGGGTTTGTTGCCGGCATACGCGCGGGGTTGGCGTACAACACTTTTCCGCTGATGAACGGCCATTTCATTCCGCCGGAGATATTCATGCTGGAGCCGTGGTATCGCAATTTCTTCGATAACATGGCGACGGTGCAGTTCGACCATCGCATGATCGCCTGGATGCTGGCGTTCCTGGTGCCGCTGTTCTGGTTCAAATCCAGGCAATTGCCGCTGCCGGTTTCGACCCGGCTGGCCTGCAATCTGCTGCTGATCATGCTGGCGGTGCAGATAAGCCTGGGCATTGCCACGCTGCTGCTGGTCGTTCCCTTGCCGCTGGCGGCTGCGCACCAGGGCGGTGCGGTGCTGCTGTTCACTGCTGCTTTATGGGTAAGCCACAAACTGCGCTAGACCACGGCCGCTTTTGGCTCCCGGTTCACGCCGTTGCTACTTGATCCGCATCCCGGGTTGTGCGCCTTCATCGGGACCCAGAAGATACAGCCCGTTGCCATCACCGGCTGCCAGCACCATCCCTTCCGACAGACCGAATTTCATTTTGCGTGGCGCAAGATTGGCCACCATCACGGTCAATCGTCCCTTCAGTTTTTCCGGGTCATAAGCGGATTTGATACCTGCAAACACGGTGCGCTGTTCCGTGCCGATGTCCAGCGTGAGCTTGAGCAGTTTGTCCGCACCTTCCACATGCTCGGCGTTGACGATACGGGCGACGCGCAAGTCTATTTTGGTGAAATCATCGATGCTGATGGTGGCGGGCTGGGTGGTGGTTTCCACGATATTCTCCTGGTGTTGGGCATGGCGCTGCTGCGAATGCGGTTGCGGCGTAGCGGGCTTGAGACTTTCCGTGCTGGCTTCGACCAGCGCGGTGATCTGCTTGGGGTCGATACGGGTTATGAGGTGAGAGTAAGGGCTTATGGTGTGGTCGAGCAACAGGGTTTTTGCATCTTCCCAAACCAGTGGTTCAATATTAAGGAAAGCTTCTACATCCTTCGCCAGCCTGGGTAATACTGGTTTTAGGTAAACCGTAAGGCTTTTGAACGCATTCAGAATGACAGTGCAAACTTCGTGTAATTCACCATCTTGTCCATTTTGTTTGGCCAGTTCCCATGGTTTGTAGTAATCAACAAACTTGTTCACGATATCCGTCAAATACATTATTTCCCGGAGAGCTTCGCCATATTTTCGTTGTTCATAGAGATCAGCAATGTATTTAGTGCGGCGACCATCAGGGACATCTTCTTCAGTGAACCGCCCTTGAATAAATTCATCTGGGTCACGCGCAATATTAACTGACTTAACGAAAAGGCCTTCAAGGAAGCATTTCCTTGCGGGAGCGAGAGAGGCCGCAAGTTTTCCATCAAAGCGTTTGCTGATGAAACCTGCCGCACGTGAAGCCAGATTGATGTATTTGCCGACTAGATCGCTATTTACTCTTGCCGCAAAGTCCTCCAGATTCAGATCAATATCTTCCATCGTCGAGTTGAGCTTGGCGGCGTAGTAATAACGCAGCCATTCCGGGTTCAGTCCCTGCTGCAAATAGCTCTCGGCGGTGATGAAAGTGCCGCGCGACTTGGACATCTTCTCGCCGTTGACAGTGAGAAAGCCGTGGGCATAGATGTTTGTTGGCGTGCGGTAACCCGCATTTTCCAGCATCGCCGGCCAGAACAATGCGTGGAAGTAAAGGATGTCCTTGCCGATGAAGTGATAAAGCTCGGCGGTTGAGTCCTTCTGCCAGAATTCGTCGAAATCGATGCCCTTGTCGTTACATAATTTCCTGAAACTGCCCATGTAGCCGACCGGTGCATCCAGCCACACGTAGAAGTATTTTCCTGGCGCATCGGGAATCTCGAAACCGAAGTAGGGCGCATCGCGCGAGATGTCCCAGTCGGAGAGCTTGTTTTCGTCCGCCTCTCCCAGCCACTCGCGCATTTTGTTGGCAGCCTCGGTTTGCAGCGTGCCCGAGGTCGTCCATGCGCGCAGGAAATCCACGCAACGGCTGTCCGAGAGTTTGAAGAAGAAGTGCTCCGAGGCTTTTTTCACCGGAACTGCGCCGGATACTGCGGAATACGGGTTCTTCAGATCAGTGGGCGCATAGGCCGCGCCGCAGGCTTCGCAGTTATCGCCGTACTGGTCTTTGGCGCCGCATTTGGGGCATTCACCCTTGATGAAGCGGTCGGGCAGAAACATCTGCTTGACCGGGTCATAGAACTGCTCGACCGCACGGGACGTGATCAATCCGGCAGTTTTGAGTTTGCCGTAGATATCCTCGGAATAATGGCGGGTCTCGGGCGAGTGCGTGGTGTAATAGTTGTCGAACTCGACGTGGAAACCGGCGAAGTCACGTTCGTGTTCCTTCTGCACCCGCGCGATCAGCGCTTCCGGGGTGATGCCCTCACTCTGGGCGCGCAGCATGATGGGTGTGCCGTGGGTGTCGTCGGCGCATACATAATGTACTTCGTGTCCTTGCATTTTCTGGAAGCGCACCCAGATATCGGTCTGGATGTATTCCACCAGATGGCCAAGATGAATGCTGCCATTGGCATAGGGCAGGGCGGAGGTGACCAGGATTTTTCGCTTGCTCATCAACTGCCTGTAAGAATCCGATAAACGCGGATTGTAACAAACTGTATAACCCAATCCGATATTTGTTAAAATTCGGCGTCTAATTTGAGTTTCAGCACAAGGGAGTTGCAGAGTGGCTATTTCGGAGCAGCAGGTGCAGTCCGTACTCAAGGAGATCACCGATCTCAGCACCGGCAAGGACTATGTGACCAGCAAGGAAGCGCGCAATATCCGAATAGACGGCAGCAATGTAGCACTCGACATCGTGCTGGGTTATCCGGCCAGGAGCGTGAGCGAGAACATCCGCAAACAGGTGGCCGACAAGCTTGCAACCATTCCCGGCATCGGCTCCGTGAACGTCAATGTCACCAGCAAGATTGTTCCGCACAGCGTACAGCGCGGCGTGAAGCTCATTCCGGGGATAAAGAACATCATCGCCGTGGCTTCCGGCAAGGGCGGCGTGGGCAAATCCGCCACCGCAGTCAACCTGGCGCTGGCACTGGCTGCGGAAGGCGCTTCCGTCGGCATTCTGGATGCTGACATCTATGGTCCTTCGCAACCGCAGATGCTGGGCATTACCGGCCGTCCCGAATCTCTCGATGGCAAGAATCTGGAGCCGATGAAAGCGCACGGCATCCAGGCCATGTCCATCGGCCTGCTGATCGACGCGGATACCCCCATGGTGTGGCGCGGGCCGATGGTGACGCAGGCATTGCAACAGCTGTTAAACGAAACCCGCTGGCACGATGTGGATTATCTCATCATCGACATGCCGCCTGGCACCGGCGACATTCAGCTGACACTGGCGCAGAAAGTGCCGGTTACGGGTGCGGTCATCGTCACGACCCCGCAGGACATTGCATTGCTGGATGCGCGCAAGGGACTCAAGATGTTCCAGAAAGTGGGCATTCCGATCATCGGCATCGTCGAGAACATGAGCATTCACATCTGCTCCAGTTGCGGCCATGCCGAGCATATTTTCGGGGCGGGCGGCGGCGAGAAAATGTGCAAGGACTACGACACGGAGTTTCTGGGAGCATTGCCGCTTGACATCAAAATCCGTGAGCAGACCGATTCCGGTACGCCGACTGTGGTGGCGGACCCCGACGGACGCGTGGCGGGGATTTATCGCGGCATTGCCCGGCGCATCGCAGTGAAGGTTGACGAATTGTCGCAGGACTATTCCGAGCTGTTCGCCAAGATCGTGATCGAGGATAATTGAACCCATGACCATAAAATCAGACAAGTGGATCCGCCGCATGGCGACGGAGCACGGCATGATCGAGCCGTTCGAACCCAATCAGGTCAAGCAGCAGAACGGCCACAAGATCGTTTCCTACGGCACTTCGAGTTACGGCTACGATATCCGCTGTTCGGATGAATTCAAGCTGTTCACCAACATCAATTCGACCATTGTCGACCCGAAGAATTTCGATGCCAATTCCTTCGTCGACGTGAAAAACGATGTCTGCATCATCCCGCCCAATTCCTTTGCACTGGCGCGCACCATCGAATATTTCCGCATCCCGCGCAACGTGCTGACCATTTGCCTGGGCAAATCCACTTATGCCCGCTGCGGCATCATTGTCAACGTCACGCCGTTCGAACCGGAGTGGGAAGGATTTGTAACCCTGGAATTCTCCAATACCACTCCGCTACCCGCCAAGATTTACGCGAATGAAGGCGTAGCTCAGGTGATCTTTTTCGAGTCCGATGAAGTATGCGAGACTTCGTACAAGGATCGCGGCGGAAAATATCAGGGCCAGCACGGCGTGACTCTGCCGAAAATCTAAGGAACCTCGACGGGCACGCCACACTCTGTCCGGTTGCAGTGTTCTTGCCGGAAAGCGCAAACTGTTGTGGCCGTACCCCCTCCGAACCCCAATAGCTTCCCCTCAGGCTCGTAATAATCATATGATATTAAATGGTTTTTTTGGCGATATCGCCAGCAGGTCGCGACATCGTCTCTTTGGCCTAAAAAAACACTTGATTCCGCTGGAATGCGGTCTATAATCCGGTTTTTTCGCAGCCCTCAATCAATAAAGCACAGGAGGTCATCATGAAAAGCAAAGCAAACTACTTCGGCCCGGTCGATCTGGTCAACATCCATATTCCCGAAACGTAGCGCCTCCCGGAGGAAGACTCTCATGCAAACACGTACTGCCGCTCTACGAAAAAAAGTAGAGGCCGAAGTTATATTCGACACCCATCCCGAAGTCAGCCTGGATTTTGAACATGTCCGGGCAGCCTTGCAAAAGGGCTACAGCAAGCCGTTCCTGCTGGTTGACAGCAACATTGTCCGCAACAAAGCCCGCCGCTTCAAAGCTGTCATGCCGCGTGTGCATCCGCATTACGCAGTCAAGGCCAATCCCGATCCACGCGTGCTGCAAGCGCTGATCGAGGAAGGTACGGGTTTTGAAATCGCTTCCATTGCCGAACTGGATCTCCTGCTCAGCCTGGGTGTGCCGGCTGCGGAAATCTATTACAGCAATCCGATGAAGTCGCGGGCATATCTGGAATATGCCGCCGCCAAGGGTGTCGAATGGTACGTGCTGGACAGCGTGGAAGAGCTGCGCAAAATTGTCAGCGTCAAACCGGACGCAAAAATGTACATGCGCATTGATACCCCCAACATCGGCAGCGATTGGCCACTGGCAGGAAAATTCGGCACCCATGCCGCCGAGATCAAGGAGATCATCCTCGAAGCAGTCAAGCTCAAGGCGGATCTCGCCGGCGTGACTTTTCATGTCGGCTCGCAGTGCCGCAATCCACAGAACTGGCAGGAAGGGATCACACGCGCAAAAAATGTATTTGCCGACATGCGTCATGCCGGATTGAATCCGCGCCTGCTGAACATCGGTGGCGGCTACCCGGTGCGTCATGTCAAACCCATTCCTTCGATAGAAGTGATCGGGGAAGTGGTGAATGCGGCCATCGCCGATTTGCCGGCGGATATCCATGTCATGGCCGAACCGGGGCGTTATCTGGTGTCGGACGCGGCTTACTTTGTCTGCCGCGTGGTGGGCACCGCAACCCGCAACGGCAAACGCTGGATGTACTGGGATGCGGGCATGTTTGGCGGCGTGATCGAGGTCACCGAAGGCCTGCGCTACGAAATTATTACCGACCGCAAAGGGCAGGATATTTCCTGGTGCGTTGCCGGACCAACCTGCGATTCGGTGGACATCCTGATGCGCGATGAGATGCTGCCGGAAGATATCCAGGAAGGGGATTTCATCTATATTCCCAATGCCGGCGCCTATACCACCGCTTACGCCAGCAACTTCAACGGCTTCCCGTTGCCGGATGTGGTAGTCATCTAGTCTTTCTCGCAAACAAAAATGGCGGAGCATTGCGCTCCGCCATTTTTTTGCGTCTTTCGTCCACCGTTACGGTGGAGCAGTCCACTCAGATCTTGCGATCAAGCACCACAAAATGATATTCCAGCCCGTCATCCCCATCCAGCCGGTGTTTTTCACGGGAGATTTCATGCCATTCCTGCTGGTTGAATTCAGGAAATAGCGCATCTCCGTCGAATTCCTGCTGAATCTCGGTGACATACATACGCTGGCACAATCCCAGAGCCTGCTGGTAGATCTCCGCACCGCCGATGACAAAGCTTTCCTGATCCATCTCTTTGTCTTCGTTGCAGACTTTCAGCGCCTCGGCTATCGAACCCACCACAATGGCGCCCGGAGCCTGATAATCAGACTGACGGCTGACGATGACGCTGATGCGGCCAGGCAACGGCCTGCCGATGGATTCATAGGTCTTGCGCCCCATGACGATGTGATGCCCCATGGTGAGTTGCTTGAAGCGTTTCAGGTCGGGGGACAACTGCCACGGCAACGCATTGTTCCTGCCGATGACGCGGTTTTTTGCCATCGCCACCAGAATGGAAAAGCGCGGTGAGTTCATACCGCGACCGGTGCCTTGATCGGTGGATACGGGTCGTAGCCTTGCAGCGTGAAGTCCGCATAGGTGAAATCGAATATGCTGCTGATGGCCGGATTCAGCTGCATTGTCGGCAACTTCTTCGGTTCGCGGCTCAACTGTTCCTGCACTTGATCCAGATGGTTGAGGTAAAGATGCGCGTCACCGAAGGTGTGCACGAAATCACCGGGTTTCAGCCCGCAGATCTGCGCCATCATCAGCGTCAGCAGCGCGTAGGAGGCAATGTTGAACGGCACCCCCAGGAAGATATCGGCGCTGCGCTGATAGAGCTGGCAGGAAAGCCTGCCATCAGCGACATAGAATTGGAAAAAAGCATGGCAGGGCGGCAGTTTCATCTTGTTCAATTCACCTACATTCCAAGCCGAAACGATCATGCGCCGCGAGTCGGGGGTATTCCTGATCTGCTCGATCACTTGCGTGATCTGATCGATGTGCTGCCCGTCTGCGCTCGGCCAGGAGCGCCACTGGTGCCCATAGATCGGGCCCAGATCGCCGTTCGCATCGGCCCATTCATCCCAGATGGAAACGCCGTTGTCCTTGAGGTACTTGGTATTGGTATTGCCCTGCAGGAACCACAGCAATTCGTGGATGATGGATTTCAGATGACATTTCTTGGTGGTGACCAGCGGGAACCCCTCCGACAGATCAAAGCGCATCTGGTAGCCAAATACGGAAAGCGTGCCGGTGCCGGTGCGGTCGGATTTCTTGTGTCCGTGCTTGCGCACGTGCTGCATCAGGTCGAGGTATTGGCGCATGGGGGGTCAGAGGTTGAAAGTCAGCGGGCAGCCTGGGCAAAAAGCTGCATCAAGTGATAATGGCATAGGGCGTATATAATGATAACTGATATTTCACGGGACAGCCGCCAATGCTTGCGACACTGACACAGAATGCTTCACCCCCAAGCCATTCCACCAAGGCAACACATATTCTGGTGATATTGCCGAAACTGAACAAGCCGTCAGATAAATTCCCGGATAAACCCGATTTTCCGGGCAGGGACATACTGGAGGCTTTGTTGGCGCGGCGCAAGATGAAACCGGATGAGATCAGCGACGCACCGGTGAGTGCCAATCTCAAGAGCGGCGCGTTGTGTGCCTGGATCATGCCGGACCTGGACAAATCCAGATTCGAGCAGCAAACCTGCGTGCGCAAAGCCGTGCAATTGCTGCTGGAAGAAAATCCGGCAGAGATAGATCTTGCGGTTTACGGTGATGCCGGGCAGAAGCGCGTATTTGCGGAACTGGCGGTGTATGCCGCATGGGT
Source organism: Nitrosospira sp. (assembly GCA_026399575.1). GTDB lineage: Bacteria > Pseudomonadota > Gammaproteobacteria > Burkholderiales > Nitrosomonadaceae > VFJL01. Next base: position 4,776 of record JAPLQS010000023.1, on the reverse strand, counting down.
CAACGGTGCGCTGCTGCCGTCGCGCAAAACCGGCAAGAAGAAACCGGGCAGGAAAGCGCTCGCCGCAATCGTGCTGCACGGGCACAAGCAAGCCGATGGTTTTGCGCTGCTGCGCGCCAAGGCGGAAGGCAATCTGCTCACGCGCGAATTGACGATGCTGCCGCCGAATGAACTGACGCCGGAGGCTTATCGCAAGCGCGTCAAGAAACTCGCAGCCAGTGAAGGCTGGAAGCACCAGGAATTTGATCTCAAGGCATTGCGCAAGATGGGTGCGGGCGCATTTGTCGCAGTGGCCCAGGGCAGCGACCCGCAAGACGCCGCCATCGTGCATTTGCAGCGACGCGTAAAGGGTGCGAAGAAAACCGTGGCACTGGTGGGCAAGGGCATCTGCTTTGATACCGGCGGCAACAATCTGAAGCCGGCGCGCTACATGCACGGGATGCACGAGGACATGAACGGCTCAGCGGTGGCGCTGGGCATCCTGCTGGCCGCCACCCGCGCCGCTCTGCCGGTGAACATCGATTGCTGGCTGGCGATTGCGCAGAACCACATCGGCCCGCGCGCCTACAAACAGAACGACGTCATCACGGCATTGAACGGCACCACCATCGAAATCATGCACACCGATGCCGAGGGGCGCATGGTGCTGGCCGACACATTGACGCTGGCGGTGAAACAGAAGCCTGATGTGATGATGGATTTCGCCACGCTGACCGGCAGCATGCACGTGGCGCTGGGGTCGCGTTACAGCGGCATTTTCAGCAATCGTGATGATCTGGCGCAGCAGGCGCTGGCAGCAGGGAAATCCAGTGGTGAACGCATCTGGGCATTTCCGATGGATGCCGATTACGAGACCGATCTGGAAAGCAAAATTGCCGACATCAAACAATGCACGCTGGATGGCGAGGCGGACCATATCCTCGCCGCACGCTTTCTCAGTCACTTTGCCGGCGACATGCCGTGGCTGCATATGGATCTCTCCGCCAGCAGCAGCAAAGGCGGGCTGGGCGCGGTAGGCAGCGACGTCACCGGCTTTGGCGTGGCATGGGGAACGGATATGCTAAACTTGCTACCTTGATTTTGTGAGAGTAACAGTATGTCAGGCAATACCCTCGGCAAGCTTTTTTGTGTCACTTCCTTCGGCGAATCCCACGGCCCCGCGATCGGTTGCGTAGTTGATGGCTGTCCGCCCGGAATGGAGTTGTCCGTCGCGGATATTCAGCAGGAACTGGATCGACGCAAGCCCGGCACCTCCCGCCATGTCACCCAGCGGCGCGAATCCGACACGGTGGAAATCCTCTCCGGCGTGTTCGAGGGAAAAACCACCGGCACGCCGATTGCACTGTTGATCCGCAATGAAGATCAGCGCAGCAAGGATTACAGCAAGATCATGGACACCTTCCGCCCTGGGCACGCGGACTACAGCTATTGGCAGAAATACGGCATCCGCGACTACCGTGGTGGCGGCCGTTCCTCTGCGCGCGAAACTGCGGTACGGGTAGCGGCGGCGGCCATTGCCAGGAAATGGCTGAGCGAAAAATACGGCGTGGTGATCCGCGGCTACCTGGCGCAATTGGGGCCGGTGGAAATTCCGTTCAAACAATGGAAGGCGGTGAGCCAGAATCCGTTTTTTGCGGCTGATGCCAGTCTGGTGCCGCACCTCGAAGAATTCATGGACAAGCTGCGCAAATCCGGCGACTCGGTCGGTGCAAAAATCAGCGTGGTGGCCGAAGGTGTGCCGGTAGGCTGGGGCGAACCGGTGTACGACCGGCTGGATGCGGAAATCGCTTATGCGATGATGAGCATCAATGCGGTAAAAGGCGTGGAGATCGGCGCGGGGTTTGCCAGCGTCGCGCAGAAAGGCACCGAACACTCCGACGAAATCACTCCCGCAGGCTTTCTCAGCAACAACGCCGGCGGCATTCTGGGCGGCATTTCCACCGGTCAGGACATCGTCGTTAATCTTGCCATCAAACCCACTTCCAGCATCCGCCTGGAGCGACGCTCGATCGACAAGGCGGGCAAGCCGGTGATCGTGGAAACTCACGGCAGACACGATCCCTGTGTCGGCATTCGTGCGACCCCCATTGCCGAAGCGATGCTGGCGTTGGTGCTGATGGATCATGCCTTGCGTCATCGCGCACAGAACGCCGACGTGGTGTGCAAAACGCCAAAAATTCCCGGCAAAGTCGGCAAGAAAAAATCCGCGCCATCCAAAGCCAGGGTAAAACCCAGGCCCGCAGAAAACCCGGAACCGGATGAGGCCTGAAGCCTGATCTGACTGAGGTGGACGGCTCCCACGTACAGGATGGCCTTGCGGTCATCATCCATCGTTACTATCGGCACACCCCATGAAGCAACGCTGGGATATTTTCTGCAATGTCGTCGACAACTTCGGCGATATCGGCGTCTGCTGGCGGCTCGCACGCCAGTTGACGCTCGAGCATGGGCTGGCAGTAAGGTTGTGGGTGGACGATCTGGCCAGCTTCGCCCGCATCGTGCCGGATGCTGATCCGGTTGCGGATCGGCAGCAGTTGCGCGGGGTCGAGGTCTGCCACTGGCGGCAGCCATTTGCCGGGGCTGAGCCAGCTGATGTCGTGATCGAAGCATTTGCCTGCGAATTGCCCGAGACCTATATCACTGCAATGGCGGTTGTGCCGCAGCGCCCGCTGTGGATCAATCTGGAGTATCTCAGCGCGGAGAACTGGGTGACAGGCTGTCACCGCCTGCCGTCGCCGCACCCGCGCTTGCCACTGGTGAAACATTTTTTCTTTCCAGGTTTTGTAACTGGCACCGGCGGGCTGCTGCGCGAGCAGGGGTTATTGTCGGTCCGCAGCGCGTTCGATAGCGTTGCGCAAGCAGAGTTCTGGCAGCGGTTGGGCGTACCGGCGCGCAGGGCAGGGGAGCTGCGTATTTCCCTGTTCTGCTATGGCAGCGCACCGTTACGTGACCTGTTCGCGGCATGGGCCGCCTCGGCCGTGCCGGTATTCGTGCTGCTGCCAGTGCCGCAGGGAGCGGCCGTTGACGCAGTTGCAGGTTTCTTTGGCGCCGAGTCTCCTGCTGCGGGTGCGGTGTTGCAATCCGGGCAGTTGACGGTGCGCTTGATCCCGTTTCTGGAACAGAGCGAGTATGACAAGCTGCTGTGGGCCTGCGACATCAATTTTGTGCGCGGAGAAGATTCGTTTGTTCGTGCCCAGTGGGCGGCACGGCCGTTTGTCTGGCACATCTACCCGCAAGCGGACAACGCACATCAAGTCAAGCTGAGTGCCTTTCTTGATCTTTATACCGCAGGGATGCCGGCGGATATGGCTGTTGCAGTGCGCGCCTTGTGGCATGACTGGAATGGCGCTGGCCGGATTGATCATACCTGGCCGACCTTTGCCGCGCATCAAGTTGCGTTGGCGCAGCATGGCGAAAAATGGGCGGAAGGTCTATGTCGTTTGGGAGATCTGGCATCCAATCTGGTACGATTCAGCCGGAATCAGATATAATGCGTGGTTTTTAAAATTCCGGATCGCCAGCAGAGGCTATCCGCATAGCACTTAACTCGCTAAATTCTCAGGAAGAAACATGAAAACCGCAATGGAACTCCGCGCAGGCAACGTCGTGATGGTCGGCAACGATCCGATGGTGGTACAGAAAGCCGAATTCACCAAGTCCGGCCGTAATGCCTCGGTGGTCAAGATGAAGCTGAGAAACCTCCTCTCCGATACCACTGCCGAGTCGGTTTACAAAGCCGATGAAAAATTCGACATGGTCGTGCTTGACCGCAAGGACTGCACCTACAGCTATTTTTCTGACCCGCTGTATGTGTTCATGGACAACGAGTACAACCAGTTTGAAATCGAAGCGGACAACATGTCCGATGTGATGAACTACCTCATCGACGGCATGGAAGATGTCTGCCAGGTGACGTTTTACGATGGCAAGGCAATCTCGGTTGAACTGCCGAACAGTGTCGTGCGCGAAGTTGAATATACCGAACCGGCAGTACGCGGCGATACTTCCGGCAAGATAATGAAAGCGGCGCGTCTGAAAGGCAATGCTTTCGAGGTTCAGGTTGCGGCTTTCGTCGAAATCGGCGACAGGATCGAGATCGATACCCGCACCAACGAATTCAAGAAGCGTGTCTGATCGTTGCTGTGTGCAATGAAAAAGGGCAGCCACTTGGCTGCCCTTTTTCATTATGCGGTTCCTTAGGTACGATGCACGGTCACTGTTGCTTTAATCGAGCGTTCCAGTTCTGCCAGTGGCCAGCCAGATCCTTGATGTTGGTATAACCTTTTTCGACGAGGATCTTCTCTGCAATAGCTGCGCGTCTTCCGCTCTGGCAGTACACCACTATCTCGCTGGATCTGTCTGCCGGCAATTCGCCAAGCCGCCGTTCCAGGTCATCATGGGACACATTCAGCGCACCTTTGATGTGGCCTGACAAATACTCGCCGGGCGTGCGCACATCGAGGATAACGGGCGCCCTGGATTCCTGCAGTCTTTGAGAGAGTTCGGTGGCGGTGATGGTTCCGACCGAGGGTGTTTCGGCATGGCAGGTGATGCCGAAAAGCAGCAGCAGAGCCAGCAGGAGAATGCGGGGAGACGGGGTCGAGTTGTACGTCATGGCGGTATTTACTGCTCCTCTAAGGAAACACCGAACAAGTAGCCGCAAAACGTGGCGGCGAACATGAATCGAGACGGAATCGTGATGCGAATCGAATTTTCATTGAATAAATGGTCTTTTTCATGCCTGGAAGCAGGGGATTTCCCCGTTTCCGGCTCATG
>JAPLQS010000027.1 GCA_026399575.1 Nitrosospira sp. | reverse complement strand
GTTGAACTCCAGCCTCAAGCAGCTCTCCACCCTGCTCGCCGCCAAAAAAATCTCCAGCGTTGAACTGACTGGCGAATTCCTCAAGCGCGTAAAGGCATTGAACCCGGACTACAATGCTTTCATCACGATCGACGAAAAGATGAGCCTCGCGCAGGCACAGGCTGCCGATGCGATGATTGCATCCGGTCAGGCGCAACCGCTGACCGGCATTCCCATTGCCCAGAAAGACATTTTCTGTACCAAGGGGTGGTTGACCACCTGCGGGTCGAAAATGCTGTCCAATTTCGTTTCGCCCTACGATGCCGGTGTAATCGAGCGCTTCAATGCCGCCGGCGCGGTAAATATCGGCAAAACCAACATGGATGAATTTGCCATGGGGTCGAGCAACGAGACCTCGTTCTACGGTCCGGTAAAAAACCCCTGGGATATCACGGCGGTGCCGGGCGGCAGCTCCGGCGGTTCGGCTTGTGCCGTGGCTGCGCGCATGGCGCCTGCCGCCACCGGTACCGACACTGGCGGCTCCATCCGCCAGCCGGCAGCCTTGTGCGGCATTTCCGGCATCAAACCGACTTACGGGCTGGTATCACGCTACGGCATGATTGCGTTTGCTTCGAGTCTTGATCAGGGCGGACCGATGGCGAAATCGGCGGAAGATCTGGCCTTGATGCTGAACGTCATGGCAGGATTCGATACGCGCGACTCGACCAGTCTGCAACGTGCGCCCGAGGACTACGCGCGCAATCTGGCAAGACCGCTGCAAGGCCTGCGCATCGGCTTGCCGAAAGAATATTTCGTCGCGGGGATGAGCGCCGATGTAGCACGTGCGGTGGAGGCAGCTATCGCGGAATATCGCAAGCTGGGCGCAGAAACGGTGGAAGTGTCGCTGCCCAATACCAAACTTTCGATACCCGTTTACTATGTGCTGGCCCCAGCGGAGGCGTCCAGCAACCTGTCCCGTTTTGATGGCGTACGCTACGGCCATCGCGCTCCAGAATATACCGACCTCAATGACATGTATCAGAAAAGCCGGGCACAGGGCTTTGGCGCGGAAGTGAAGCGCCGTATTCTGATCGGTACCTATGTGCTGTCGCACGGTTATTACGACGCCTACTACATTCAGGCACAGAAACTGCGCCGCCTGATTGCGCAGGATTTTGCCGCAGCCTTCGCGCAATGCGACATCATCATGGGGCCGACCACGCCCACGGTTGCATTTTCTTTGGGAGAAAAAAGCGGCAATCCGGTGCAGATGTATCTGTCCGATACCTACACTATCGCCACCAATCTGGCCGGGCTGCCTGGCATGTCCATTCCTGCGGGCTTCGGCGACAATAATCGGCCAGTGGGTTTGCATATCATCGGCAATTATTTTGCCGAAGCACAAATGCTGAATGTGGCCCACCAGTACCAGCAAGTAACAGATTGGCATATTCGGATGCCCGACAAACTGATTGCCTGAACTAGAGACACGAAAACATGCAATGGGAAATCGTTATCGGTCTTGAGGTGCATACGCAACTCTCGACCCGCTCAAAAATATTCTCCGGTGCAGCGACTGCGTTTGGCGCGGCGCCCAACGCGCAGGCCTGCGCGGTGGATATCGCGCTGCCGGGCGTGTTGCCGGTATTGAATCGCGGCGCAGTGGAGCGGGCGATCAGGCTTGGTTTGGCGGTGGGCGCAAAAATCAATTCGCCTTCGATCTTCGCGCGCAAGAATTATTTTTATCCCGACCTGCCCAAAGGTTATCAGATCAGCCAGTACGAGCTGCCAGTGGTTGCCGGCGGCAGTGTAAAGATTATCCAGATTGACGGCGATGGCAACGAGTGCGAGAAAACTATCCGCCTCACCCGGGCGCACCTGGAGGAAGATGCGGGCAAGTCACTGCATGAGGATTTTCAAGGCATGACGGGCATCGACCTGAATCGTGCCGGTACGCCGCTGCTGGAAATCGTTTCCGAGCCGGATATGCGCAGCAGCGCGGAAGCGGTGGCTTTTGCCAAAACCCTGCACTCGCTGGTGCGCTGGATCGACATCTGCGACGGCAACATGCAGGAAGGCTCGTTCCGTTGCGACGCCAATGTATCGGTGCGGCTCCTCGGCTCGGACAAGCTCGGCACCCGCTGCGAGATCAAGAACCTCAACTCATTCCGTTTTCTTGAAAAGGCGATCGATTACGAGGCCAGGCGGCAGATGGAGATTCTGGAAGATGGCGGGACCATACGCCAGGAAACCCGGCTCTACGACTCGGACAAGAATGAAACCCGCACCATGCGCAGCAAGGAAGACGCGCAGGATTACCGCTATTTTCCCGATCCGGATCTGCTGCCGCTCGAAATCTCTGCCGACTGGATCGAACGCGTGCGCGCGATGTTGCCGCAGTTGCCTGAAGCCAAACGCAGCAGCTATGTGGCCGAATACGCCCTCTCCGCATACGATGCCGGGGCGCTGACCGCAACCAGGGAAATGGCAGATTATTTCGAGAACACGGTAAAACTGTTACCGGCACAAGCCAAGCTCTGCGCCAACTGGATCATGGGCGAAGTAAGCGGACGCTTGCACAAAGAAGCGCTGGACATCGCACAATGCCCTGTCAGCCCGGCACAATTGGCGGGGCTGCTGCTGCGCATCAGCGACGGAACCGTTTCGGGGAAGACCGCTAAAGACGTGTTCGACGCCATGTGGCGTGGCGAATGTGATGGCAATGCCGACATCATTATCGAAAGCAAGGGCCTGAAACAGATCTCGGATGCGAGTGAGATCGAGCAACTCATAGCCGGCATTCTTGCCGCCAACCCGCAGCAGGTAGCCGATTACCGCAGCGGCAAGGAAAAAGCTTTCAATTCCCTCGTTGGCCAGGCGATGAAGGCCACCAAGGGCAAGGCCAACCCTGCACAAGTAAATGAGCTGTTGAAGAAGAAACTGACGGAATGAGCCGTGAAGCATGAGCCCTGAACCAGGGTTCACGTTCCAGTCTGATCCAATCTACGCCGGTGATGAGCAGATATTTTGCCAAACCCCCACGAAGCATGGCAGAATCCCGCCCCTGCCAATCTGCTGAACCCTCATTTCCACACCCATGCCTCTCATTACTCTCGAAAAAGTCTGTCTTGCCTTTGGTCACCATGCGCTGCTTGATCATGTGGATTTGCAGCTCGATCCGGGCGAGCGCATCGGTCTGATTGGCCGCAACGGCGGCGGCAAGTCCAGTTTGTTGCGTGTTCTGGCCGGCGAAATCAAGCTGGATGACGGCAAGGTATGGCGCGCGCCCGCATTGAAGCTGGCCTATGTGCCGCAGGAACCGGAACTGGATCCAGCCAATACAGTGTTCCAGGAAGTCTCCAATGGCTTGGGTGCGGTCAGCCAGGTGCTGCTCGATTACCACGAGGTGTCGCATGCTTTGAGTGACGGTGCAGGCGATACCGAGGCGCTGCTCGATCGCTTGCAGGATTTGCAGGGCAAACTGGAGGCCCAGGATGGCTGGCGCATCCAGGGCAAGGTGGAGACCGTCATCCACCAGCTTAACCTTCCCGAAGATACTTTGATCGGACACCTTTCCGGCGGACTGAAAAAACGGGTCGCACTGGCGCGAGCACTGGTAGTGTCGCCCGACGTGCTGCTGCTGGATGAGCCGACCAATCACCTGGATTTTTCCTCAATTGAATGGCTGGAAGGGTTGCTCAAGGATTTTGCCGGCAGCGTGCTGTTCGTTACCCATGACCGGCGTTTTCTGGACAATGTGGCGACACGCATCATCGAGCTTGATCGCGGCAAGTTAGCGACATTTCCGTGCAGTTTCACAGAATATCAGCACAAAAAGGCGGAGATGCTGGAAGTTGAGGCCACCCATAACCAGAAATTTGACAAGGTATTGGCGCAAGAAGAAGTCTGGATACGCAAAGGCATTCAGGCGCGCCGTACGCGCAATGAAGGCAGAGTACGACAACTGGAAGCACTGCGACTGGAGCGGGCGGCGCGGCGCAACCGGGTGGGAACGGTCAATCTCAGCGTGGATGAAGGTGCGCGATCCGGGCGCGTGGTAGCTGAATTGGAGCACGTCAGCAAAAGTTATGGCGACAAAGTCGTCATCAAGGATTTTTCCTGCCGCATCATGCGTGGCGACCGGGTGGGGCTGCTGGGACCTAATGGCGCCGGAAAATCGACCCTGCTGAAGCTGATACTGGGTGAATTGCAGCCCGACAGCGGCATAGTGCGGCAAGGCACTAAACTCGCCGTGGCTTATTTTGACCAGATGCGCGAGCAACTGAATGAGGAAGCGACGCTGATAGACACCATCAGCCAGGGCTCGGATTTCATCGAGATCGGTGGCGCGAAGAAACATGTCATCAGCTATCTGGAGGACTTCCTGTTTCCGCCGGAGCGGGCGCGCTCACCCGTGAAATCGCTCTCCGGCGGCGAGCGCAACCGGCTGCTGCTGGCTCGCCTGTTCACCCGTCCCAGCAATGTGCTGGTGCTCGATGAACCCACCAATGATCTGGATATCGAAACCCTGGAGTTGCTGGAAGTGTTGCTGCAAGAGTATTCCGGCACCTTGTTCCTGGTCAGCCATGACCGCGCATTTCTCGACAACGTGGTGACTCAGGTGATCGCATTTGAAGGTAATGGCCTGCTGCGGGAATATGTTGGCGGCTACGACGACTGGGTACGGGCGAAGAATTTTGTGAAAGTGGCGGCAAAACAGGAAACGGCTCAACCGCAGCTCCAGGCCGCAGCGGTAAAAACGTCCAAACCGGCCTCTCGCGTCAAATTGAGCTCCAATGAAATGCGCGAACTGGAGTCACTGCCAGCGAAGATCGAAATTCTGGAACGGGAACAGGCGGATATTACCCACCGCCTGGGCGCCCCGACTATTTACCGCGATCACCCGGAGGAAGCCAGAGCATTGCAGGTGCGCTTTGCTACCGTCGAGGAAGAACTCATAAACTGTCTTGCGCGATGGGATGAACTGGAAGCAAAACACGCAATATCTGACGGGAAAAAATAATGCTGATTTTTGGTATGCTACGCTACTTTATTCATTGACCGAAAATGGCACATCGTTTACAGTTGCTCTTTTTGAAGAGGGGGTGCCCACAATGAAACAATCAGCAATGGTGAAACTACTTGCCGGAAGCCTGCTCCTGGCAATCTCCAGTGTAGCTCAGGCACAAGCAGGTGGCGACGCCGCAGCGGGCAAGCAGAAGGCGTCCATGTGTGACGGCTGCCATAATCTTGAGGGTTACCGTACCGCTTTCCCCAAGGTTTACCATGTGCCCAAGCTCAGGGGACAGCACGGCGAGTATATGATCAAGGCGCTGGAAGGCTACAAATCCGGTAATCGCAGCCATCCCAGCATGGACGCCATCGCGGTCACCCTTTCCGCGCAGGACATGAAAGATGTGGCCGCCTATTACGCCAGCGGCAGTAAATAATTTTGTCATTCACGTAAGGAAATCGTCATGAATAAAATCATCATTGCCGCAATGAGCGGCGCATTGCTGCTGATTTCTGGACAGGGGATAGCAGCCGATATCGAAGCCGGCAAGAGAAAAGCAGGTGAAGCTTGTGCCGCTTGCCACGGTGCTGACGGCAATAGCGCTGCACCAAATTTTCCCAAGCTCGGCGGCCAGCATGCGGACTATCTGGCAAAAGCTCTGAATGACTACAAATCAGGCGCGCGCAAAGACCCCATCATGGCCGGCATGGCCGCAGCCTTGAGCAAGGAAGATGTTGAAAATGTGGCAGCCTTTTATGCGACTCAGTCCGGTCTGAAGACCAGATAGCATAACCAGAACCATGCATAAAAAAAGGACGCGTTTGCGTCCTTTTTTATTGGTCGTTGATCAATTCTCCCGCCGGTCCAGGCAATCAAAATAGATCGTGGCATCCGGTGCCGACTGGTTACGCTGTGCCTGCCAGATCATTTCCGCAAGACATTCCATGATTTGATGCATGGTTTCATGCTCGCTGCCGGTTTTTTTCAGCAGCCGCTCGAAACGCGCGCGTATTCCCACCGGTTGATCTATGGAAAGCTGCTCCTTGATGGCGACATGCATGCTCATGTGCAGAAAAGGATTGGTATCGCCCATTTCCGGCAGGTAATCCTTGTCGCGATAACGGTCTTCGTCAGCCACTATGGCCTGGTATTCCGGGTGCAGCAGAATGACTGCCAGCGCCATGTCTTCCATGCCGGAAAGAATTTCCCGCTGACGGTACTTGCGCCAGGTGTCAAAGAAGAGCTGCCGCGCCTGGTCTCTGGAAGGATTGAACATTCGCTATGCCAGTATTCAGATGGAATTATTTTTCAAGGTCTTGTGCTTGAACTCGCACAAATCACTGATGCTGCACACTGCGCATTCCGGCTTGCGCGCCTTGCACACATAGCGTCCATGCAGGATCAGCCAGTGATGGGCGTCATGGCGAAATTCCTGCGGGATGAATTTCAGCAGCTTCAGCTCCACTTCCAGTACATTTTTCCCAGGAGCGATGCCAGTGCGGTTGGCAACCCGGAAAATATGCGTATCCACCGCAATGGTGGGCTCACCAAACGCGGTATTCAACATCACGTTGGCGGTCTTGCGTCCCACGCCAGGAAGTTTCTCCAGTTGATCACGCGTCTGTGGCACCTGGCTGCCATGATGCTGAATCAGCAGCCTGCAAGTAGCCAGAATATTCTTCGCCTTGGTTTTAAATAACCCAATGCTCTTGATGGCATCGCGCAATCCGCTCTCCCCCAGCGCGAGAATTTTTTCCGGCGTGTTGGCCTGGGGGAACAATTTCCTGGTTGCCAGATTCACGCCTTTGTCGGTAGCCTGGGCGGAAAGCACCACTGCCACCAGCAGCTCGAATGGTGTGCTGTATTCCAGTTCGGTCGTGGGATGAGGATTAGCCGTTCTGAAGCGGGTGAAAATTTCGCGGCGTTTGCTTGGGTTCATGGGTTGGATAGAAAAATATTCGGCTACGGAGCAATCTGGTTATTTTTTCTTTCAGTTGTCTGAGCGGGCTGCCATAGTCCGTTTCAATGCTGCCAGAATTGCGGCTTTCCTGGGATCGCCGACTGCTGTTCCGGTTTTTTGCACAAGCTTTTCTGCCTGCTCCTGTTTTTCACGCTCAAGTCTTTGCAGTCTGAACTGGTGGCGCATGCGCGCGCGGTCAGCCGCTTTCCTTTCCATCCCATTCTCGTGCAACAACCAGTCATTGCCGACACTACAAGGTTCGCTCACTGCAGCGCTGATTTGCTTCCCGGCCGGGATCATGCTGATGCAATCCACGGGACAGGGTGCAAGGCAGAGCTCGCAACCGGTGCATTCAGCAGCGATCACAGTGTGCATCTGCTTGGCGGCACCGACAATTGCATCCACCGGACAAGCCTCAATGCAGAGCGTACAACCGATGCAGACCTGCTCATCTATCAGCGCCACCGCCATTGGTTTGGGCACGCCATGCGCGGCATTCAGCGCTATCGGCCTGACCCCCAGCAAATCGGCCAGTTTCTGGATGCCTGCCGCATCACCGGGCGGACACTGATTGATATTTGCAGTGCCTTCCGCGATCGCTGCCGCATAAGGCCTGCAACCGGGGAAGCCACACTGGCGGCACTGAGTCTGCGGCAGGATGGCATCTATTTTTTCTATCAGCAGATCTTTTTTCATCCAGAGCCTGAACACAGGTAATCCGATAGTATACCGGGGATAATCACAAGGTCAGGAAGCGCGGATTATCGCCGTTTCAGTTCGCAGCATCAACGGCAACAAAGCGTTATCGGGCTACTGCAGGATTCATGCTGCACACACTGCCTGTACCGCCTCACGCACCAGATCGGGGCCGCGATAAATCAGGCCAGTGTAGATTTGTACCAGGCTCGCGCCTGCCTCCATTTTTTCCTTTGCATCTGCCGCACACATGATGCCGCCCACGCCGATAATCGGCAGCCCCCCCTGCAGCGCGGCATGCAATTGGTGAATGACTGCAGTGGCACGCTGTGTCAGCGGCGCACCGCTCAAGCCGCCAGCTTCGCGCGCATACGACAGTGCTTCCACCCCGGTCCGTGCAAGCGTAGTGTTGGTGGCAATGACGCCGTCAATCCGGTGCCGCAGCAGCAGTGCGGCGATGGCTTCGATTTGCGGCGGCTCCAGATCAGGAGCAATCTTTACCACCAGTGGCGTATATTTGCCGTGTTGATCAGCGAGCTTCCCCTGTTCCGCTTTCAGCGCGGCCAGCAAATGATCCAGCTCTGCCGCATTCTGCAATTGCCGCAGATTGGGCGTATTGGGCGAGGAAATATTGACCGCCACATAACTGGCGTGAGCATAAACTTCGCGCAGGCAAAACAGGTAGTCATCAGCAGCTCTATCCACCGGTGTATCAAAATTCTTGCCAATGTTGATGCCCAGGATGCCGCGGTAACTTGAGCGCTTGACGTTCGCTACCAGCTTGTCCACACCGTGATTGTTGAAACCCAGGCGATTGATGATGGCGTTGGCCTGCGGCAGGCGAAACAGCCGCGGCTGCGGATTCCCAGGCTGGGGACGGGGCGTGACCGTGCCTATCTCGATGAAGCCGAAACCCAGCGCGGCCAGTGCATCAATGTGCTCGCCATCCTTGTCCAGTCCGGCGGCCAGACCGACCGGGTTGGGGAAATCAAGACCCATGACATTGCGCGGCTGACAGGCAAACGGTTGACCCGGAAGCAACCCGAGCCGACGGGCTTTCTCGATTGCATTGAATGTGATGCAGTGTGCAGTTTCGGGGTCGAGACTGAACAGCACAGGGCGGAACAGAGAATAGAGCATGGACTGATTTTAACCCGGAAAAGACCGTGGATGCATGGAGGATGCAGAGTTATGGAACCCGGCAGGTGGCATCCGGCGGTTGTTTATTGCCTAGGTCTGGTTTATTTTTTGTCATGAATGAATTATCACAGCCCGAATCTGATAGCGTGTGATTCATTATTTCCCACATCACGCACAGGCAGAAGGTTTATGAAAATATCTGCTTTCTCTCTTACCCTGACTCTCCTCACACTTGGACTGACAACAAGCGTGTACAGCCATGCCGCCGCACCTGGATGGAACGCACTCAGCCAGCAGGTTGATTTGCTGTATCGACAGGGACAATACACGCGCGCGACGGAAGTGGCGAAACAGGCTCTGCAAGTGGCCGAACAAGCGCTCGGCCCGGATCACCCTGATGTGGCTACCAGTCTGAATAGTCTGGCATTGCTGTACAGCGCCCAGGAACGCTACGCTCTGGCTGAACCGCTGTACCAACGGGCGTTGGCGATTGATGAAAAAGCCCACGGTCTGGATCATCCTGATGTCGCCGCGAGTCTGAATAATCTGGCGCAACTGTACCATGCTCAAGGACGGTATGCGCAGGCTGAGCCGCTGCATAAACGTGCATTGGTAATTCTGGAAAAAGTCTACGGCCCGGATCATCCCAATGTGGTCATAAGTCTGAATAATCTGGCACTGCTGTACCACGCACAACAGCTATATGCGCAGGCCGAACCGCTGTATAAACGCGTCCTGGCGATTTCGCAGAAAGCGCTTGGTGCGGAGCATCCGAACGTGGCGCTCGGTCTGAATAATCTGGCAGGATTGTACAGAGACCAGGGGAAATACCCCAATGCCGAACCACTGTTCAGACGTGCACTGGCAATCTCAGAAAAAGCGTTCGGGCCGGATCATCCCAATGTGGCCACCGGCCTTGAAAATCTGGCACAACTGTATCGGGACATTGGTCATGCCAGCAAAGCAGTGCCGCTGGAAAAACGCGCAGCCGAGATACGCGCACTGCGGCGCTAAACTCTGGTGCAAATCATAGACACATGACGACTATTCATTATCTGTCCCATTGCTGTCCAGCAGCCGCCATTGCCCATCGATCAGTCCTTGCACTGGCTGAAAGTTGGCCTTGTAATTCATTTTCCGGCTTTGCTTGATCCAGTAACCAAGATAAAGATAAGGCAAACCGAGTGCGCGGCATTGTTGTACCTGCCACAGGATATTATGGGTGCCGAAGCTTGCACCCGGCACATCCGGATCGAAGAAGGTATAGACCGAAGAGATGCCGTCAGGCAGTTCATCAATTATGCTGATCATGCGCAACTGATCGTTCTCGTGAAACTCAATCAGCTTGGAATTGATATTGCTCTGCAGCAGGAAATGGCGGTACTGCTCGCGACTGTCGCGATCCATGCCGCCGCCACAATGGCGTTGCGCCTGGTAGCGCAGATAGAGCGCATAGTGCTGCGGGTGGTAATACAGCTCATGCCGGGTCGCAACCAGATGCTGGTGCCGTTTCCAGACCCGCTGCTGGGCACGGCTGGGAGCAAATTCGTCAACGATAATTCGCGCCGGCACACAGGCGCGACAGTGGTCGCAATGCGGCCGATAAGTAAAAGCGCCGCTGCGGCGAAAACCAATCTGTACCAGTTCACCATAGACATCCGTATCAATCAGATGGCTGGGCGTTGCCACCTGGGAGCGCGCCAGTTTCTCCGGCAGGTAGCTGCACGCATAAGATGCAGTGGTGTAAAACTGCAACGCCGACGCAGGAAGGTCATTCAGCCGACTCATGATCAAACCGCCATTTCTCAATTCGTTCAGGGTAGTTTATCAATTCTCTTAATCTTTGACTAAATTCTGTGCGGGGAATTTCGCGTGCGCCAAATGATGCGAGATGAGCGGTTTTCATCTGGCAATCGATCATGCCGAAATTCCAACGTTGCAACTGCCACACCAGATGCACGAATGCGATTTTGGAAGCGTCGGGAATATGGGAAAACATGGATTCACCAAAAAACATTTTTCCCTGGCTGACGCCATATAGCCCCCCCACCAGCTCGCCGTCCACCCAGGTTTCGACTGAATGGGCCAGCCCGATTTCATGCAGGGCCGCATAGGCCGAAATCATCTCGGAATGTATCCAGGTACCTGCCTGCCCCTTGCGCGGCGCGGCGCAAGCCTGCATGACCTGGCTGAAGGCGCTATCCACACGAATTTCGTAATTATCCTTTTTGAGAGTCTTATTCAGCGAGCGAGAAATCCTGAGTTCATCAGGCAACAGCACCATGCGCGGATCAGGACTCCACCAGAGAATAGGCTCCCCGGCGTTGAACCAGGGGAAAATACCGCAGCGATAGGCCTCAATCAGCCGTTGCGGCGTAAGATCGCCGCCGGCGGCAAGCAAGCCGTTGGGCTGGGCGAGCGCAGCCTCCAGCGGCGGGAACGGCATGTGAGGGAGCAACCACGGAATCATTTGGCAGAAAAATTTAACAGTCGTTGATCAAATGCCCGTCATACCTGGCGTAAAGGAAAAGAAGAACAATCCCCTCATTTACAATTTTACAATATACTGATTTGATATTAAGATAACCGCATCCTTTGTAGCGCGGCGATGTTGCTTTCCCGCAGGCAATTGAAATCTCACAAAAATAGAGAACTCCGATGATTCTATCCCGCACCACTCAGTACGCCATTCAGGCGCTCATTTACATGGCCACGCAGCCTCGTGGCGTGTCGGTATTGAATCGTACCATTGCCGAGAATCTGGGGGCGCCGCCCACCTATCTCGCCAAGGTGCTGCAAAACCTGTGCAGGGGCAACCTGCTTTACTCCTACCGTGGCAAGCAAGGCGGCTTCTGTCTGCGGGAAGATGGCGAAAAAATCACTTTGATGCAAATCGTCCTCATTACCGAAGGCCCTGGGTTTACTGAGGATTGTGTGCTGGGACTCAAGATTTGCAGCGACAAGGTGCCCTGCCCGATGCATGCGAAGTGGTCTCCAATCAAGCAGGAAATTGTAAGGCTGCTGAAAGATCAGACCCTCGATATTCTCGCTGCTGCAGTAATGAGCGGCAAATATCAACTGACCGACCTGCCTGCGGCAGTGCTGGGCGAACTCAAGCCGCGCGCATAATTCCGCTTTATCCCGCCAGGCGAATCGGGTAGCACTCCAAACCGTCTTCCCTCTGGTTTTTCATGCTTCTCAGGGATGATCAAATCTAGCTCCATCCCTGTCTGCCAACCGGCAGAATAGCTCCGCACCAACTTCTTCCTCCAAAAAATTTGTTGACATTTATTTCCAGCCGCGCGTAACATCGGCCATATTGAGATATAGATAGCTTGTTATCTCTTTTGATATCCCATCGAAAGGCGGGTATCGCATGAAAAACTGTAATTCGTTGCCTTGTTTTGAATTTCCCTGCTGCTTTCCGCCGCTGCCACAGCTGAAACAGTGCTTGATAAAACAAAATTCGATAGTTAAGGAGGAAAGCTAAATGAAACATTTTCTTGATAAAACACGGCTAGCCATTCGCGTGTCTGTCGGTTCACTCGTTATTGTCATGGCAGCGATTGCGCCACCGGCTTCTGCCCAGGACGCAAGAACCCAGGCTCTGGAACGGGCACTCAAACAAATGGAAGCTCAACTGAAAGTTCTCCAGAGTGAGCTGAACCAGGTGAAATCCGAATCCGCCCGGGAAGCGCAGAAAGTCATGGCGATCGAAGAAAAAACGATACGGATCGAAGAAAAGGCGTCGCAAGCCAAAGAATATACAAGATCAGCCCATGAAAAAGTGGCACATGCGATAGAAATGGCGGATGTTTTGGATCAACAGAGCGGTCGCAAGAGCCGCATGCTGTTCTTCCGCGGTGGTTATGCGCATGCCGATCATAGCCGTAACGGCGTATCCATACTAAGTAGTGGCGCTGGTACCGGAGGAGGTGTAGCGGATAAAAATGCGTGGTATGTCGGTGCGGGCTTTGACTGGGGCCTGACCAAAGATGTCTGGGGCCTGGCGCCCAAGACCAGCGTCATGTCTGAACTGATGTTCGAGTACAAGGAATACGGTTCCACCGTAACCGGCAATAGTCTTACCAATAATAATGGCGTACATGTCAGCCAGCTCACTCTGGCTGCATCGCCGAAAATAAAATTCATGGAGGGCAGCCGCTTCAGACCCTGGATTATCCCTGCCGGTCTGGCCATTCATGTCGTCAGCCCGCCATCTTCGTCCATTACGGTATTGCAGCCAGGGATCATGTTTGCTGGCGGCGCCGAATACAGAGTCTGGAAAGACTTCTTTGTCGGCCTTGATGCGCGTTATCACCTGACCAGCGGCAGAAACGACGGCATCAGAATTGATGGCCTGACTGCCGGTGGTTACCTCGGAATCGGCTTCTAAAGCGATCGGTTCCGATAACCCGGGATATATTTATAGACTTTATGGAAAAAAAGGAATTTTGTGTTATTGTGATCCAGTTATCCATTTTTAACTCAGGGGGAAACCATGAAAAATCTGTTCATAATCATTGCCACATTGTTTGCATTCAGCAGTAGCGCCTACGCGTATGTCAACATCAATACCGCCACTCAGGCCGAACTTGAAACCCTGAAAAATTCAGGCATCACTTCCACCAAGGCCAAGGCAATCATTGACTATCGTACCAAAGCCGGCTCATTCAAAAGGGTCGACGACATCGAGAGAGTAGATGGCGTCAATAACCATACCGTGAATATGGAGCAACTCCGCCGGGATATCACAGTCACCGGCCCCACCGTACTGAAGACAGTAGCCCCAGCCAAGTAAGAGCAGATAGTTGCAGAGGCAGCCATGGGCAGAAGGGTGAGAAAACCCGGCATGTGGCAACCTCACTGAGAAATACCGTTCAGCGAAACCCCCGGCTCAACCCGGGGTTTTTTGTTTGTGCCGGATTCAACAGCATCTCGATTGACAAGACTGCAGCCAGCATTACTTCCAGCAAATCTCTCGCGCAACATGTCGCGCAGCCTGATGATTCATGATTTACTGGCCGTTCCTGCTGCGGCCATCCATGAAATGGTTATTCCTGGTCTGTCTATCCCGTGATCATCAAGTATTAATGCATCCGGGCGAACGCGCCATTCCTGAAAATTGTGGAGAAACGACAACCGGTTTACAATGGCAAACATGCAGTTAACACATCCATGCAAAGCGTCAATCTGACCCACCATTTTCTGATTGCCATGCCGGCCATGGCAGACCCTTCATTTTCCAAGACGCTCACCTATATCTGCGAACACAACGAACAAGGTGCGCTGGGCCTGGTGGTCAACCGGCCCACCGAACTGATGCTGGAAGATATGTTTGACCAGCTTGGCATTCCCATTACCAACCCGTCTCTTAAAGGATTACCGGTATTGTTTGGCGGACCGGTGCAACTGGATCGCGGCTTCGTGCTGCATCAACCAGCAGATGGCTGGCAATCCACCATGACGATAAATCAGGAAGTGGGCCTCACTACCTCGCTCGATATCCTGCAGGCGATTGCGGAGGGAAGAGGTCCTCGGCAGGCGCTGGTGACGTTGGGCTACTCAGGGTGGGCGCCCGGCCAACTTGAGCATGAACTGGCGCAGAATGCCTGGCTCACCGTACCCGCATCACCCGGCATCATGTTCGAACTGCCATCCGAACAACGACTGGCTGCGGCGATACAATTGCTGGGAATTGATTTCTCCAGCCTGTCGGATGAGGTAGGGCATTCTTGAGAACATTGTTCAGCGCTAATTGGCCATTTCATGCAGAATCAGGCAAACCAACACTCGGCACCTGAAATACGCCACGCTCCCACGGGAACGGTGATGGCGTTCGACTTCGGCGAAAAACACATCGGCGTAGCGGTGGGCGATCTGCAACTGGGGTTGGCGCATCCTCTTGCCACAGTGAGCGATGTGCTTACCGAGCGGCGTTTTGACAGCATCGCCAAACTGATCGAAGAATGGCAACCGGTACTGCTGGTAGTGGGGTTGCCCACGCATGCCGATGGCACTGAGCACGAACTGACCCGGTTGAGCCGACGTTTCGCACGCCGCCTGGAAGGCCGCTTCAATATCAAGACTGCGCTGGTGGATGAGCGCTATACTTCCATTACTGCCAGCACAGCGCTGCGGGAAGCAGGCGTCAAAGGGAGAAAACAGAAACCGCTGCTGGATCAGGTGGCGGCGCAGCAGATCTTGCAATCTTATTTCGATGGACATTATGCACTTGCCTGACGCAGAACAACTGCTTGCCGACCTGACCGGGAAAATGCGACCCGAGATTTCCGGCAACACCGCCCTGGTGGGCATTTATACCGGCGGCGTATGGCTGGCAGAGCGGCTGCATCAAGACTTGGGATTGACGCTTCCGCTGGGCACGCTGGATGTTTCATTCTATCGTGACGATTTCGGTCAAATCGGTCTGCACCCCCAGGTCAAGCCTTCGGACATCCCATTCGAGGTGGAAGGCAGCCACATCATCCTGGTGGACGACGTACTCTACACCGGCCGCACCATCCGCGCCGCCGTCAACGAGCTGTTCGATTACGGTCGCCCGGCCAGCATCCGCCTTGCCGCATTGATAGACCGGGGCGGCAGAGAGTTGCCCATCGCCGCCCAGTATGTGGGTGCGACACTTGCCCTGCCGCAGCATAAAATGCTGGCGCTGGAACGCAGCAATGACGGAAAATTGAGTCTGAGTCTGTATGACAGAAGCCTTCCGGGATAATGAATAATAATCCGCAGCTAAATAAACATGGCGAACTGCAACACCTTCTCACTACCGAGGGGCTACCTGCTTCCATTCTGCTGAACATACTCGACACCGCCGAATCCTTTGTCGGCGTCACCGAGCGTGACATCAAGAAAGTCCCGCTGCTGCGCGGAAAATCCATCTTCAACCTGTTCTTTGAACCCAGCACCCGTACCCGCACCACCTTCGAAATTGCCGCCAAACGCCTGTCAGCGGATGTGGTCAATCTCAACATCGCGGCCTCCTCCCAATCCAAAGGGGAAACGCTGCTGGATACGGTAGACAATCTCTCGGCCATGCATGCCGACATGTTCATCGTACGGCACTCACAAAGTGGTGCGGCACATTTGATCGCGCGGCATGTACGGCCCGAGATTCACGTTATCAACGCCGGCGATGGACGTCACGCGCACCCCACCCAGGCGTTGCTCGATATGTTCACCATCCGCCACTACAAACGCGATTTTCATAATCTGCGCGTAGCCATCGTTGGCGATATCCTGCACTCACGGGTGGCGCGCTCACAGATACACGCGCTGACCACACTGGGTGTGCCGGAGGTGCGGGTCATCGCACCTAAAACCCTGCTGCCCACCAAAGTCGAGCGCCTGGGTGTGCATGTCTACCATGACATGGCGCAGGGATTGAAAGACGTCGATGTGCTGCTGATGCTGCGCTTGCAAAATGAACGCATGCTGGGCGCACGCCTCCCCAGCGCGGAGGAATACTTCAAGTACTACGGACTGACGCAGGAAAAACTGGCACTTGCCAGGCACGACGCCATTGTGCTGCACCCCGGACCGATGAATCGTGGCATTGAAATTGATTCCGCCGTGGCCGATGGCAAACAGTCGGTGATATTGCCGCAGGTGACGTTCGGCATCGCGGTACGGATGGCGGTGATGTCGATTCTGGCCGGAAACTGAAAAACCATATGAAAATCCAGATTAAAAGCGGACACCTGATTGATCCCAAGAACGGAATTGATGCCGTCATGGACGTGTTCATCGCCGCCGGGAAAATTGTTGCAACCGGTGCCGTACCGAACGGCTTTCAGGCCAATCGCGTGATAGATGCAAAAGGGCTGGTGGTATGCCCTGGTCTGGTCGATCTGTCGGCGCGACTGCGTGAACCAGGTTTTGAATACAAGGCCACGCTCGAATCGGAGATGGATGCAGCGGTGGCGGGTGGCGTCACCAGCCTGGCCTGCCCGCCTGATACCGATCCCCCATTGGATGAGCCGGGACTGGTGGAAATGCTCAAGCACCGCGCCCGCAGCCTCAATCAAACACACGTTTATCCCATCGGCGCACTGACTCAAGGCCTGAAAGGTGAGCGCTTGACCGAAATGGCCGAATTACGCGATGCGGGCTGCGTTGCTTTCGGTCAATCCGATGCGCCCCTCACCAACACGCTGGTCATGATGCAGGCGATGCAGTATGCCGCCACCTTCGGCTTTGGTGTATGGCTGCGCCCTCAGGATGTTAGTCTCGCCAATAATGGTGTGGCTCATGATGGTGAAGTGGCGACCCGCCTGGGTCTACCGGCAATTCCCGTATGCGCGGAGACGATTGCCCTGTCAAATATCGTTCTGCTGGCAAGAGAAACCGGCGCCAGAATACATTTGTGCCGGCTGTCCAGCGCGGAGGGCGTCGCCATGGTGCGCGCGGCCAGGCAGCAGGGTCTGTCCATCACCTGCGATGTGGCGATCAATCACCTGCATCTCTCCGAAATGGATATCGGCTTCTTCGATTCCAATTGCCATCTGGTGCCGCCGTTGCGCGGATTGAGTGACCGTGATGCGCTGCGTGCCGGTTTGAGGGATGGCACCATCGATGCGGTCTGTTCCGACCACGCGCCGGTGGATGAAGATGCCAAACTGTTGCCTTTCGGTGAAGCCGAGGTCGGTGCCACTGGTCTGGAATTGCTGCTGCCGCTTACTTTGAAGTGGGCGCTGGAAATGAAAATGCCGCTGTCTGCGGCGCTGGCCAAGATTACCGTGGAGCCCGCCAGAATACTCGGTGTGGATGCCGGCCATCTATCCGCCGGTACCGCTGCCGACCTGTGCATTTTCGATCCCAGCCATTATTGGAAAGTGGAAGCAGCCGCGCTTAAAAGCCAAGGGAAAAATACACCGTTCCTGGGTATGGAACTGCAAGGCAGGGTAAAATATACTCTGGTTGACGGCAGCATCGTGTACGAAAATTAGCCCCTCGTTGTAGCACCTATCTGTTTCCCCCAAACTGACACAGTTGAAACCACCTTTTACAGGTTAGCATGACCAGTCCCCTGCTCGATTTCTCCGGACTACCGCGCTTTGCGGACATCCGAACCGAACATATCACCCCGGCGATAGCACAACTGCTGGCCGCTGGCCGTACGGCTGTCGGCCAGGCACGCAGCGATGCTGCCGCACCAACTTGGCGGAATTTCGTGCAGCCGATGGAGGATGCCAACGAGCACCTGTCGCGCGCCTGGGGGCAGGTGTCGCACTTGAATGCCGTGATGAACAACCCGGAACTGCGCGAGGTGTACAACGCCAACCTGCCGCTGGTCACCCAGTATTTCGCCGAATTGGCGCAAGACCAGGTGTTGTTCGAGAAGTTCAAACGACTGCGCAACAATCCGGAATTTGACAACCTGAGCCGTGCCCGCAAAAAAATAATCGAAAATGAATTGCGCGACTTCCGCCTGGGCGGAGCGGAATTGTCACCTGAAAAGAAGGAGCGTTTTCTCCGCATTCAGGAAGAGTTGTCTGCGCTCTGTGCCAGATTCAGCGACAACCTGCTGGATGCAACCAATAGTTTTGCGCTGATTATCGACAACACTGCTGAAGTAGCCGGCATTCCGGAGGATGTGCTGCAAACGGCCAGGGAGGCTACTGAAAAAGATAACACTTCAGGCTGGAAATTCACGCTGCATGCACCTTCCTACCAACCGGTTATGCAGTACGCTGACTCCCGCGCACTGCGTGAGAAAATGTATCGTGCCTATTCCACCCGTGCCAGCGAGATCGGCACACCTGCTCCGCCCTCCGGTAATGTAGCGGACTGGGATAATACCCCGCTTATCGGCAAGATCCTGGCATTGCGCAAGGAGGAAGCGCAACTGCTTGGATTCGACTGCTATGCCGAGGTGTCACTGGCAACGAAAATGGCTGCCATGCCCAAACAGGTGCTGGATTTTCTTGGCGAGCTTGCCCTCAAAGCCAGACCTTACGCCGAGCGTGATCTGCAAGAGTTGCGCCAGTTCGCTGCGGACAAACTGGGGTTGAAGAATCTGGAATCATGGGACCTGGCTTATGCCAGCGAAAAGCTGCGCCTTGAGCGCTATGCATTCTCCGACCAGGAAGTGAAGCAGTATTTCCCTGAAACCAAGGTGCTGCCGGGCATGTTCAAACTGGTGGAGCACCTTTATGGCATCACCATTGTGCCGGCCGAGGCATCAACCGGCATCCAGCTGTGGCACCCTGATGTGAAGTTTTTCAATATCAGTGACGCCGAAGGAAAATTGATCGGACAGTTTTACATCGATCTCTACGCGCGCTCCGGCAAGCGTGGCGGTGCGTGGATGGACGATGCCATTACCCGCCGCCGCATTGGAGTTGAAGGAAGCGGCGAGCAGCGTGTGCAGCTACCGGTGACCTACCTCACCTGCAATTTCGCTGCACCCGTCAATCTCAATGGACAAATGCGGCCAGCCCTGTTCACCCATGATGAAGTCATCACCTTATTCCATGAATTCGGTCACGGTCTGCACCACCTGCTCACTCAGGTAGAAGACCTGGGTGTGTCGGGCATCAACGGGGTGGAATGGGATGCAGTGGAATTGCCCAGCCAGTTTATGGAAAACTTCTGCTGGGAGTGGGAAGTACTGACTGACATGACACAACACGTGGATAGTGGTTTGCCTTTGCCACGGGAACTGTTCGACAAGATGCTGGCAGCGAAGAATTTTCAGAGCGGCCTGCAAACATTGCGGCAGATAGAGTTTTCCCTGTTCGACATGCATCTGCACTCCGCCTTTGATCCAGGCGGTGAAAAAACGGTACTGCAATTGCTGGACGAGATCCGTAAGCAGGTTGCGGTCATTCTCCCACCGGAATTCAATCGTTTTCCCAACAGCTTTTCACATATCTTCGCCGGCGGTTATGCAGCGGGTTATTACAGCTACAAGTGGGCGGAAGTGTTGTCTGCAGATGCCTACAGTCTGTTTGAGGAAAGCCGTACAGGTGGGGTGGTCAACACCGAGACCGGTGCGCGCTTTCGCGATGAAATTCTTGCAGTAGGCGGGAGCCGTCCGGCGCTGGAGTCGTTTATCGAATTCCGTGGACGCGAACCAAAGATCGATGCGCTACTGCGCCACAACGGCATGGCGGGCGCAGAGACCTGACTGAGATTCTTAAATCATCTACCAGTAATGTAATGCTTCCCTTCCACACATTTTTTCGATAGTATGCAAAACATCCAGCTTTTATTGCTCTTCTGCAACAGATCTGTTCTGACCGACCCTGATATACCATTATCGATATACCCCAGCTTTACTGCATCTCACCAATCTTACTACTTACTACCATAACGTTTGCATGAGGACTCCATGAGCGAGCATATCCATTACGTCTCCGACGGAACATTTGACACCGAAGTACTGCAATCAACCTTACCCGTGCTGGTAGACTACTGGGCAGAATGGTGTGGGCCGTGCAAGATGATCGCACCCATCCTGGATGAAATAGCCAAGGAATACGCCGGACGCCTTAAAGTAGCCAAGCTCAACATTGACGAGAATCAGGCAACGCCGCCCAAATATGGTATCCGCGGTATCCCTACACTGATGCTGTTCAAGAACGGCAATATTGAAGCGACCAAAGTCGGTGCTCTGTCCAAATCGCAGTTGACAGCATTTATTGACAGCCATATCTAAACCCGCTAATCTTATAACCAAGTGCTCCCTTGAAGCGAAATACCATTAGACTCACCGCTTCTGGTTCCTGCTCTGTCCCATCAGCATCTCCCTCCAACGT
This sequence comes from Nitrosospira sp., assembly GCA_026399575.1. Classification (GTDB taxonomy): domain Bacteria; phylum Pseudomonadota; class Gammaproteobacteria; order Burkholderiales; family Nitrosomonadaceae; genus VFJL01. The sequence goes on along the minus strand of JAPLQS010000027.1, from coordinate 13,623 downwards.
TCTCTGACGCTTTACACCCTACGTTTCTTTACCTGCGAGTTCCCGCCCATGCATCTATCCGACCTTAAGAACCTCCATGTCACCGAACTGGTAGATATGGCTATTACCAATGAAATCGATGGCGCCAACCGGCTACGAAAACAGGATCTGATTTTTGCTTTGCTGAAAAACCAGGCGCGCAAGGGAGAAAGTATTTTTGGCGAAGGCACGCTGGAAGTGTTGCAGGATGGTTTTGGTTTCCTCAGATCACCGGATACCTCATACCTGGCCGGACCCGACGACATCTATGTTTCGCCCAGTCAGATCCGGCGCTTCAATCTGCATACCGGAGATTCGATAGACGGCGAAATCCGCACCCCAAAGGACGGCGAACGCTACTTCGCGCTGGTGAAAGTGGACAAGGTCAACAACGAGCCACCGGAAAACTCCAAGCACAAAATCCTGTTTGAAAATCTCACCCCGCTGTTCCCCACCCAACGACTGCAGCTTGAACGCGACATCAAAGCCGAGGAAAACATCACCGGCCGCATCATCGATCTCATTGCACCCATCGGCAAGGGACAGCGCGGCTTGCTGGTAGCCAGCCCCAAATCCGGCAAGACCGTGATGCTGCAGCATATCGCGCACGCCATTGCGGCCAATCATCCCGAAGTCATCCTGATGGTATTGCTGATAGATGAGCGCCCGGAAGAGGTAACCGAGATGATCCGCTCGGTCAGGGGCGAAGTAATTTCTTCCACCTTCGACGAACCCGCAGTGCGTCATGTGCAAGTGGCAGACATGGTGATCGAGAAGGCCAAGCGTCTGGTAGAGCACAAGAAGGACGTGGTGATACTGCTGGACTCAATCACGCGTCTGGCACGTGCATACAACACCGTGGTGCCTGCCTCCGGCAAGGTGCTGACCGGCGGCGTCGATGCCAATGCGCTGCAGCGTCCCAAACGTTTCTTCGGCGCTGCCCGCAACATTGAAGAAGGCGGCTCTCTCACCATCATCGCCACCGCACTGGTCGATACCGGCTCGCGCATGGATGACGTGATCTATGAGGAGTTCAAAGGCACTGGCAACATGGAAATCCATCTCGACCGGCGTATGGCGGAAAAACGCACCTACCCCGCAATCAACGTCAACCGCTCCGGCACGCGCAAGGAAGAACTGCTGATCAAGTCGGATGATCTGCAAAAAATCTGGGTGTTGCGCAAACTGCTCTACCCGATGGACGACATGGATGCAATGGAATTCCTGCTCGATAAAATCAAGGTCACCAAGAACAACGCCGACTTCTTCGATTCGATGCGGCGCGTATAGTTGCAACCCCCCCCGGATTAAAGGATAATGTGCGCCTTTCCGCTCCGCAGTTCGCTGGGTGGAGACAGATCAAGGATACAAGCCATGAAAGCAGAAATTCACCCGAGTTATCAGGAAATCGCCGTGACGTGCAGTTGCGGCAATACTTTCCAGACCCGTTCCACCATGAGCAAGCCGTTGCACGTTGAAGTGTGCTCGAACTGCCACCCGTTCTATACCGGCAAACAGAAAATCGTGGATACCGCCGGGCGAGTCGAGAAATTCCGCCAGAAATACGGCAAAAAATCGGCAGACCAGACAGCGGCCTGAAACACCGGTTTGTGCGCTCATGAAAAGGCAGCTTCAAGCTGCCTTTTTTATTTTCGGCGGGTAAAATGACGCCATGAAAGTCCCAGCCATACTCCGACTTGCCGCCCTGCTCGCCAGCCTGTTTCTGTTTGCAGGTTGTGCGGTGAATCCGGTTACCGGCAGGCAGAATTTCACCCTCATGTCGGAAGCCGAGGAAATGCGCACCGGGCAGAAAGCCGATGTCGATATCCGCAAGGAGTACGGCATTTACGATTCGCCGTCCCTGCAGAGTTATGTCAACGAAGTTGGGCAGAAGCTCGCAAAAAAAAGTCATCGCCCGCAGCTCAATTATCACTTTACCGTGGTCGACAGCCCGCAGATAAATGCTTTTGCGCTGCCCGGCGGCTATGTCTATATCACCCGCGGTATCATCGCTTATCTCAATTCCGAAGCAGAACTTGCTGCCGTGCTGGGACATGAAATCGGGCACGTCACAGCGCGTCATGGAGTACAGCAATATACCGCTGCTACTGCCGCCAATGTCGGCACGGTGATTCTGGGTGTGCTGCTGTCGCAATACATCGGGCCGGCCGGACAACAACTCGGGCAAAGTGCTTTAGGCCTGATGGGGAATGTGCTTCTTTCGGGCTATGGCCGCGAACATGAACTGGAAGCCGACCGTCTCGGCGCCGAGTACCTGGCACGCAGCGGCTACGACCCGCAGGCGATGATCAAAGTCATCGGCGTACTCAAAAATCAGGAATTATTCGATATCGAAATCGCCGCGCAGGAAGGGCGCGAACCGCGCCGCTACCACGGAATTTTTGCCACCCATCCGGACAATGACACGCGCCTGCACGAAGTCGTTGACGAGGCCAAACAGTTTGCCGTAGCGAATGCAAACGATCACCGGGCAGAATTCCTGCGCCAGACCGAAGGCATGATCTTTGGCGACAGCTCCGCTCACGGCATCATCCGCGGAAACACATTTCAGCATGGTGAACTGGGGTTCAGCGTGACGTTTCCGCCCAACTGGCGCATCCGCAACCAGCCGGACAAGGTGCAGGCAATCAGCCCGCAAAACGATGCGCTGATGGAATTGAGCCTGGTCGAAAATCCGCGTGGTTCGCCGGCTGATTTTGCCCGCCAGCGCTTCCATCTGGGGGTCACCAACGAAGTTTCAACCACCGCCATCAACGGCCTGCCCGCCGCGCTGGTCACTGCCAGCACGCGCGACGGCAGACCTCTCACTGCAGGGGTGATTTACCACAACGACCAGGCTTTCGTGCTGGCGGGAGTTGGCGCTTCCCTCACCACGTTCGACCAGCACCATGCCGAGATCAGCAATGCGATCGACAGCTTCCGCGCACTTACCGCAGCGGAACGCAAATCCATCAAACCGCTCGCGCTCAGAACCATCACTGCCGGGAAAGGTTTGAGCTACGCCGAACTGGCCAGTCAGTCGCCATTGGGCAAGAATTCGGAAGATTACCTGCGTCTGCTCAACGGCCAGTATCCAGACGGTGAGCCGGTGCCCGGCCAGATCATCAAGATCGTCAAGTAGGGAATCTTATTCCAATTCCAGTTTGAAAGTGAAACGAGGCAATGACGAACGAACGCCGCAGACAGTACGATTAGTACGACAAGGCGAGAGTGAGGATATCAACAAAGTGTCACTGATGAAATGGAATTGGAATCAGGCGACCGTCACGTCTTGTGACAAATACACGTCCTGAATCGAGTTCAGCAGCTTCACCCCTTCAGCAAACGGTTTCTGGAAAGCCTTGCGTCCGGAAATCAAGCCCATGCCGCCAGCGCGCTTGTTGATCACAGCGGTGCGCACTGCCTGGCGCAAATCGTCCTTGCCCGACTCGCCACCGGAATTGATCATGCCCACCCGCCCCATGTAGCAGTTCGCCACCTGGTAACGCACCAGATCGATCGGATGCTCAGTAGTGAGCTCGCTGTACACCTTGGGGCTGGTCTTGCCGAACTTGAGCGCATTGTAGCCACCGTTGTTCTCGGCCATTTTCTGCTTGACGATGTCGGCTTCGATCGTCACTGCGAGATGGTTGGCCTGACCGGTCAGATCGGCGCTGACGTGGTAGTCCTTGTCGGCGGTCTTGAACGCCGCATTGCGCGTGTAGGCCCACAGGATCGTCACCATGCCAAGTTCGTGCGCGTGCGCGAATGCCTCGGAAACTTCCTGGATCTGCCGGCGCGATTCCTCGGAACCGAAAAACACCGTCGCCCCGACCGCGCAGGCACCCATGTCGAAAGCCTGATCCACGCTGGCGAACAGGGTCTGGTCGTATTTGCTGGGATAAGTCAGCAACTCGTTATGGTTTATTTTAAGAACGAATGGAATCTTGTGAGCGTAGCGCCGTGCCACCATCCCCAGCACCCCAAGAGTGGAGGCTACGCCGTTGCAGCCGCCCTCGATTGCCAGTCGGGCAATGTTTTCAGGATCGAAAAACATCGGATTGGGTGCAAACGAGGCGCCGCCGGAATGCTCCACGCCCTGATCCACCGGCAACAGCGACAAATAGCCGCTGCCCGCCAGACGACCGTGGTTGTACAGCGCCTGCAGATTACGTAACACCCCCGGTTTGCGATCGCTCGCGACCATCACCCGATCGATGAAATCCGGCCCTGGCACATGCAGCCCGTCTTTCGGTATTCCCTTGCACACATGATTCAGCAGCCGGTCGGCTTCCTCCCCCAGCATTGCAGTTATATCGGTCATCTTCTACTCCTCTGCAGTTATGAAATCTACATTTCCATAGTAGTCAATGAATCTGCCCCTGGCTACATGTTCTGCGCCAGCAGAGGGTAATCGGTAATTACGCCATCGACGCCCGCGTCCCGGCAATGCTGGTGTTCAGCCTGTGTCACCGGGCCATAGACGAAATTGCGAAAACCGTCTGCGGCAGCCTGCTGCAACAAGGCCTCGTCCAGAATGTTGTAATCCCAGACGATATGGTCAATCCTGGGATTACCTTCACAGCCGGCCAGCAGAGAAGCGAGAACCTGCGGCCGGTGCGCCACCAGCAAGCCGCAGTCCATTTGAAGGGAAGATGCGCAGACCGCCACTACATCGTGGCGGAAAGAAGTGACGAGAATACGATGACCAACCTGATATTTTTTCAGCACGCCGATCACCCGCGGCAACGCCTGTGTAGTCTTGATCTCGATATTCCACAGAATGCCGGGAAAACACTCCAGCGCTTCGTCCAGAGTCGGCACCTTATGCCCGAGCGCCTGTTCGATTTCGTCATGAGCAAGATCGGCCACCGCCTGTCCGGATGCAATCACGCGATCATGGATCAGCACCAGCAAACCGTCATGGCTGATGCGCACATCGGTTTCAATCCCGTTCACTCCCAGCGTCACCGCTGCTTCGAACGCGGCCAGAGTGTTTTCGGGAACCGCAGCGTGAAATCCGCGGTGAGCGATTACCAGCATGGTTTATTCCCTCTCATCAATCCGCAACGCGCGTCGGGCGCGGGCGGAAATATTGGCTGTTGTCATAATAAGCCTCGTTTGCATTGTCCGGCGACCAACCGGGGTAACCCAGCAGCGGTACTGGTGACAAAGCGACCGGAGCAACGTCATTGCCGGACAAAAAATTATCCAACATCGAATCGGCCGCAGCAAGTTGCAGCGCCAGAGGACGGTGAAAAAAATCCTGTTCCACCGCAAGGATAATGCCTTTTCCGGTCATGCCGGTGTAAGGTTTCAGCGCTTTCTCGTAGAGTCCGTGACCGAACAGAAAAAATCTCATGTGAGCACACACTGCCTCGCGCTGCCGCCAGAACAAGTGCTTCCACTCGAAATCTTGCAACAGCTTGCTCAATCCGGCATCGCTGCTCACCACGATCACCCCGGATTCATCAAACAGCGTTGCCGTATCGCGCAGCGGGCCGCGCTGCACTTTTTCATTGCCATGTTCCTGCAGCAGCGCCTGATAGTGCAACTGGTTGAGTGCCGCTTTGGCACACGGGAAGGTGAGCCATACCAGCGCGTTGAACAGATCATGCCAGTTGTGCGCACGAGTCTGCACTTCTCCCGCGAGATAGATGCGTGGTTCGTACTGTTGCACAAAGTCACGGGCTGCAACATTCTGTGGAACAAAATGTACCGGTTTGCCGGAGCGGGTGACGGGCGTTGCGGCCGCATGATCCCGCAAATGCTCCAGGGTGCCGATATCGGGCCAATCATGCAGATGCTCCAGCCCGTTTCCTGCCGGACGCAGCGGTTCGAACAGTGCAGAGGCTTGCAGAAAATCCGGTGTCCAGCCAGGTGAATTCACTCGATAGATCTCTCTTCAGCAGAGCGCAGTCTGGCCGTAAGAAAAATACATACAAGGGTCGAGACTGCGGCGATGATGCCCACCGTGCCAAAACGGGTCAACTCTCCGGCAGCCGATTTGCCCATGATCGACCCCGCCATCAGCGAGGCAAAACCCGCGGCGATCTGCTGCACCGAAGAATTGAAACTCATGAAGCTGCCGCGCAAACGCGGTTCCACGCTGGAAATTATCAGCGCCATCGCCGGCACGAAGCGCCCCGAGACAAAAATCATGAACAGCGTGGTAGCGCCGATGGCCAGAATCACCGGCACTTTCGCCAAATGCGTGACCAGCAGAATCGGCGCGATGGAGATCACGGCGATGATGCCGAACACCTTGCGCTTGCCGTGATGGTCAGAGTACCTGCCGATCCAGCGTGCGGTAAAGAATGTCGCCAGGCCGCCGAAAAAATAGAGATAAGGCAGATCGGTTTCTGCCAGCCCCACATTGGCGACCATGTAGAGACTGATGAAAGGAATCACCGAGAAACCGGCGAACATCAGCATGATGATCAAGGCAAATGCATTCAAATGATTGCGATTGAAAAAAATCGTGCGCAACTGCCGTAATGGGTTGCTTTCGCGCTGATGCTCAAGATGCGCGCGCAATGGCGGCAATGCCCACCAGGCGGCGGCGAGTATCAATACGCCCAGTGCGGTCAGAAAAAAGAACGGCGCGCGCCAGTCCGACAGGTTGGCAAGAAACAGACCGATCGGCAAACCCACCACCGCTGCCAGGGAAAAGGCCGACATCACCGTACCGGTGGCGGCGCCACGGCGGTATTCGGGAATGATGTCGCCGACGATGGAAAACACCATCGCTCCCATCACCCCGCCGAACGCTCCCGCTACCGCCCTCGCCGCCAGCAGCATGGGATAGCTCGGCGCCAGCGCGCACAGCAGCGTGGCGATGGCAAAGCCGCCGCACAGCACCATCAGCACCGTCTTGCGGTCAAACCGGTCGATCACGAACGCGGCGAAGAAACCGCACAGCCCTGCACTGAAAGTATAAATTGAAACCAGAAAACCGAATTGCGGCGGGGTGATCTCGAACAGACGCATGAACTGCGGACCCAATGGCATCATGATCATGAAATCCATGATATGGATAAAATGCACTCCCACCAGAATCGCCAGAATTGACCATTCGTTCGCAGGCGCCTGATGCGGAATCGCACCGCATTCCATCATTTCGGAACTGTCGCCAGCCTGGAGAATATCTTCGGTATTGGGCACCTGGGACCTTTATGAATTCAGAGTAATGCCGGGATGCAGGCCATCCACGCTGCATTCGTCGTGGATTATCCTAAGTCCGGCAGTTGGACGGGGTAGAGTGTACGGTTTTTGGTGTGCAGGGCAAGACGCAATGACGCGGAATGGTCATTCCATTCCAAGGAGTTGCAACGCAGCCATGCGCTGCAAAAATCGTGCAATCTGCCCTGTAGCGAACTCACCCGAAAGATGAAGGTCAAGCACTGTAAAAAGTCACGATAAGTCATGCTGTTAAGCTAAAGAATAAGCGATCAACTGCCGGACTTAGGATTATAGTGGCGCCTCCAGGTTCGTGCCAATAAAATCCCCCAGTGCCTTGATCCATGGTTCCCGCATGAAAATGAAACCGTCATTATGGCCGCCCTGTAACTCCAGGAACTGCTTCGGCTCCGGTGCCGCCTGGAACAACGCCCGGCCCTGCTCGAACGGCACGATCTCATCCTGCGGGCTGTGGGCGACGAATACCGGGCAGGTGACCGAGCGCAGATATTCCAGGGTGTTGTATTCGAAACGGGACAGCAGCCGCACCGGCAGATAGGGATAAATCTTTGCCGCCATGTCGGGCACCGAAGTGAAGGTGGAAGCCAGTACCAGCGCTCCCGGTTTCTCGCGTGCCGCCAGCCATGCCGCCACTGCCCCGCCGAGGGATTCACCGAACAGCACCACATGGGCAGGCGGAATGCCTTTGGTTGCGGTGAGGTAATGCCATGCCGCCTGGGCATCCAGATAAGTACCGGACTCCGATGGCGAACCGCTGCTGCGGCCATAGCCGCGATAATCGAAAATGAAAGTGGCGTAGCCCAGTTCAGCCAGCATGGCCAGATAGTACAGGCGCTGAGAAATATTGCCGGCGTTGCCGTGAAAGAACAGCACCGTTCCCTTGGTTGCGGTGGCAGCCGGGGCCGGCACAAACCAGCCGTGCAAAGTCTCATTGTCGGTAGTGGTAATTTCCACCGACTCGTAGGCTAGCCCCACCTGCTCGGGGGTGGTAATGTGGTCACGCCCGGTTTCCGGAAAATAGATCAGGCGCGGCTGGGCAAAAAACAGCAACAGCAACAACGCAGCGTAGGTGACTATCGCCATGACGGCTAAGTTGAGCAGCATGCGCATGGGCACGAATTAGTTAATCTCCGGGACTCGTGTCTATAATAGTCACTTTCCAGTCAGCAGGAGCGAAAATGAATCTCGATCGAGTAAATTCTGGCCGTGACCTTCCCAACGATTGCAACGTCATCATCGAAATACCGATGAACGCCGATCCCATCAAGTATGAAGTGGACAAGGAAACCGGCGCCATGTTTGTGGATCGTTTCATGTCCACGTCGATGCACTACCCGTGCAACTACGGTTATATTCCCCATACGCTGTCAGATGACGGCGATCCGGTGGATGTGCTGGTGCTTTCGCCGGTGCCGCTGATTCCTGGTGTGGTAGTGCGTTGCCGGCCGCTGGGCATGTTGAAAATGACCGACGAAGCCGGTGAGGATGCCAAAATCCTGGCGGTACCGATCGACAAACTTTGCCGACTCTACCGCAAAAAAAAATCGTACAAGGACCTGCCGGAACTGGTGCTCGCGCAATTCTCGCATTTCTTCGCCCACTACAAAGACCTGGAAGCAGGTAAATGGGTCAAGATCGTTGGCTGGGTCGGGGTCAAGGATGCCAAGGCGGAAATCATGGATGGGGTCAAACGCTATAAAGCGGCCAAGAAGAAACCGATGTTCTAGGAAAATTGGTTGATGAAGTCCACTGCGGTGGCCGGAATAATACGGCTGGCTAGGTACTGCGAGAATCGGTTATCTGCACCGGTACCAACCCGCTTAATGTCGAGTTCAATAACATGGATCAACACGAGAGTCTAGACACGCTTGCTGCAGAATTCTTCCGTGTATTCTCGCGAATGGAATACGCATTGAAAGCTGCTGGCTACAACAAGGGCGATGGAAATGCGAAAGCCAATTGGTACGAGTTTGCTATTGCCATCGAAGAAATAGTCAAAAATCCGCCGTCACCAGAGCTTGAGAGGGCTATTAGTTTCATCTTCAATGCTCCACCGAAAAAGCAAATTATTGTTAGCAGAAACCTCGAATGGGAAGCAACAGAACCAAATACAAAATCTCGCGCCTACAAGCTGCTTCAATACGTCTGTCGCATTCGCAACAATCTGTTCCACGGCGGCAAGTTCAACGGGCATTGGTTTGAGCCCGAGCGAAGTGAACCCTTATTACGACATAGCTTGACTATCCTCACTGCTTGTGTCGAGGCAACTCCTGAAGTTAACAGGGCATATAATGGTTGAATTACTCACCAAATGGTGAATTAAAGGGGTCGGGCTCGGTTTATTTTTCTGCACGAACCCGTGCAAAGCGTCGCTTCGCGCCACCGACCCCTCACTCCCACCCGTTCAATTGAAAAAACCCTGCCCGGTTCAACACGTCTTTAGAATAATCGCGATGGGCCGTGTAGAAATCCACGTCGAGCCCGTTGCGAATGGCTTTGAGAACGTTGCCCGGGCCGCAGTTATAGGCCGCTAGCGCCGCGCGCAGCAGGGGCTTGCCCTGCAGGCTTTGCTTGCGCCGGAAGAAACTGAGGCAGTCAGCCAGCACCTTACAGCCGTAGAGAACGCTCTGCTGCGGATCCTGCCAGTTGCCGGTACGGGCGAACTCATGGGCATCGAAGTCGATCTGCATCAGGCCACGGCCGAAACCACCGCCATCCGGGGGCAGCGCGCCCTGGCGAAAGCGCGCCGGAAAGCCGCGCTCGGCGAAGTCGCCGGTACCGCCCGCACCTGCTGGCTGCAAAGCCAGCCCCCACCTCGATTCGCGCGAGCCCAGCCCGCCCAGCACCGGCACGTCGATGCCATACTGTTGCGCACCCTGCTTGATGAATGCCAAGTATTGTGTGGCGGCATCCAGTTGCCTGAGATACCCGCTATCGTTGCGCGCAATGGTGGTGGGATAAACTTTGTCGGGCTCCGGTGACGGCGTTCCGAGCAGCGCCGCCCAGGTCAGCGCACCAGCGACGCCGTCATCGTCCAGATTGTGTTCGCTCTGGAACTGTTTGAGGGCAGCCTCGGTATCGCGCCCGAAAAAGCCATCAGCTTCGAGCGCGTAGCCTTCCTGCCTCAACTCGTTTTGCAGCTCCCTCACTTCATCGCGCAGTTCGGGTGAGGTGTGGTCGTAGCCATCGTTCAATCGCAAAATCGGTCGGCTCATAGAACTATCCCCTCATAGTGTGTCTTCGACAATGCCCCGCTTCTTTCATCGAACAACAGAAAACCCAATCTCCTGAATCACCATAGGAAACCCAATCTTATAAATCAAATTTGTTTGCAAATCAGTCTCATCAGTTGATCTCTTTAACCCCTTTGCTTGAAATTTGACCAATCTGTTCTACAAATAATTACTGCACCGCAAATGCGGAAGTCCAATGGATTTGAAGAGCGGCTTGCTCGGCACTTCATGTAACTTCTCCAGGTTATGCAGTTGGATAGGTAAGCCCAACCCTGTCTGGCAACTTCCGGGCACATTACATTCATGGAGACTAAAAATGCCAGCTATCACTCTGACTGAAGAGCAAAGAAAACAGGTTTTGCATGAGTTTGATGTACAGGTAGAAATGCTATCTGATGAGGAAGTGGAGGCATTGGCTTCAAAGTTGAACGCGAAGATCGATCTTCCTTTTATCGTGGAAGGAACCGAACAAATTATTTTTGTGAAAACCGTCAGGATGTTTGATCGCTTGCTCTATAAAAACATACCCAATGAGCTTTATGGCTTGATTAAAGACACGGGCGACGGGATTTCCGACAAGGATGCCGAAGAGCTGAAACTGGTGCTAGGCTCTCGTCTCAACAAATCGCTCGAGATTCCATATGTACCGGAATGGGTGGAGCAACAAGTGCTTGAGATTCTTATAGGGCTGGTCGTTGACGCAATGAGGAAGAATTTCAGTGTGCTGAATCAAACCTGAATATACGCGCATTACCATGTCCATGCCGCGTGGCAGCGAATCAGCAACGCGGCGGCTCAGTACTGTCCCATGAGCCGCATCTCATCCTTGACAGCTATGACCCCTTTGATGCTGCGTGCAATTTTGATCGCTTTGTCCCTGGCAAAGAAGGTACTGACGAAGCCACCTAACTGAACCGTACCTTGGAAAGTTTCAACGCTGATTTTCTCCCTGCGCAAGGAGGGTTCGTTGAGAATCGCCTCCTTTATCCGAGCAGTAATGACAACATCATCAACAGATTCGACCGCTTGTTCCTGCTTGGGCATCAATGTGCCAGACTGGGGCAATTCATTCGGCCGCAGCGTAGCGGATTCATCCATTTGTTCTTGCCTGGGCGCTGATACACACCCCAGCATTGAAACCAGCAGAATGGCGGCAAGGGGAGTGGTGAATCGATAGCGCAATGTCATGGCGATGTCCTGATACATGAGCTACGGGTCTGATCTTGCCGTGACGTATGGGGCTACGTAGCGGCCACGACTGTAACGCGCAGTTCGTGCGCCGCCGCCACTGGTGCGGAACCGAAGGAACGGGACAGCAGCAGTTGCCAAACCGCCTCGCCCCCAGCCAGCCCCGAAACCACCGCCTGCTCCGAAGCAAGCATGAGCGGAGGAGGCTCGGCAGTACCATCACCCCGCGAATCTGCCGTGACAGGAAGTTCGCCCAATTCGACCGCTACCTGAGCTATCCCATGACCGCGTACGCAAGTAGCCGACCAGGTGTTGCCCGAGTTGGCATAGGACGGCAGCGGGATCACAATCCGTTCCCCCGCTGCCAGCGTGATGTGTCGTGGTAGATTTGACAGATCAATGGTCATGCCGGCCCGATTATCGCTCCCTCGTGCCAACCGGAGCCGTCGCGCCAGTAGTGCTGCAGCTTGCTGTCAGTTCGCAGCACGATTAATTCCAGATTCATACCCCATGATCCTTCACATAGACCCGCAACAGCCTGGACATCATGGCCAAAGACAGCGCTTTGCCGCCAGCCCATATCGCTCCCGGCTGAGTTCCACCGCCACCAGTGCTGCACACGTCCGCCGACAGCCACGCACAGCTCGAAATTGCCGTGGGGGCCGAGCTCATTTTGCATACCGTACTGACCTTGTATCATCACCGGCGGGCTGCTGACAGCGGACCCGAAAATGGCACCAGCAGTCCACGCGAATGTTGCTTCATTCCGCCAGAAGTGCTGCATGGTGCCGTCGGTACGTACCGCGACACACTCCAGATTGCCGTGCGGCGTGCCATAGGAGCCCTGCACCAGCGTCGCGCCTGATCTGGCAATGTTGTTGCCGAACAGCGCGCCATTGTGCCACCCGCCGCCATCGCGCCAGATGTGTTGCAACCGGTTACCCACCGACACCACGACTTCGAAGTTGCCCGGTGCATTGTAGTCGCCCTGAACAAAACCCGGTACCCCATTGCAGCCAGCCGGACCGAACACACCGCCGTCTTTCCACGGCCCGCTGCCGCCGCCGCCCGTCCACCAATGGTGCAAACGCCCGCTGGTGGTAGTGTAGACGATCTCCATGTTACGGTTAAAAGTCGTGCCGATCAGAGTCGGACAGACTGCGGCATCCGTGGCGAATGCTGATGCTGCTCCCCATGTCCACGGCGGGCTGCCCTCGCGCCAACGGTGCTGTACGCGCGAACCATTGGAACCAACCACCTCGAGGTTACGGTGCAACGCCCCGTTGCCGCTCTCGTACAGGTTACCGTTATGGAGACGGCGCTTGGTCCACGGGTCGGGATTCGTGTTGCGAACGCCATAGCGCCCGAAAGTATCGATCCTGCACTGACCATAAGCAATCCAGCCCACGCCGTTGACGCCCCAGCCGGTGCCCCACGAGTTCTTGCATAGCCACGCGCCCAGCGTGTCGCTGTAGCCTATGATCAGCATAAAATGGCCGCCGCGCAAGGCGTTGGATGGATTGGTGCTGCGCCGGTAGACGGTGCCGTTTACCCCGCTGAAATCGTTGTAGACATCGATCCATGTCACCAGCGGGCCGACCGTATCCAGCCAGTTTTTCGAGTTGGCGATCGAGACCACCTCAAAGGCAGGGCCGCGTACCGAACGGCCGTTGCGGTCAGGCGTCGGCGCGTAGGGCGGGGTATCAGTACGCCACGGCCAGGAACCGGGATCACAGATACCGTTGTTGGCGAAGAAGGTGGATACTTCCCCCATATTACCGAGATCAGGGCAGGTTTTACCCACGCCGCGATGAACATCACCTTCCGACAGGCGGGTCCACATGGAGTGTTCGATGCGCACCATGGCTTCGACCAATGCGGTACCGGCAAAGGCCCAGCAAGCATTGCACGGATTCTGATCCCGTGTGCTGGTGATCCAGTTCCGGCTCCAGCGGTTCCGCCAATCGATGGAACTCGGCGGCAC
>JAPLQS010000026.1 GCA_026399575.1 Nitrosospira sp. | reverse complement strand
TTTAACCAATATTTTGGTAGGCGCGATTGGACTCGAACCAACGACCCCCACCATGTCAAGGTGGTGCTCTAACCAGCTGAGCTACGCGCCTGGAAAGGTCGAATTTTAACTGAAACGGCACAGGGCTTCAAATTATAATGCCCGGACGCAACTGAAGCCGTGCACAACCCCACAACACCTTTCATGGAAAAGATCCGCCTGTCCAAACTCATGTCCGCACAAGGTCTCTGTTCCCGCAGAGAAGCGGACAGCTACATCGAACGCGGCTGGGTGTTTGTGGATGGCGAGCGCATCACTGAGCTGGGCACGAAGATTTATCCTGCGCAGAAAATCAAGCTCGACAAGGCCGCACAAGCGCAGCAGCATGGCCGGGTGACGATACTGCTGAACAAGCCCATCGGCTACGTATCAGGACAGCCGGAACCCGGTTATCAGCCGGCAGTCACTCTGATCAATGAGGAATCCCGTTTTCATGGCGATCAATCGCCGCAACGATTCAGCCCGATGCACCTGAAAGGCCTGGCCCCGGCAGGGAGACTGGATATCGATTCGCAGGGTCTGCTGGTACTGACGCAAGATGGCCGTATCGCCAAACAACTGATTGGCGCCGATTCCGCGATCGAGAAGGAATACCTGGTGCGGGTACAAGGAACGCTGTCGAAGCAGCAGTTGGATCTGCTGAATCATGGTCTGAGTCTGGACGGCGCAGCGCTGAAACACGCGCAGGTGAGCTGGCAGAATCAGGATCAATTGCGCTTCATTCTGCGGGAAGGCAAGAAGCGCCAGATCCGCCGCATGTGCGAACTGGTCGGACTGAAAGTCACCGGGTTAAAACGCGTCCGCATCGGCCGCATAAAACTGGGCGATCTGCCCGTGGGGAAATGGCGTTATCTGCGGGATAACGAGGAGTTCTAGTCAGGCTGTGTTGCAAATGGAAACTACAAAAAACCTGTACCTCCTGACGTAAGGTAAAATTATCAACCAGAACGAAACCGCATCCGCTGCAACAGCAACGTATGCAATACGACTCAGGAATTGCGAATGATTCTAGTAACAGGCGGCGCCGGGTTCATTGGCGCAAATTTTGTGCTGGATTGGCTGACACAATCCGATGAAGCGATTGTCAATCTCGATGCGCTCACCTATGCGGGCAATTTGCAGAATCTCGCTTCGCTGACAGCGGATCCGCGGCACATCTTCGTCCACGGCGACATCGCTGATTCCACCCTGGTAGCCGGCTTGCTGGCGCAGCACCAGCCGCGGGCGCTCATCAATTTCGCCGCCGAAAGCCATGTGGATCGTTCCATCCACGGCCCGGAAGACTTTATCCAGACCAACATCGTCGGCACCTTCCGGCTGCTGGAAACCGTGCGCGCCTACTGGAATGGATTGAACGACGAGACAAAACAGAGCTTCCGCTTTCTTCATGTCTCGACCGACGAGGTCTACGGCTCACTGGCCAAGGATGAACCGGCTTTCAGTGAAACTCGCCGTTATGAACCCAACAGCCCTTACTCGGCCAGCAAAGCCGCTAGTGACCATCTGGTGCGCGCCTATCATCACACCTATAGCCTGCCGGTACTCACCACCAACTGCTCCAACAACTACGGCCCCTACCATTTCCCGGAGAAACTCATTCCGCTGATGATCGTCAATGCGCTCGCAGGCAAGTCGTTGCCAGTCTACGGTGACGGCCAGCAAATCCGCGACTGGCTGTATGTCAAAGACCATTGCAGCGCCATCCGCCGCGTGCTCGCAGCCGGCCGGGTAGGCGAGGTCTATAACATCGGCGGCTGCAACGAAAAACCCAATATCGAAATCGTCCATACCGTTTGTGCGCTACTGGACGAGCTCCGCCCACTTCCCACTTCCCACTTACCACTTACCATTCCCCATTTGCCACTCACCACTCCCCACTCTCCACTGCCCACTTACCGCTCCCTAATCACTTACGTCACCGACCGCCCCGGCCATGACCGCCGCTACGCTATCGATGCCAGCAAGATCGAGCATGAACTGGGCTGGAAGCCGGCTGAAACCTTCGCAACCGGCATCCGCAAAACCGTGCAGTGGTATCTGGACAACCAGAGCTGGGTCAGTAATGTGCAGTCGGGCGCTTACCGGACATGGGTCGAAAAGAATTACCAGGAGCGCGGTTGATGAAAATTCTGTTGTTCGGCAAGGGTGGCCAGGTAGGCTGGGAACTGCAGCGCAGTCTCGCGCCTCTGGGCGAACTGATCGCACTGGATGCCGATAGCCAGCAACCGTGCGGCGACTTCACCCGTCTGGACGACATTGCCCAGACCGTGCGCACAATTGCTCCGGATGTAATCGTCAATGCCGCTGCCTATACCGCGGTAGACAAAGCCGAGAGCGAACCGGAACTGGTCCGCACCATCAATGCGCTGGCTCCAGGCATACTCGCACAGGAAGCGCGCAAGCTGGGGAGCTGGCTGATTCATTACTCCACCGACTACGTGTTTGACGGCAGTGGCAGCAAGCCTTGGGTGGAAACCGACCCCCCCGCACCATTGAGTGTATATGGCTCCACCAAGCTGGCGGGCGAAGAAGCCATCCGTGCTGCAGGCTGCCAGCATCTGATCTTCCGCACCAGTTGGGTCTATGCCGCACGCGGCGGCAATTTCGCCAGGACCATGCTGCGCCTGGCCCAGGAACGTGAGCGTCTGACCGTCATCGACGATCAGATCGGCGCTCCCACCGGTGCCGATCTGCTGGCGGATGTCACCGCCCATGCCATCCGCACGGCCCGGCAGCGGCCGGAACTGTCCGGCCTGTACCATCTGGCTGCCGCAGGTGAAACCTCGTGGCACGGTTATGCCTGTTTTGTGCTGGATCGCGCGCGTCAAGCCGGAATTGAACTCAAGACCACCGCGGAAAATGTGATCCCGGTACCGACCAGCGCGTTTCCTCTGCCCGCCCGGCGACCCCTGAACTCGCGGCTGGACACCGGCAAACTGCAAACCAGCTTCGATTTGCACCTGCCGTTGTGGCAAACTGGCGTGGCGCGCATGCTGGATGAGATTCTGGGGAGTGGTAAATAGTAAGTGGTGAGTGGTGAGTGGTGAGTGGTAAGTGAGAAACTGTAGGTCAACGTGCAAGGTACATGTGGCATGGGCTACAATTGTTTTTCCACTCCCTACTTCCTACTCACCACTCACCACTCACCACTCACCATTCACTACTTACTACTCACCACTTGCTACTCACCAGAAGGGGGGGTAAATGGCCAAACCACACGAACAACTGGAAGCTTGGAAATTCGCGATGCAACTGGTAAAAGCTGTATATCAAATGACGTCTGATTTCCCGGCAGAGGAACGTTATGGACTCTCGCAGCAAATGAGACGGGCAGCCGTGTCAATCCCGAGCAATATTGCCGAAGGTGCGGGCCGGAACGGTGCAAAGGAGTTCCTGAATTTCATTGGGATAGCGCGAGGCTCGTTGGCCGAACTTGAAACCCAATTACAACTGGCAACTATGCTTGGCTTCGCCGCACCAGACCACCCCGCCTTTGAACTGGCCAATAGCACCGGAAAGTTACTAACTGGTTTGCACAAAAAATTGGGCACAATATGACTCAACTCACTACTTCCAACTCCTCACTTCCTACTAGCCACTCTCCACTCACCAGGAAAGGCATCATTCTCGCCGGCGGTTCCGGTACCCGGCTCTACCCCGTGACCAAGGCAGTCTCCAAGCAACTGCTGCCCATTTACGACAAGCCGATGATTTACTACCCCCTGAGCACCCTGATGCTGGCGGGCATACGCGATATCCTCATCATCTCCACGCCACAAGATACACCGCGTTTTGAACAACTGCTGGGCGACGGCAGCGATTGGGGGCTTAATCTGCAATATGCCATGCAGCCCAGTCCGGACGGATTGGCCCAGGCCTTCATTATCGGCAGGGATTTTATCGGCCATCATCCCAGTGCGCTGGTGCTGGGCGATAACATTTTTTATGGCCACGATCTGCATATGCAGCTCGAACGCGCCATGCTTGAAACTGAAGGTGCAACAGTATTCGCTTACCATGTGCAGGATCCAGGACGTTACGGCGTGGTTGCGTTTGACGCCCAGAACCGGGCCACATCGCTGGAAGAAAAACCTTCCCAACCCAAGAGCAACTATGCCGTCACCGGCCTGTATTTCTACGATAATCAGGTCATCGATATCGCCGCCCATCTCCAGCCTTCCGTCCGTGGCGAGCTGGAAATAACTGATGTCAACCGCATCTATCTGCAGCGCGATCAGCTCAACGTCGAAATCATGGGGCGTGGTTATGCTTGGCTGGATACGGGCACTCACGAGAGTCTGATAGAAGCCAGCAACTTTATCGAAACCATTGAGCACCGCCAGGGTCTCAAGGTCGCCTGCCCGGAAGAGATCGCCTATCGCCGGGGTTTCATCACTGCCGAACAGCTTGAGAAACTGGCTCAGCCCCTGGCCAAGAATGGCTATGGCCAATATCTGCTGCGCTTGCTGCAAGAAAGGATACAGTCTTGAAGGCAATCCCTACCACGATCCCCGCAGTTCTGATCATTGAACCCAAAGTCTTTGGCGATGCCCGCGGCTTTTTCTTTGAAAGCTTCAACCAGCGGGCTTTCAGCCAGGCTACCGGGCTGGACGTGAACTTTGTGCAGGACAATCACAGCCGCTCGGCCAAGGGCGTGCTGCGTGGCCTGCATTACCAGATCCAGCAACCCCAGGGGAAACTGGTGCGCGTGGTGCGGGGCGCGGTATTTGACGTGACCGTGGATATCCGCAAATCCTCTGCCACCTTTGGCCAATGGGTGGGTGTGGAACTGAGCGAAGACAACCACCGCCAGTTGTGGATTCCGCCGGGATTTGCCCATGGCTTTTACGTGCTGAGCGACAGTGCCGACTTTCTGTACAAAACCACTGACTACTACGCGCCCGAGTTTGAGCGCAGCCTCGTCTGGAACGATCCCAAGATCGGGATTGCCTGGCCACTCACCACGCAACCCATCGTCTCGACCAAGGATGCGCAGGGAATGAGTCTGACCGATGCCGAGGTATTCGCATGAGCCTGCATTGCGCATCACCTGCCAGGTTTGCCGCAGACGCGGACAGCGCAGCAGACACTCGCAAATTTGTATTCTTAGCGTACGCCTGACGGTTTAATCTACGGCATGCAGCAACCGCAATCACAAATACATGAAAGCCCTGATCCGGATAACGATACACCGGCCACCGGGCAAAAACAGAAAATGACGGGTGCGACTGCTGCCCGGGAGTTTCCGCTGCGCGAAGCGCATGAACTGGTGCGCGATCTGATGACGCCCAACCCCTGGATTTACTGGCTGGACTTTCTTTTTCACATCACCCTGGGCTGGGCCGCCTTTGCGACCGCCCTGTACACGCCGCTATTTTCTGTGTGGCAGATTCTGGCCTGTGTGGTCGCAACATTCGCCCTTTATCGTGCGGTGATTTTCATTCACGAACTGGCGCACCTGAAAAAAGGCACATTCCAGACATTCCGTCTGGTGTGGAACCTCATTTGCGGCATCCCGCTGCTGATCCCATCCTTTACCTATGACGGCGTACACAACGACCATCACAAACCCGATGTCTACGGTACCAGCAAGGATGGCGAGTATGTCCCCTTTGCCACCCGCAAACCGGCGGAGATGATCAGCTACGTGCTGCTGTCGTTTGCTTTGCCGCTGGCCTTTATCGGCCGCTTTCTGCTGCTGACGCCGCTGTCTTATCTGATCCCGCCGCTGCGCAAATTTGTCTGGGAACGGGCGTCGTCCCTCACCATCGATATGAATTACAAGCGTGCGGAAAACGCCATCCGCAATGACAAAAACTGGCGGCTGCAGGAATTCGCCACTTTCCTGTTCGCAGCCACTGATTCTCTGGTATGTGATCGGCATGTTCATTTTCTTTCTCAACTCGCTGCGCACGCTCGCCGCGCATGCCTACCGCAACCCCGGTGAACACAAGATGGAGTTCGCCGAACAGTATCTCGATTCCATCAATGTCCCTGGCAACTTGTTCATTACCGGCTTATGGGCACCGGTGGGTCTGCGCTATCACGCCACGCATCATCTCTTCATGAGCATGCCCTACCACAACCTCGGCAAGGCGCAGCGTCGTCTGGTAAACGGCCTGAGTGACAACACGCTTTACCTGCAAACCCTGCGCAAGGGCCTGTGGGATGCGCTGCGGCGCATCTGGAGCGAAGCGTCAGCAGCAACACGTTGACCGGCGAATTATGACCAGTGACAGCATGCTGCACCGGCAGGGCGGCGCATGACGCAACTTGTTCTGATGCGACACGGGCAAAGCATCTGGAACCAGGAAGGACGTTTCACCGGTTGGAGCGATAGCGCACTTAGCCCGCAAGGCGAACAGGAATCGGAACGGGCCGGCCGCCTGCTCAGGCAGACGGGACATGCGTTTGATCTGTGTTTTACCTCGGAACTCCAGCGCGCCACCGATACGGTACGCATCGTATTGACAGCAATGGGGCTGGCCCAACTGCCGGTGCAGCAGAGCTGGCGCCTGAACGAACGCCACTTTGGCGCCATGGAAGGATACAGCCGTCTGGGCGCTGTCCGGCAATTTGGTCTGTGGCCGGTAATCAAATGCCAATTGCAATTCGCCGCAGCACCACCGCCCCTTGATCCCAGTGATGTGCGCTGCCCGGGAAACCAGCCGCGTTATTCAAACATCAGCAAAAAGGATTTGCCGCTGGCAGAGAGTGTGCAGCAGACCCTGCTGCGCGTACAGCCTTACTGGCAGGAAACCATCGTGCCCCAGATCCAGTGCGGAAAGCGGGTTCTGATTGTCTCGCACAAGAATGCTCTGCGCGCGTTGCGGCTGTTGCTGGAAAGCCTGTCCGCTGCCCAGGCGATGAGATTGACCATCGACACCGGCCGACCACTGGTGTACGAACTTGATGATAGCCTCCATCCTATCCAACGCGCCTATCTGGACTGAGGGAATAATGGGGATAGTCGCCCTACAGGAAGGAACGGGAGTGAAGATGAAACTTGGGTTACCAATCAAATTCGATCAAATACAAAGCAGGTTTCGCCCCAATTCTCGGTCGTCTTGAACTTCACCTTGAATCCGGCCTGTTCCAGCAGACTGACCGCTTCCTGTTGCTCTTCAACAGTGCCCAGTTCTATGGTAATGGACTTAAGCGCGGGATTTCTTAACACTTTCTCGGCACCTTTGAGAATTGCAATCTCGATACCGTCAACGTCTATCTTGATGTAGTTGGGGAACGGAAACCCCCATTTGTCGCATAAATCATCCAGCGTTACCCCGAACATGCCTTGAATATGGCTGGCCGGTCTTTTCATGTTCTTCAGGTCTTCGCTACCAAACTGGGAACGGTTTCCGCCCGGGATGAACTTGGGAATGTACAATTGGGAAAATCCACTCTCACCGGATACGGCGACGCAATAAGCCGTGATGTTCTTTTCAAGCTTGTTTAAGTAGATGTTCCTGTTCAGCGAATAGTAATTGAGGCCCTGCGGCTCAAAGGCATACACCCGCACCTTGTCGCCATATTTCTTCGCCGGGTACAGTGAATACTGGCCAATATTCGCGCCCAGATCAAAATAGCATGAATCGGGCTCAAAGCTGTCGAGCCAGTCCAGCGTATCCGGCTCCTTGATGGAGTAGGTTTTGGCCCGCATCAGAGTCCGCCAATGATCCACGGCGACACGAATCGGTTGACCTCTAACGTTCACTTTGGTGTAGCCGCCCTTTAGCCCGTAAAGCGCCACCAGGAAAACTGACAAAATATCCTTCAGAAATGAATACATGTTTGCTGTTATCTCACTGTTATTCCGCTGTTGTTCGACTCTGGCTGGGTCAGATCCGTGCAGTTTCGTGGATTCGACGACGAAGTGCAACTTTTTCCGAAATATGAGATGAGGATATGACCAGCATACAGTTGATCGTGGTATACGATCTCAGCAGTAAGCTAATTCCTGTTCAGCGTTACAATATAGACCGCCAGGGTGGTCTGGCAACTCGCAATGATGATATGAGGGAGTAATATGAAAGCAATCATTCTCGCAGGCGGTCTCGGTACTCGCATCAGCGAGGAAACGTCTACTCGGCCCAAGCCCATGGTTGAAATTGGTGGCAAGCCAATTTTATGGCACGTCATGAAGACCTATTCGGCCCATGGCATCCATGATTTCATTATCTGCTGTGGCTACAAAGGCTATGTGATCAAAGAGTACTTTGCCAATTACTTTCTGCACATGTCGGATGTCACTTTTGATATGGAATCCAATAAAATGGAAGTTCATCAGCGCAACGCCGAACCCTGGCGGGTGACGCTGGTGGACACTGGCGAGGAAACCATGACCGGTGGTCGCATCAAGCGTGTCGCCAGTTATGTTGGGAATGAGGATTTTTGCTGCACCTATGGCGACGGCATCGGTGATGTTGACATCACGCGCTTAATCGCATTCCACAAACAACATGGCAAGCTTGCCACGTTGACAGCAACGCAACCACCGGGACGTTTTGGCGCATTGGAACTATCTGGCAGCGACATTCTGCATATCCAAGAGAAGCCCCGGGGCGATGGCAGTTGGATCAACGGTGGCTTTTTTGTACTCTCCCCCAAGGTGTTCGACTATATAGAGGGTGACCACACTCTCTGGGAAAAGGAACCGATGGAACGCTTGGCGCAGACAGGCCAACTCTCCGCCTATCTCCATCATGGTTTCTGGCAGCCTATGGACACATTACGTGACAAAAACCATCTGGAAGAATTATGGGTAAGCGGCAAGGCGCCATGGAAAACATGGTAGACAGATCATTTTGGGCAGGTAAGGTTGTACTGCTAACCGGTCATACCGGTTTCAAAGGGAGCTGGCTTTCTCTATGGCTACAATCCATGGGTGCGCAAGTGGTTGGCTACGCACTGCCACCACCCACCGATCCAAGTCTATTTATCGCTGCAAATGCTGCTGAAGGCATGACCAGTCTCGTTGGGGATATACGCGACTTTCCTGCACTTTCATCCACATTCGTGAAACACCAGCCTGAGATCGTCATCCATATGGCTGCGCAACCTTTGGTACGCTATTCCTACATCAACCCAATCGAAACCTATTCCACCAATGTGATGGGCACTGTCCACCTGCTGGAAGCCGCAAGACTGACCGGTAGCGTACGGGCCATCGTCAACGTGACGAGCGACAAATGCTATGAGAATCGCGAGTGGGTGTGGGGCTATCGGGAGAACGAACCGATGGGCGGATACGATCCCTACAGCAGCAGCAAAGGTTGCGCCGAACTGGTCGCATCTGCCTACCGAAACTCATACTTCAACCCAAATAATTTTGCAGAGCATGGCCTAGCTTTGGCTTCGGCAAGAGCGGGTAATGTGATCGGCGGCGGCGACTGGGCAGAGGATCGGCTCATTCCGGATATAATGCATGCCATTATGCAAGGCAAGCCGGTAAACATTCGCAACCCCCACGCTACCCGGCCATGGCAGCATGTACTGGAGCCCCTGAGTGGCTACCTGCTGCTCGCACAAAAGCTCTATGAAGCGGGCGCAGGTTACGCGGAAGGCTGGAACTTTGGGCCAAACGATGAAGATGCCAAACCGGTATTATGGATCGCCGAGCGGCTAACCGGCATGTGGGGAGAAGGCGCGAGCTGGATGCTGGATGGGGGCGATCATCCGCACGAGGCGCATTACCTGAAATTGGATTGTTCCAAAGCAAAAGCGCGCTTGGACTGGCATCCAAAATGGCATCTCGAAGACACATTGAGTGCAATTATCGACTGGCACCGCGCATATCGGGATGGAAGAAACATGCGTGAACTAACGCTACAGCAGATCAGCGCATATGACGATAGTTCTCAAAAACACTAAGCAGGGGTTTGAAGTGGATAAGGCAGAGTTGAAACAACAGATATTCGATCTGGTCGAACAATACAGTGCGTTGCATTTTGCGGAGAAGCCATTTCAAGCTGGCACCAGCGTTATCCCGCCATCTGGCAAAGTACTTGGAGCGAGCGAATTGAAAAATATGGTCGAGGCATCCCTGGATGGATGGCTTACCACTGGGCGTTTCAATGAGGCCTTCGAGCAGCGCTTGGCAGATTTCCTAGGTGTAAAACACGTACTCACCACCAATTCTGGTTCATCCGCCAACCTGCTGGCTTTTTCAGCATTAACTTCGCCGCAACTCGGTGAACGCGCTATCAAGCCGGGTGACGAGGTCATCAGCGTTGCCGCCGGCTTCCCCACTACGGTTAACCCCATTCTGCAATACGGAGCGGTGCCGGTGTTTGTGGACGTGCACATCCCCACTTACAACATTGATCCGGCATTGATCGAAGCCGCGATATCGGATAAAACCAAAGCGATCATGCTGGCCCATACGCTGGGCAATCCCTACAATCTCGCTAAAATCGTCCACATTGCCAAGAAATATAACCTCTGGCTGATTGAAGATTGCTGCGATGCGCTTGGATCTACTTACGACGAAAAGCTTGTCGGCACCTTCGGCGACATCGGCACCTTAAGCTTCTACCCCGCGCACCACATCACCATGGGCGAGGGTGGAGCAATCTTCACCAACAATAACGACCTCAAACGTATCATCGAATCCTTTCGTGACTGGGGACGTGATTGTTACTGTCAGCCCGGCAAGGACAACACCTGCGGCAAGCGCTTCGGCTGGCAGCTCGGTACACTACCATTTGGCTATGACCACAAGTACACCTACTCACACCTTGGCTACAACCTCAAGATCTCAGATATGCAGGCGGCCTGCGCATTGGCGCAGATGGACAGGTTGCCTGGATTCATCGAGGCACGCAAACGCAACTTCGTCTTCCTCAAAGACCGGCTGAAATCTTGTGAGGAATTTCTGATCCTGCCCGAGGCAACACTTGGCAGCGATCCATCCTGGTTCGGCTTCCCGATCACCGTCCGAGACTCAGCGGGTATCGCGCGGGTTGAGCTTCTCAAGTACCTTGATCAACACAAAGTCGGCACGCGTCTGCTGTTTGCCGGCAACCTCACCCGCCAGCCCTATTTTCAAGGCAGGACGTATCGTGTCAGTGGTGAACTCATTAACACCGACGCCATTATGAACAGCACCTTCTGGATCGGCGTTTATCCGGGACTGAATGATGCAATGCTTGATTACATCTGCGACCGGATTGAGACATTCTTCGGCGTGAGTGGTTGGTAATACGCCGTGCAAAACCGACTGGCAGAAGACCTCAATAGCATCCTTGATCGTGGACAGATGCTTTGGCCCGATCTCAAAGGTGCGCGATTCTTCATAACTGGGGGCACGGGATTTATCGGCACTTGGCTGCTGGAAAGCTTTGTCTGGTTGAATGATCACCTAGATCTGGACATGAGCGCTGTCGTCCTGACACGTAATGCTGAGGCTGTTAGCAGAAAAATACCTCATTTGGCGCACCACCCTAGCATTAAATTATTGCAGGGCGACATAAGAGCCATCACCTGCCCAGAGAAAGATTTTTCATTCGTTATCCATGGCGCCACCGATGCCAGTGCCAAATTGAATGCAGAAGACCCCATCCTCATGTTTGATACTATTGTGGCAGGAACGCGGCGAGCACTTGATATTGCCGTGCAATCCGGAGCAAAAAAATTCCTTTTCCTCAGCTCGGGTGCAGTATATGGTGATCAACCATCGCACATATCCCACAGCTCTGAATCCGACACTATCGGTCCAGACTGCTCCGATGCAGGAGCCGCTTATGCAGAAGGCAAGCGTGCTGCAGAAATGTTGTGCGCTCTGTATGCCAAGCAGTATGGTATCGAGACCAAACTGGCACGTTGCTTTGCCTTTGTCGGTCCTTACTTGCCACTCGATAGCCACTTCGCGATTGGCAATTTCATCCGCGATGCCATGGCCAAGAATACGATTTCCATCAGTGGTGACGGTACGCCATACCGCTCTTACCTGTATGCAGCAGATCTGACTTTGTGGCTATGGACAGTTCTGCTATGTGGTCAGACAGCCCACCCTTACAATATTGGCTCAAGCCGAGCCCTCAGCATTGCAGAGCTTGCCGCACTCGTCAACACGACGCTTGGCGGTGGTGGTATTCACATCACGCAGCAACCGCAGCCGGGAACTGTGCCCAAACGGTATGTGCCTTCAGTAAAGCGTGCCGAAACTGAACTTGGTCTCACACAAACTACCACCTTGGAACAGGCCATCATCAAAACTGCCCGTTGGCATGGCTGGGAGCAACCCTCATGAAAATTAAAGTAGCGGATTATCTGGCAAAACGTATTGCCGAGGCGGGCGTCCGCCACGTGTTCATGATCTCCGGTGGCGGAGCCATGCACCTCAATGATGCCATCGGCAGAAATAAGGATCTGGAATACGTTTGCAACCACCACGAACAGGCTTGTGCAATTGCTGTTGAAGGTTACTCCCGCACGACAGGCAATCTGGGTGTAGCCATTGTTACCAGCGGCCCAGGTGGCACCAATACGCTTACCGGCGTATTGGGGCTATGGCTGGACTCCATCCCCGGAATGTTCATTTCCGGACAGATAAAATATGGCACGACGGTTGAGAGTACCGGATTACCACTGCGTCAGCTCGGCGATCAGGAAGCCAACATCATTGCCATTGTCCGATCAATCACCAAATATGCCGTGATGGTGCGCGACCCCAAGAGCATTTGCTACCACTTTGAAAAAGCTCTTTATCTTGCCCGCAATGGGCGGCCTGGCCCGGTTTGGCTGGACATTCCCCTGGACGTCCAGGCGGCCATGATCGATGAGGATGAGTTATTGCCCTACAGTCTGGCCGAGGATCGGATTTGCTTCGACTTGGAAACCGTCAAGGCACAGGCAGCAATCATTATCGAGCGTATTCGTGCAGCCGAGCGACCAGTATTTCTGGCTGGCAACGGCATTCGCCTTGCTGGAGCCATGGACCTCTTTCACGAAGTGATCGA
Source organism: Nitrosospira sp. (assembly GCA_026399575.1). Classification (GTDB taxonomy): domain Bacteria; phylum Pseudomonadota; class Gammaproteobacteria; order Burkholderiales; family Nitrosomonadaceae; genus VFJL01. Next base: position 50,800 of record JAPLQS010000026.1, on the reverse strand, counting down.
CCTGCTCGGTGTACCCGTGCAAACGGGGATGGGTGGCAATGATGTTATTCACTCCGACCACCCATTATTCTTCGGCCGCCCCAGCGTCACAGGCGACCGATCCAGCAACTTCATCATCCAGAACGCTGATGTCCTGCTGACCATCGGGGTTCGGCTCGGGGTTAGAACCGTTTCTTACCTGTTTAAAGCATTCGCTCGTGCAGCGTACAAAATCATCGTTGACATCGATCCTGCCGAACTCAAAAAGCCCACTATTTTCCCCGATATGCCAGTCCATTGCGATGCCAAGATCCTGCTGGAAGAAATGGCGCGGCAACTGCGTGGCAGCCCATTGCCACGCAAGGAAAAATGGATTGGGTGGTGTCGCGAAAGACGTCATCGCTACCCTAGTGTGACCCCGGAATGGCGCGCACAAAAGGGTTACGTCAACTCATTCCATTTCGTTGACATTCTCTCCGGTGAGCTGTCTTCCAGCGACGTTATTGTTCTTGCCAATGGAGCGGCAAATACCTGCACCTTCCAGGCCATCAAACTCAAGAAAGGGCAGCGTCTGTTCACCAACACGGGCTGCGCTGCAATGGGCTATGACCTGCCGGCCGCTATCGGAGCGTGCTTTGCCAATGACCGCAAACAGGTTATTTGCATCGCCGGTGACGGCAGCATCCAGATGAACCTGCAGGAATTGCAGACTATTGTTCACCACAAGCTGCCCATCAAGATTTTTCTGCTCAACAACAATGGCTATACTTCCATACGTCTTACCCAGGATGCTTATTTCCCGGGTGGCTATGTTGCAGCCGATCCGAGTAGTGGCGTAACTTTTCCTGATATTCAAAAAATCTGCGCCGCTTACGGCATTCAATCCAATCAGGCTGCCAATCATGAAGAACTGTTGGAGAAAATTTGTCAGACATTAGCAGTGCCAGGGCCGGCTTTATGCGAGATCATGATGGCACCCGATCAGCTTCTATATCCAAAACTGGCATCCGAAGTGAAGCCAGACGGCACCATGATCTCCAAGCCGCTAGAAGACATGTATCCTTTTCTCGATCGTGCAGAGTTTCTAGAGAATATGCTTATTGATCCCTGGGATAGCAGTAAATAACGGCAGCCGACTGCTTCGGCAAGCTAATGCAGGAATTACGAGCCTTCACAAGGAGCTTATGGGATTGCCTGACAACAGAAGCAAGTGCAAAATCTGATGAGCGAAAAATAAAGCTTGAAGGAACAAGAGGGATTAACCGCAATGAAAATAATACAGACTGGACGTGATCAGATTATTACACTGAAATTGGGAGATTTTGATGAACAAAATTGAACGACAAATGGTCGAGGTTCTGAGTGACTTGAAGAAAAATCACCATGTCATCGGTGTGAAAGCGGAATTTGAAGCGGAGGGTACGCGCCTTGAAGAGGCAATGCGCTTAAAAGAGGTGATCAGCGCTGCCGGGCTTGGCCTTACGCTCAAAATCGGAGGATGCGAGGCGATTCGCGATATGTATGAAGCGCGCGTACTTGGAGTTAGCAGGATAGTGGCTCCCATGGTGGAAACGCCTTATGCGCTTAAAAAGTTCCTTGCTGCAATTAAGCTTGCGTTTCCAGATGATGAGAGAGATCAGGTCAAGTTTGTAATTAATGTCGAGACGGTTACCACGTGCAAAAATCTTGATGCGATGCTGGCCCTGCCTGAGATTGAAGAATTGGATGGCATCGTGATAGGACGCGTGGATATGAGCGGTTCTGCAGGACTAAGTCGCGACGATATAAATGGCGATAGAGTGTTCGAGATCACAAAGGATGTCGTAACCAAAACCCATGCCAAGGGTCTGGTGACCGCCGTAGGTGGGGGAGTATCTGCAGACACATTGCCATTCCTAAGAAGATTGCCTAAGGACTCAATTAACTACTACGAGACGCGCAAGGTGATTTTTGAATGCCCGCAGGCACTCAATGAAGGTTCCGAAGCGGGCATTCTCAAAGCGGTATATTTCGAATTGCTATGGCTGAAGAACAAACGAGATTTCTATGGGCTGATCTTCGAGGAGGACGCGCACAGAATTGAAATGCTGGAAGCACGTTACAAAAATGCCATGGCAGAATATGGAATTATTAGATGAAAGGACGTGTCGCACTAATAACCGGTGCATCCAGGGGAATCGGCGCGGCGACTGCTGAACTTTTTAAGAAAGCAGGGGCCAGAGTTCTGACGCCTTCTCGTTCTGAATTGGATTTGTCGGACAACTCCTCAATCGAACGCTATATCTCCTCCGTGGAGGATTCAATTGATATTCTGGTAAATAATGCTGGTATCAATTTTTTGGCGGGGCTGGAGGAGCTTGATCAAGAAGTATTGGGACAAACCCTACAAGTTAATTTAGTAGCCCCTCTCATACTGACCCAACTGGTAGCGAAAAAAATGAAGGCGAATCGCTATGGTAGAGTTGTTAACATCAGCTCGATCTGGAGTGTAGTCGCCAAGGAGCGACGACTGGCTTATGCGGCAAGCAAGTCGGCTATGAACGGAGTTACACGCACGCTGGCAATAGAGTTGGGGGAACACGGCATATTAGTTAATGCGATAGCTCCAGGTTATGTTAATACCGAACTGACAAGTCAGAACAATTCCCCGGAGCAGATCCAGTTAATCAGCAATAGCATACCGTTACATCGCTTGGCTGAACCGGCGGAGATAGCCGAGATGGCGGTCTTTCTGTGTTCTGAAAAGAATTCCTATATGACCGGGCAGGTATTGGTGGTTGATGGGGGCTATGTATGCAGATAATCAAAGTGCATTCCGCGATTCGCGATTACGAAGTGCAGTTCTCTGATACATTTGATTTTCTTGAAGCATTCGAAGAGATTCCAAATCGGTTCTACATAATTGACAGCAACGTGTGGGGCCTCTACCGCGACTCCCTGTTTTCTCGTCTCGATCCCCAATTGGTGATGGTGTTGCCGATTGAGGAAGATCGCAAGAATCTCTATACGGTCATGGAGATTTATGAGGTGCTGATGTCTCGCTCAGCCAAGCGCAACATGACAATGATTTCAATCGGTGGCGGGATCGTGCAGGATATTACCGGCTTTGCCGCTTCAACTCTGTACCGCGGTATTAACTGGATTTTTGTACCAACAACTTTGCTGGCGCAAGCTGATAGCTGTATTGGCAGCAAAACCTCCCTCAACTATAAGAACTACAAGAATCTCGTGGGAACATTCTTTCCACCGAATCAGATTTTCCTCTGTCCCAGATTCACCAAGACATTAAAGAATGAAGATTATTTCAGCGGGTTGGGAGAAATCATCAAGCTGCACCTGATGGGTGGCGAGCAGTTGGCTCATGAACTAATGTCAAGTCTCCCGGCACTGGTTGGTCGTAAAGATTCTGCCGCATTGCTGTCCGCTATCGAAAAATCGCTAATGGTCAAACTCAGCTACATGCAGGATGATGAGTTCGACACCGGAAAGCGCAACTTGCTCAATTCCGGACACTGTTTTGGCCACGCGGTCGAATCCACTTCAGGCTTTAACATTCCCCATGGGCAGGCGGTAGTTATTGGCATGCTGTTCGCTAATATTGTCGCCAAGAATCGTGGCTTGATGAGTTCTGCGCTTTTCGAACAACTATACCAGTATGCGTTGCAGCCGGCACTAACAGCAAAACCAAACAGGCATCAACTCGATACTGATGCGCTGTTTGCGGCAATGAAAATGGATAAAAAACGAACTGGTGATGGCTTGGTGCTTATCATGTTGATTGATGGTTTCAAACTGATCAGAACTGATGATCTGTCCTATGACGAATTGACTAGCACCAATCAGGAATTGCAGAAACTTATTGGTGTGGCGTGAGTAGGTTCATTGACTGGGAAGATTACGAGCCGACTTTCTTGCCCAACAAAGAGAGAAGAAACTTACGATAGGAGCTCACCTTGTGATGGAAGTTACCCAGAATGCGTTGGAGTGCCGTAACTGTGGCTCTCACAATACCTTAATTTTAAACCAAGGTACCATAGCTCCCTTTTTCCTGAAGAGAGTCCACAGTATCCAGTTAATGTCATTGGGTGAACAGATAAATCAAAAATTAGACAAACTTCCCGATACGCTCATTAAAAAAACACTCAATTCTGTTTTCCAAGTATTAAGTAATACCACAATTGGAAAGCAGTTAAATAAATTCCGCTCAGCAGCCAAAACAAATATCAGTGTATGCACAGATTGTGGATTTGTTTGCCCTAATTATAATTATGACGATTCTCAACTATTCGGTCTATATGAGGATTACAGGTCAGATTCATATGACTCAGAAAGAGAATTCTTTGAGCCACAATATAAAAACATACAAAGCCTAGTTGGCAAAAGCGGAATTGAAATTAATAACAGGCTGAATAACATGAGCAATTTGATAAGTAAATATGTTGAATTGCAATCGATTGAAACAGTCTTAGATTGGGGGGGGGGAAGGCAAATTCATTCCCAAAGAACTTCGCAATAAAAAAGTTTTTATTCTCGATGTATCCAATGAGTTACTTGCCGATAACACCTTTATTCGGATAAAACAGCCCGCTGCTGATGAAAAATTCGATTTTATCCAGATTTGTCACGTTCTTGAACATCTTCCTTCCCCACGCGATTTTTTAAGAAATGTCCTATCTTATCTAAAGATAGGCGGCTATCTTTACCTTGAAGTGCCACAAGACAGAACCGAGGAGGATATTCAGCGTTTCGTAAAAGCGAACCCCAACGTAAGCCATAAAATTCATGAGCATCTGAATCTTTACAGCACACAATCAATTAAGGCTCTTGCTAATTCCCTGGATCTCAAAGAGCTAGTTGTTGAAAAAAATAAAATTGATATCGAATGGATGGAATTAAACATAATTTCTGGATTATTCATGAAAATATAACTCATTCATCAGTAAGGGCCATACTTGCACACCGTCTGCTGCTGGACTGGTGCCAATCAGGAATTGCAGAAGCCTAGCGTTGTGGCATGAGAAACCTCGATGACCAGAAAAATCACGAGCTGATTTTGTTACCCATAATCCGCGCCAAGGAACGGCTCAATACGCCTGCATGGGGACTGTGCAACAAGTCATGCAATACTCTTGCTTTATTCTTGCCTAACAAAGAGAGATAGAGCATCGCCAGGAAGTTGGCCGATGATTCAGGGAAGATGCTCAGAAGATAGGCAGCCGTACGTGCAACCCCGCCACTACCAGTCGGCCAGACTTTGTTGAACTCGGCTTTTGTATAGACCCCCAGCGCCCTGTGTTTTAACAGTATGTCCCAACGCCGCCACGGTTCGCGTGGGCAAACCTTTCGTTTGGCCGTATCCGAGAAATCCGGGAATGACCAGATCAGCTTCGGCCACCACAGCATCCAGATTTCAAAACGGACAGAACTCCACGTTGCATTACCAAGACGAATAATGACTGAAGGCTCAGCCATTACCCTGACATTCACAACAGGTGGACTCTGAAAGATTACACCAACGTGAATGAAACCCGTTCCATAATAAGCAGGGGCGCTTTTGGAGAGCCAGTAAGTGCGTCGAATAACCAAACAACCGACAAATGAAAGGTGCTTGGCGGTTCTGGCAAAGAAATTCTCGTGATCAGCCTCGCGATACACCTTATCAATATCAAGCTTCATCAGCTGATTCTCGAGTACAACAGATAAGTCCGCATTCCTGACTTCCGAGTTGACAACAATCAGGTCGTCTTCGCCACCAAGAACAGACAGCACTCTGGCAATAGCACCAGGGCATAGCAAGTCATCGTCAGACATCAGCCAGCAATACTCGCCCCTTGCATACCTGACAGCCTCGTCATAGTTGCGGTCAAAGCCTGTATTTTCCGGCTTACGGAAATAACGAATTTCGGGGTGGCGTGACGAATACTGCGCCATCACCTCGGTGGTGTTATCGGATGAGGCATTATCCACGATGACAATTTCAACGCCGGGTTCCAACTGCACCAGCATGGAGTCCAGGGTCTCGCCGATGAATTTCGCTCTATTGTAGGTTCCAATACAAATAGATAGTTTCGGATTTATCAAGGCACGGTCTCTGGTGTCTTTATGCGCATCCGGATTTTCTACGACTGGTTCTGCAATCCGCTCAGCCAACTTGCCAGCATCAAAAGTGGGATCGATCTCGACAAGCACTGCCGGAGTCTCCTGTATGCCGACCTCCCGCTTCGTCAGGGTGTTTGTATTCGGGGATGCCTCTTCCGCATGCAGCAGGTCGCTGCCGAAACTCTCCAGCCCCATGGCATAGTAATGATAATGCTGCGCGGCGAGTTCGCGCAGGGCGTGGGGCAAGCGACGCCAGCGAGCAGTGGGTAGGGCAACTCGCGCGCGCAGGAAGGTGAGTTTCTCGTCAAGACGGCAAATCTGTTGCCCAGTGTCCGGAAAGCGATCGGCGAGTTCCAGCAGACGTGTTCGCGCCAATCCATAGAAGAGGAGCTTCTTTCCATGGATTTCGGCAAGGCTTTTGTTGTGGTTCTTCTTGCGCCGCAGTGCACCAATCTGATTGGCGCTGTGTTGACGATAGGCTATCAGTGGTGCCGGCAACGCGGTCAGTTGCGAGACAGCGCCAATCAATAGCGATATCCAGGCATCGTGTACCCATACATCCGGTATCGGCAGCACAAGGTCACGATAGGCGGAACGAAAAGCCATGGTCGCGCCGGTTACCACAGGGTGCTTGAGCAATACCGTGGTTGCATCGCTAGCTACAATCTGTGCCTGCTCCCGCGAACTGAACCTGATTTCCTCCCACAACCGCAACCTGAGGGGATTGAGATCTCGATCGACCACATCAGCATCGGTGAAAACGGCACCAGTCTCCGGATTGCGTACGAACTGCTCTTCGATACGAGCAATCTTATCCGGGTACCAGATGTCATCCTGATCACATAGGAAGATGATCTCGCCGCCGCAGGCATAGATCGCTGCCCCGAAATTACGAGTCGAGCCGAGGCGTTCAGGATTTACCTGCAGTCGCACCGGAAAGGGCGCACGCCGGGCGAAATCCTGTACCACAGATACTGTGGCATCGGTCGAAGCATCATCAAAGATCACCAGCTCGTCTGGCAGGCGAGTCTGGCGTGCGATGCTGTCCAGTTGCTCGCCGACAAAACGCTCGCCGTTATATGTGGCCAATGCAATAGACAAGGATAGCCGTGCACTCATTTGAGGTGCCGCCGTGTGATTGCAGTGCTGGGTTCACAGATCATCAGCAGCCTCTCATCTCGATCCAACCCGGGACTCCGGAGCGATCTCTGCAACCCAGTCGGCCAACATGCCAACATCAAAGGTGGAACTGCTTCCGGCAAGTACTGCCGCAACTTCTTGCATGCTCACCTCTCGTCTTGTCAGGATACTTTTCTTCAGAAACGGAAACTTGAATTCGGTGATAAGTGGCTCCCACAGACGGAAAGTCGGATCGATCCACTCCTTCGGCCGCTCCAGATACTGAATCTGGTCAAGCACACGCTCCAGACTATAGAGTGCCGCCAGGCGAAAGCGCTGACCGAGCAAGCGGGAAAAACCGGCTTCATATTTCCGGACTATTGCGATCTTGAATCCTACTACTTTGATCTGATCAAAGAAGCCAATGAATTCTTCAGACAAGATCACGGGTTTCTTGCAATAGAGAAAATAGGATTGCAGATGAGGATAAAAGCGGAAGTTGTCCGTCATGCCGACGATATCGGCATCGCAATTCTCCAGCCTCGCGATGATGTCGCTGAAGTTGAACAGCGGCCCGAGCACACTGTCATTGGCCAGCAAGAGTCCAGGGTGTGCATGGTATTGGGGATATTGCTCCAGCCCTGTTTTCCAGCCATAGAAATCGTAACCCTTGTTCTCCCGGCTGATTATCCTGGTGCAGTACCCCGCCAGTTTCTGCAGATCCGCATCCGAAATCGTATCGCTCGAGCTGATGAATACAACATCGAATCCTGCCAGCGCAAGTTGCTTGAGATAATAGTACACGTTCTGCCTGACTATGCTCTCGTTATCATAGCTGCAGAAGAGGCATATTGGCTTGGCGTGATTCGGCGCTAGCGCTCCTTCTTTGGAATATCTGACTTGGGGTTTTGCGCTTACCTTCTGTTGTGTGAGCGCATAGAGCGATAAATTACACAGGTATTGCAGATCCCTGATTACCGTCTTGATCGCCCACTTCACAGACAAGATGCCATGCTCCAGTCACTCCGCTAGCCTACGCTGCTGCCGCAGCCTTGTCGTCCCACGCGAGCACCTTGATGCCGTTCGTTCGACCCCAGAACATGAGCGAAGCGCGCAGCGGACCCGAAACATCGGGCAGCAGCCATATTTCTGAGACGCGCTTGTCGGGCCGCAGCCAGCCGTGCAGCGAAAGCCTGATCACCACGCCCAGGCTCATGGATCGGTTGGGCATATGCAGACAGAAAAGCTGGGGAACCGGTTTGCGCGTAAGCCAATGGACACACCCCCCTTCGCGAAACACGATCTCGATCGCGTCAAGAAGATCCGGCGGGAGATTTTCCAGCGGGCGGTGGCCTGAGAAAAGCAGGATATTGCGTCGCGCATTGGGATAGCGTGAGAAATAAAGGTTGCGGTTGTGCCGCACCAGTTCCAGATAAGACAGGCTGCGGCCAAACGAGCCGCCACCCTTGTGATAGATGCTCGCGGTGGGATGCACGCCGATGCGCCAGCCAAGCAGGTCGAGCCGACGGCCCAGGTCGATATCTTCGTAATAGCCGCGGCCGAACACCGGATCGAAGCCGCCGATTTCCTGGAACACATCGCGCCGGATCAGAAACGCGTGGCCGCGCAAGCGGTGGGTCAGGATATAGCCGCCCGGCTGCCGCGGATACTGGTTGAGGTCATAAGTGGCGTAGTAGTTGCCGGAGGGGATGATGACCGCCAGCTTCGGATCGGCTGCCATCGCGGCACACAACGGCGGCAGAAAGTCATCGCTCGCTTCGGTATCGGAATTGAGCACCAGCACGTAGGACGCGTCGGAGCGGCCGACTGCCTCGTTCACCGACAGACCGAAACCCTGGTTCTTCGGTGCGTGATGGATACGCACGCATTCATACGGCAACTGATCGAGCATCTCGCGCGTCTCGGCGTCGGAAGCATCGTCCTGGACATAAATATATCTGATGGAATGGCCGAGGCGGGCAACAACGGAGTCAATGCAGCGCCGCGTTAACTCAGGCGCGTTGTAGACCGGGATCACCACATCGACGGACGGTATTGCCGATTCGTTTATTTCGGCTGGTAACTTGGCAGATGACTCAGCTAGTGACTCGATTGGCAACTCAGTTGGCAAATGAACTGGCCTGGAGTCCTGAATTTCCGCAAGCGCCGTTGCCTGCTGCGCGTCTTGCGCTGATTTTTCGACTGGAACATGATCGTCCTGCTGGATCCGATCCGCTACGGGTTTTGCCCGTACCTGCGACTCCAGCAAAGCCACAAAACGCGGCAATACGTCCGGCCCGCCGACATGGAGCATTTCGTCGATGAAACGTTGCCGGTGTTCCTCGACATAGAAGGAGCCGCAACCGTTGCGCAGAAGCCCGTCAATCTTTTCGTACACGTCATCCCGGCAGCGCAGTTCTGTCTCGGGCATGTAATGCGCCACCGTGGAACGCCCCGCAATCAGGTAATCGGCCGCCAGTACCGGCTTGCCCTCCTTGACCGCCTCAAACGAAACCGAGGTGGCAAGATCGACAATGACATCCGCCCAGTCCAATAAATGAGCGGAATGAATGCCGCCGCCCGCCACGCTCACGTTCGGCAAGCGCCGCAATGAGGAATCCCTGGTCAAGGTCTGCTGCCAGCCACCGCGTGTATGTGGTTTGATCATCAGTTCCACGCCAGGGAAAGAGGCGATCAACTGCACCACATAACCGACTTCCTCCCAGAATGTCGTGAAATTGCTCTTTCTCAGAAACATCAGCACTTTGAGCCGACTGTCGGAGCGAGGCAGCGGCGAAGGCGGCAACAACGTAGCGAGCTTGGTCAGCCATTCATCGCAATAGCGCGGCGAACCCAGTACGGCGATTTTCTGGTTGTCCATGAACGGACGGAAGCGTCCGGCGCATAATTCATTTGGCACCACCAGCTTGTCAAACATGCGTCCGGCGGAAAACAGTGCATCGGGTCCGAGCTTCAGCTCGTTGCGCCGTATCAGTTGACTGGCATGCGGGCTGTCGCCATGCGGCAGCGACACGATGCCGAGGCCTGCAGCATGCGCCATCGATACCACGATTTCGACCCACTCCACGCTGATGGTCGAATTTCTTTCAACCCAGTCAAACGCCACCACGCCCCCGTCAGCCCCCTCGAATGTACGTGTCAGCAAGCGCTGGGTGGTGCGGCGCCAGATCGGCTCGCGCCGTTTGGCATCATAAAACTGGGCTACTGCATTGACGATCGGACCCAACAGCGGCAGCCGCAAACCGCGGATCAACAGCAACATCTGCCCCCGCCACCTGATGAACTCGGACAGTGGCAGCAACTCCTGAATATGCGCCACGCGCACGCCCGGCAGTTTCTTCAGAAATTCGATGCGGAAATCGTTGCGGAAATACTCGAAACCGATCAGGACGACATCGCAGCTATGGCCGGAATCGACCCATTTGGAGATGACCGGGGTAATGTGATCTACATCGTTGTAATGACGCAGAAAGAAAAGGGCCTTCATACCCTTATTCTTGGGGAGTTAAAAACGAGCAGCGTATCAATCATTTGTTGAGTATTCCAGAGCTGAGCTCAGGGGGTGAAAACGCGCGCAATTGTACACCGGCAGGGGTGCAATTGCCAGTCGGGCCACTGCTCCGCAACCCCGCAAACGGTATAAGCTGCTCCAGTTTCTCGCAGAGTATCGCCGCTGGTGGTAGGATAGCGCTTGTGGGACAAATCCGTCCTCAGAACACGTATCCCTGATCCCCATTATTGGATTGAATGGCCAATAATCAAGAGCAGAGTACCAATCGACCAACAAACGCCAACAAATCTAAATTACCAATGAAAACAATCGCTGTGATACCGGCACGCATGGGCTCGTCGCGTTTCCCGGGCAAACCGCTCGCAAAACTGCTGGGGCGCACCATGCTGGAACATATCTACAAGCGCGTCACCCTGAGCCATGCGCTCGACGCCACTTATATCGCCACTTGCGATGAGGAGATCCGTCAGGCAGCGCAGAGCTTCGGTGCTGCCGTGATCATGACATCAGACACTCATGAGCGCGCCAGCGACCGCGTCGCCGAAGCGGTCGCCGGGATTGATGCAGATCTCATCGTCATGGTGCAAGGCGACGAACCGATGACGCGCCCGGAGATGATCGATGCAGCAGTAGCGCCATTCCGCGACGATCCGCAACTGGGATGTGTGAATCTGGTGCGCCGCATCGAAAATGAGATTGATTTCCACGATGTCAACACCATTAAGGTGGTAATGAATCAGCAAGGCGATGCGCTTTATATGTCACGGCAACCGATCCCGACTCTGGCCAAATCAGGTTTCGCCCAGACTCTGGCCTACAAACAGGTATGCATCATCCCATTCCGGCGCGCCACCTTGTTCGACTACACCGGCTTGCCGTCAACGCCATTGGAACGACTGGAGTCGGTGGACATGCTGCGACTGCTGGAACACGGCTACCGGGTGAAAATGGTGGAAACCAGGTTTGACACCCAAGCAGTGGATACCGAAGCCGATCTGGCGCGGGTAGCCAGACTGATGGCAACAGATCCCCTGCTTGCCTCTTATTGAAACCGGGCGCTGCCTGCGGGTGCGTTGCAGCGGCCTTTATTAAGGAATGTTCATGCAATTGAAATCGAAATTGTCCCAGGGTGAATTGACCATAGGCTCGTGGATCACGTTGGGGCACCCGGCGATAGCCGAAATCATGGCTGCCGCCGGATTTGACTGGCTGGTGCTGGATATGGAGCACAGCGTGCTGGAGTTGAGCGAAATTCAAACCCTGATCCAGGTACTTGACGGGCAGCAGTGCCCGGCCATTGTGCGGCTGACTTCGAACCATCCTGACCAGATCAAACGGGTCATGGATGCGGGCGCAACCGGCGTGATGGTGCCCATGGTCAAATCTGCCGCCGATGCCAAAGCAGCCGTGCAATCGGTCTATTACCCGCCCCGCGGCCAGCGCGGGGTCGGTCTGGCCCGCGCCCAGGGTTATGGCGCACGGTTCCAGCAATACCGTGGCTGGCTGGAGGATAACGCCGTCATTGTGGCCATGATCGAACATGTGGATGCGGTCAAGGCTATTGATGGGATACTCGCTGTTGACGGGATCGACGCCTATATCATCGGTCCTTACGATTTATCCGGTTCCATGGGACGGCCCGGCGAGCTCAATCACCCGGACGTGCAATCCGCAATAGCACGGGTACTGGAAGCCGGACAGCGTTCGGGCAAGCCGGGGGGCATCCATGTGATCGAACCGGATCAGGAGGAGTTGCAGCGGCGTATTGCCGCCGGTTTCAATTTTCTCGGTTATGGCCTGGATATTCGCATTCTCGATTCCCTATGCCGCAGCCATATGCAAAATATCAGGGCGAACCTGTGAGCAAGCTTGTCATCTCCACCTCCTCGTTCGATGTGGACAACAATCCTCCGCTCCAGCGTCTGCTGAAAGCGGGGATGCAGATTGTCAGCAACAGCCACGGACGAAAACTCACCGAAGAAGAGATCAGCGGATTACTGGGCACCGATACTGTCGGCATGATCGCCGGCATAGAGCCATTGACTGAAAACGTATTCGCATCCGCCAGCAGCCTGCGGGTGGTGGCACGCTGCGGTGCGGGGCTGGACAGTGTCGATCTGGCAGCGGCACAGCGGCGCAACATTGCCGTCTCCAATACGCCGGAGGCTCCGTCCCAGGCGGTCGCAGAACTCACGCTGGGTCTGATGCTGGCCGCGCTGAGACGGATATGCCAGACCGACCGGCAATTACGCGCAGGCGAGTGGCCACGGATACAGGGGCAATTGCTCGCCGCCCAAGTGGTCGGCATCGTTGGTCTGGGGCACATCGGCCGCCGTGTTGCCCGCTTGTGCCAGGCCTTCGGCGCGGAAGTCGTGGCGCATGATCCTTATATAACTCAGTCACCCGACGGGATAGCATTGCTGCCGCTGGAAAAATTGCTGGCGCAAGCGAACGTCATCAGCCTGCACCTGCCCTATGGCAGCGGCACCCACCACCTGCTGGACGCCGCGGCGTTTGCGCGCATGCAGCCGGGGGCCGTGGTGATCAATGCCGCGCGCGGCGGTCTCATCGATGAGACCGCACTGGGCGAGGCACTGACTTCCGGAAAGCTGGCTATGGCCGCACTTGACGTTTTCGAGCAGGAACCCTATCGCGGTCCGCTGCTAAAATGTGACAACATAATTCTGACCTCTCACATCGGTTCCCTTGCCAGAGAATCGCGCCAGCGCATGGAAATAGAGGCTGCGGAGAATCTGCTGCAGGGTTTGATCAAGGCGGGTTTAATGGAGAATACATAAATAATGATATCTGACAAAATTGCCATTGTGTTCGGTGCCAGCGGCTTTCTTGGCAGCCATGTGGCTGATGCGCTGTCGGCTGCCGGTTACCGGGTGCGCTTGTTTGACCGCAGCCCGTCACCCTACTGCAGTCCCGATCAGGAGATGATCATCGGTGACATCATGAACCTCGAACAGGTGGTAGAAGCGGCCCGTGGCGCCAGCGTAGTCTACAATTTCGCCGCCATCGCCGATATTGATGAAGCCCATAATAACCCACTGGCCACTGCAACCATCAACGTCCTGGGCAATATGCACGTACTGGAAGCAGCGCGCCTTGCCGGTGCTCGCCGGTTCGTCTTTGCCAGCACCATTTACGTCTACTCCGAATCCGGTTCCTTCTACCGTGCCAGCAAACAGGCGGCAGAGCGCTTCATCGAAACCTATCACGAGCGCTATGGACTGGACTACAGCATTTTGCGCTATGGCTCTCTCTACGGCAGACGCGCTGATACCCGCAATGGCATCTATCGCATGCTGCACGAGGCAGTGGAACGGCATTCGATCACTTATCAGGGCAGTGGCGAGGCGATCCGTGAGTACATTCATGTCGAGGATGCAGCACGTATGAGTGTGCAGGTGCTGGCACCCGAGTTTGCCAACCGCCACTTAATCCTGACCGGACAGGAACGGTTACGCATCAAGGAAGTCATGACCATGATCTCGGAAATCATGCCGTGGCAGGTGGAGCTGCATTTTGATGAAGCCAATGCGGTGCACCATTACGAAATAACGCCCTACGCGTTTCAACCGCGTGTTGGCCGCAAGCTGATGCTCAACGAGCATGTTGATCTGGGTCAGGGCCTGCTCGACTGCCTCAGGGACATCCACACGGCGCTGCATCACTCCAGTGAAGACGATGACGCCACACCAGCGGTATCCGACAACCGGGCATGACAACAGATTGGCAAGCCATCATCTTTGACTTTGACGGGGTGGTGGTCGAATCCGGGGACATCAAGACACAGGCTTTCGCTGATCTCTACCGTCCTCATGGTGAAACGGTAGTAGCGGCAGTGGTGCAGTACCATAGACTGAATGGCGGCATGTCGCGCTACCAGAAATTCCGCTACTTTCAGCAACACCTGCTGGGCAAGCCGCCGCTGACACCGGACGAAGAGCAGGGACTGGACCGGCAGTTCTCAGAGCTGGTGGTCGAAGCCATCGTTACTGGCGAGGCGGTACCCGGCGCGAACGAATTCATCCGTCAGCAAGCAGCGCGCATACCTTTGTTCGTCGCCTCCGGCACACCGGAAACAGAACTGAACAGCATCGTCATGCGGCGCGGTCTGGCGCCCTACTTTACCGAAGTACGTGGCTCCCCTACATCGAAACAGGCATTGATCGCGGACATCCTGTCAGTCCACGCCCTTGCTCCCGAGCGTGTGCTGATGATTGGTGATGCGCTGATCGATTATCAGAGTGCACAGTTGAATGGCGTTGCGTTTCTGGGCCGGGTACGCGCTGGGGACGATAATCCTTTCCCGCCACAGGTGGAAACGGTGGCCGACCTGAGCTCACTGCTCGCTTGAACCTAGATAAGCATCAACGCAGCACGCCGCGCCGCAACAGTTGCCAGAAAATCTTATAACCCCACAGCACGGGATGGCGTCGCAACATGGGGGTGACCTCGACACGCACCCCGGTGTGGCGCTCTATTTTCCAAGCGGCGTAACTTACGCAATCGCGGAAGGTAAATGCCGCTTTCGTCAGCCGCAGCACCGACAGAATACGCCCCTGCCAGCGGCGCAGCCGCCAGTGCCGCAGTGAACGCTGTTGCTCCGCCGCATCAGCCAGACAGCGGTAATTGCCGTCCGGCAAAACCTCCAGTTTTCCCGTCAGCGCCGGTGCGGCCTGCGCCGTCAACCGGGTATAGTCATCCAGATTAAGCTGGGTAAGCTGGCGCGCCCGCGTTTCCCGCTCGGCCCGGAGTTCTGCCGCATAGGTCAGGGCCAAACCCCTGGTCCAGATTTCTTCTGCGTTCACCATGCATGTGCCCAGCGCCGGGATGCTGGACTCGAGAAATGTCACCACCGACTGGGCCAGCGCGTGGTGAATACGCTGACGGGCAATGTCATCGCGCACATGCAGCAGCCGCGTGGGTTGAGCAAAACGTGCCCACAGATAGGGATGAAACCAGTAGCGGGTGCCCTGTTCAAAATCAGCCATTGAAACCACCGCATATTTGGCGCGGAACTTCTTTTCCTGCCCGGATACCTCCAGATAAAAAACGTTCGGCGCCAGCCACGCATTAAGATGCCGTAAATAGCGTTCCGGGTAAGCGTTGCTGTAGCTGTCCACCACCACGTAAAAATCGACAACTCCGTCAGCAGCATCCTGCGAACGCAGGCACGATCCATAGAGAATCACGGCATCCAGCGATGCGCCGAAACGTGACTTCAGCTCTTCGACCAGGACTGAAAAATCTGCCGGCACCGTCCTGGAACTCAGGGATGCCATCTCGGCAATCAAGCCGTCCGGGAGCCGCTGGGCAGATGTCGAGAGATGGTTCGTCATTGTCGCGGGTCTGTATTTTTATCGCCGGGTACCAGAAAGGTAACCGGTCCGGCTGCCGAAATACGCAGCGGCCCATCCTGGCTTGTCGCCCGATGGAATTCACCATCAATGATGTAATCGTCATCCATCAGCAGTTCCAATACACTGGTGTTGTGACTGTGGTAACCATCTTGTTCCTTGATGGCATCGCTGTGACCGGAAAGCAGCAGCCATAACGCACGCCACGGATGATTCCGCTGCTGTTCAACAAACGTGACATGCAGCGGCTCCTGCTCCTGTCCCCAGTAGGGCCGCATGTTAAATAGCAGGCGATCAAGCGCGCTGGCGAGAAGAACCAGATAAGTTCCATTGCGGACTTCTCCACTCGCCTCGGTGATTGTCATCTGAATCGGCGCCCATGGTCCATGCTTGCGTCCAAGAATCACGCCGGCAAGATAGCCCAACATGATGATGCCCGAATAGGTTTCTCCGGTGATACCCAGCCGTTTGACCTTGCTGCGAGAGAATATTACGGCATGGGCGATGAGGCCGACGCCGAAGAACATGCCATAAATCTTGCTGGCACCGGGCTGCTCAATACACAATACCGGGCGTTGCAACAATATGGGCGAGATCTGTTGCGACAGGCAATTGCTTAACCGCCGCAGGATAATCTCGGGTTTGTCGTGTATTCCCAGATCCAGCGCGGTCATGTTGGTGGTGCCGCCGGGAACGATGGTCAGAACCGGCCATTTTTCGGGCCGGGTGGTGAACAGGTGAGTCAACACCGCCTGCACCGTGCCATCCCCACCAATGATTACCAGCAAATCAACATCAGCTTGCAGAAAAGCATCTGCCGCTGCGCCGATCTCCGACGCGCTCGTCACCTCCCGGCAGACTGCAGCGGGAATTTCGGCCAGCATACGTCTTATCACGTCGATATGCTTGCGGATACGCCCGCTGAGAGGATTCAGAAGCAACCCGACCCTGGCCGTTCCCATCCTCAGTCTATCAATCTGCAACTGTTCTACCATCTATCTCAACCAGTACACGGCTAAAAATCCGGACGGGTGGTTTCTCTTGATCCCAACCGGGAGTGCTCTCTCCAAATGCCGCTGTAAAGTACCATGACTGCGCCAAGCACACCAGCCAATTACCACCCTGTATCACAGAAATAACGGCGCAGGCGCGATGCTCCAATCATGATTGGATCGCCATCATAGCCGCGCGGGATTTATTCAGAGGCACCCTAAAAGACTCGCCGCAGCCAGAGGTTGGCCAGGGCAATCAGCGCCAATCCCGGGAGCAGCGCGGTCAGCAGCGGATTGAAATGCAGCAGCAAACCGGCATTGGCAATAATCTGATCAAGCAGATAAACACCCACACCAATCAAGGAAGCGAGCACTACCTGTTTACCGAGACCTGTGCGCACCGAACCGAGAACAAAGGGTATGGAAAACAGCAGCATCGCGATGGTTGTCAACGCTCCCCCAATCTTGCGCCACAAAGCCAGCGCATAGGCATCCGCTTCCTGACCCGTAGCCTGCAGAAAACGTACATGCTGAAACAGCTCAGTAGGTGAAAGGCTCTCCGGCGACTTGGTCAGGGTCGAGATATCGCCCGGATTCACGAATGATTTCCAGTTCATCGAGCTCGCATTCACCGACTCGATTTGTTCCCCGGTAAAGGTCTTGGTGACGACATCATTCAGCTCCCAGAGATTGTCATCAAGAATGTTGGCATATTGGGCATGGGTATAGGTCCGCAGGAAACCATTATCATCAAAGTGCATCAGCTCGATATTCTCTGCTCTCTTGGCGCCCTGCATTTCACCGATGCGTAATATATTTCGTTCATCCCGGGTCCAGATACCCAGATTCTTGCCCAGTTCCGCAGTCTTCCCGAGAGCAGCGGCCTGATGCGATATGGCTTTCTGTTGAAAATGTGGGGCAATAAATTGCTCCAGTACCGCAATGAATAACAACAGGGCCAGTCCGACCCCGAGTGGGGCCCGGCTGATATGAACAGGAGAAAGCCCCGCTACCCGCAACGCGGTCAGTTCCTGATTAACCGCCAATCGTCCCAAAGCAAACACAGTTCCCAGTAATGCGATAAATGGTGCAAGCTGAATGAATCTGCGCGGCAACAACAAAGCGGTGTCAAGGAATGCATCCTGCACGCGGTATGTTCCTTTGCCGACGTCACCGAGCTGATCCAACAAATCGAGAAAAGCGAATGCCGGCAAAATTACCGCCGTGGCAACGACCAGACCGATGAAAACCTGCAACGCGAGGTAACGGTTGATTATTGTCATCGACGCAGAAGCATTCTCTGTTGAGGGCTGGATGACAGCAAACCAAGCGCGGTGATGAACATCAATGCGTACAGCCACCAGACACCGGGCAGGCTGCCTACGGTGCCCTGCTCCACCCAGGTTTGAGCCAATCCGCTCAGAATATAATAAATCGCGAAAACCATGGCGGCAGCAAACAAGTGCCTTTCGCCCTTGTCTTGGCGCGGCGAAGCGCGAGTGAATGAGATGGCAATCAGCGCCAGCAGAATCGTCCCGATAGGGCGTGAAAGCCGCCATTGCAGTTCGGCAATGTCGCGTGGCTGATCCGACCCTGCCAGAAACAGACTGGTGGCCGACTTGCGTGCATAGCCTCTTTCACTGCCTTTATCAGTGAAATACACCAGCTTGTCGAACTGGGCAACAGTGTCTTTCGTGGCGGCGTGCATGAAACGGTAGACAAAACCATCGGATAAATGAATCTGGGATCGTTGCCCGAACTGGAATTGCTGCTGGCCCGCTTCCTTGGCCACGATGATTTCGCTGCTGTCGCCCTTGTTGACGTAATGGAATACATTTTTCATCTGCTTGTCAGAGTTATCCTTGCTCTGGATATAAATTACTCTGCCGCTACCTTCGCTCCCATAGAAACGCCCGGCCTGAAATCGATCCGTATTTAACTCTGCCTCTGCCTGCGCATTCATAACAAAGCTCTCTTGATAAGCCCAGGGACGCACAAAAATGGATAGCAGACCGATGATGATTCCGATGGGGATGGCAACCATCAGGACGGCGTAGATTATGCGACGGTCGCTGACACCGGCGGAGCGCAATACATTGATCTCCTGGTCCCGGTGCAACCGGCCAAGAACGACGACGATGGCAACATAAAGAGCGAGCTGCATCAGCACATCCAGGGAAATTACAGTCTTCAGCAACACCAGTTTCAGCATGGCCATCACACCCAACGACTCGGTCACCGCCCCCGCCAGAAAACGGCCACTGATGAAACTTGCGTAGAGTCCCGCCAGGATCACGATAATCACCGTAAACGGTATCAACAACTCACGTGTGATATAGCGCTCTATTATTTTCACGAATTTTCCTTGCTACCCTCGTAGTAAAACGGTGTTCATACGACCGGATACCGTTATGTAGGCCCGCTGTCATCCTGGGAAGACGCCGCTGCTCTCGCCAGGATGGATTCCACCAGCAGCATATCCTCGACCTTGTCGACATCGACACCCGCCTGCGGGTAAGGCAGAGACACGGTCCGTACCTTGACCCCGACTCTGGCCGAGACCGTATTCAGTGCCCGGTCGAGTGTCAGCGATCCCAGCAGATAGGAGAGAACGGCACCTGGGCCAAGCACCTGTGCGATCAAGCGCCAGGGGCGTTTGCGCAAATCTTCTGCCCGTTGCCAGAATGTAACCAGATCACGTCCGCGATGATTGAAAAACGCATAGAGGTTGCAGCCGCAAACCCCTCCATCACGCAACCGTATTGCCGTACGCTTGGTGCCCGGAAATGCGGCTGCGACATCTGCATGTTTGACTACTCCCACCGTGGCATCACTATCCAGCGTGCGGGACTCGCTTAGAAAATAGCGGATGATCGCAGGCGTCAATAACGCATGATCCGCTGTCGTCAACAATACCGGTGCGTCATGATCCATCTGCGCCAGACCGCTATTGGCACTGCGGCTGGGCGAATTCAGGTTCGGCAGCCAGGTGACACGCCCCGATTCTATCCGCCGCTGCAACTCCGGACAGTCAGGGAGCATGGATGCGGGTGGCCCGCACACCACAATCTTCCCCACCATCTCACTCGCCTCCAGCGCATCCAGCACCCGAATGATCATGGGCGTTCCGGCGATCGGTGCAAGCGCCTTGCAAGCCGTACCCGCCCTGCTGGCGACCGGGTCGTGCGCTGTGCGATCCGCTGCCAGTACCACAGCGCTAAATCGGTCTGTCTGATTCATCTGAAATTCCGCTGCTGATGTCGTCTTGTCTGCCCACTATGCTGCTTACAGGGTTTTGCCGTAGATCCGGTAACGCTTATACTGCCTGCTGCCAATGAGATCAAGAATTGAACGCATTGCTTTGTTATCCTCAAGTATCCACGACATTTCAACTTCCTTGATCCCTGCGGAAAGCGCCGACTGCCGGGGCTCATCGATCACCATGAAAGCCAGCGCCATACCGAGGGGAGTATTCTGAAATTGCTTGCGCACCCCCATCAGGGGTATCCGGCCGGTACGAACCGCACGGTCTCTAAACCACCGGATCAGCCGAAGCCAGCCAAATGGAAACAAGCTTCCATCAAGTTTGGCAAAGATCTCGTTGAGATTGGGCAATCCCACCATGAATGCTGCCGGAACACCATCGACTTCGGCAATCTGGATGAAATACTCCGGCACAAGCAGACGCAGACTACTGCCCAGCTCGGCAAACTCGGCCTCGGTAAAAGGAATGAAGCCCCAGTTCTCTGACCAGGCATCGTTGAATATATCACGCAGTATTTCCATCTCCGCACTGAAGTTATCCATGCGTAGCGTCCTGAGCTTTATATGTTTGGAAAATTTCCCGATCAGGGAACGCATTACTCGAGGCACCTCAAAATCTACGTCTACCCAGTAGGCAAGCAGATCCTTAACCGGTTGATAACCCTGTTCTTCGAGTAAACGGCCATACCATTTTGGTGAGTGCGGCATCATTACCATCGGCGGGGTGTCGAAGCCATCCACCAGAATGCCGCATTCCTGATTGATGGACAAGTTGAACGGTCCGCTGACATGTCTGGTATGGCGGGCAGCCAGCCATGCCTCGGCAACACCCACCAGCGCAGCGCATACTTCCGTGTCGTCCACACATTCCATTGAGCCAAAGTGGCCGGTATCCGCACCATGGTGTTGCCGGTGAAGTTGATCGACCTGCGCGCTGATCCTTCCTACCGGCTGATTATTCCGGTACGCGATCCAGGCTTGCCATTCTCCATGCTTGAAGAATGAGTTAAACCGGGAAAAGTGCAGCCGCCGTTCCAGACGTAATGGCGGCACCCACATGGGGTCATCTGCGTAGATGCGCCAGGGGAGGTCGATAAATACTCCCATCTCACGATAATTTGTGACCGGGCGCACGCTAACCGCTGCGGACGTTAACTGGCTTTGATTTTCATTCATGGTGGAGGATGGGTAGATGTGAGCAACCACACAGGGGTATTGTATATTATTGCAATGCGTAAGCGCGCTAACTCGTTTCCAGGTGGTATCATATTGCGCATCCATGATTGCATGCATGGAGTCCAACTGAACGTACGATAAAGTTGCGTACCAGTCAGCCGGAATATTGGATGCAAGAAGGGATGATCTGTTACTCGTATCCGCCAAAAGAGTGATCTCACTCAGAAATACGAGTCATGCTGAAAAAAATACGATAAGCCATTTGCTGATAGACTTGCATTGCAGCTGCATCAACTCTGGACGGTAATTCAGACAACCGCCGGTGAAGCAAATTGATGCACCCTGAAGCTTGTGCCCAGTAAGATGGTCCAGTCACTTATCCTGCTTCAGCTTCGGTATGTTGAGCTAGCGGCTGAACTTATCCGTTGCGCCGAGGAAAATACCAGATAGTAGTTAACATTTTTAACCACATTTTATTAAGAGGCTGATTAATGGAAGAACCCGTATATAACTTGCTGATCTCTCTTGCTCTTATTCCAGTCGTTATCGGGCTGAATATCTGGGTGAGGCAGCGTCGACGCCAGCGGATCAACGAAACCGGGGAACAGGAGTTCAGTAGCCTCTCTAAAACGCTCATGTCGACACTGGGCGAGGGACTCGCCGTAGTTGCGAGTCTGGTACTCATTATCTGGATCCTGGGAGGCTTAGCAAGATTTCTGTTCCCCGCCATATTTGGCACGAAACTGTAGTATTGACTGATGTCGAGTGGAAAAGCATGGCAGGGCAGCGAGCGCGAAGTCGACTCTCCATGGCTCATGCCAGACCTGGCATTTACGAGGCATGAGAGGGAATCGGTGAATTTCCCAAATAATTGGGGGTAATTGCCGCTATCCAGCGGCATAGCCCAATCTGCCGAAGCGGGAGTGGTCCAGAAAAAGCATGCTGTGAACGCCCCTGATTTATGCGATCAAGCTTTACGGGCAGCCGCTTTTTTAACGGCAGGCACTCTGGCTTTAGGTTTCGCTGTCTTCGTTTCCGTTGTTACTTTTGCCTGTCTCGGCTCAAACTCGAATCCCACTTTCCCGTCTGCGCCCGCCACCAAATAGGCTGAAAATGGCCGGCCTTTCTTGGAAATAAACTTTGTCAGCAGATCGGTTCTACCGGTGCGCAATAATTTGGCGACTTGTTCACGCTCAATGGGACGCTTGAGGATTATTTTCCCGGTCTTGAAATCGCAACTCCGTCCCGTACCGACAGCTTTCTCGCAGGTATAGCTCATACCGTGATCAAATACCCCGCTGCCACAACGGGGACATTTGCCCAGCGATTCCTGGCCGGAAAAGTCTACCTCCTCTGCCGTCTCCTCGCCGTTGTTACCAAAATCAAATTTCATTTCCAACTCATCGGTGAGCTTGATATTGGCGTCGAACAGGCGCCCCATTTTGCTGCGAAAGCCTTGCAATGGGCCGATTTCGCGTTTGGTAATCAACGCCTCCATTTCCGCTATTTCAAACTGCCGCCCGGCAAGAATTTTCCATAACGCAAAATCACATTTCTGGCACTGGAATTTTTTGTAGGTTTCATGCACTACGCCACCACATTTTGGGCAGGGAGACTTGAGCGTGGAGAAATCTCCGCTTATGGTTTCACCACGGTGGCTCTTCGCCTGCTCCACCATGTGGCGGGTCATGGCAGCAATCTCTTCCATGAAAGAATTGCGTTTGAGCTTGCCCTGCTCAATCTGGCGCAACTTGAACTCCCAATCACCAGTCAATTCAGGTGAGGTGAGCTCGGGCACTTTCAGCCCACGCAATAGCGTAATCAGCGAGAATGCCTTGGCGGTAGGGTGCAGTTCACGCCCGACACGCTGCAGATAGTTTTCGTACACCAGACCTTCGATGATCGAAGCACGGGTGGCAGGTGTGCCCAGCCCTTTCGCGCTCATGGCTTCACGCAGCTCTTCGTCTTCCACCAGTTTGCCAGCATTCTCCATGGCCGACAGCAGCGTGGCCTCATTGAATCTTGCCGGTGGCCGGGTCTGGTTGGCAACGACTTTGACTTCTTGAGCGAGAACCGGCTCGCCTGTTTCCACTGCAACCAGAGTCGAATTGTCATCGGCACCTTCGGCCTGCGCCTCCTTGCCGTAAACCGCTTGCCAACCGGGATTGACCATCACCTTGCCCTCAGTCTTGAAAGGCTCGTTTTCAACACGGGTGATGCGAGTAGTGACGAGAAATTCAGCGGGGGGATAAAAGACTGCCAGAAAGCGTTTGGTAACCAGATCGTAGAGCTTGGTTTCTGCGTCGCTCAGGTTCTTGGGCTCAATCGATGTCGGGATAATGGCAAAATGGTCAGAAATTTTCGCGTTGTTGAATATGCGCTTGTTAGGCTTGACCCAGCCCGCTTTCAGTATCTGTTTGGCGAACACGCCATAGCGGGTACTTTCCAGCGAACTCAGGGCATCCTCAACGGTTGCAATATAGTCTTCCGGCAACGCGCGCGCATCGGTGCGCGGATAGGTCAACGCCTTATGCTTTTCGTATAAGGCTTGAGCCAGCCCCAACGTGGTCTTGGCGGAAAAACCGAAGCGGCCGTTGGCGTCGCGCTGCAAGCTGGTGAGGTCGTACAGCAACGGGCAGATTTCTGTAGTGGGTTTGCTTTCTTCGCTGACAATACCAGGCTTATCTTGACATTTGGCGCGAATAATCTCGGCTTTTTTCTGCTCCCACAAGCGCTCGGCCTTCTGTTCGCCGTCCTTTTTTTCTTTGGAAAACTTCTCGTCAAACCAGCGCCCGTTATAGCTGCCAGCCTTGGCAGCAAAAGTTCCATGTATCTCCCAGTAATCGCGCGGGATGAATTTCTTGATTGTCTCTTCCCGCTCAACCAGGATTGCCAGCGTGGGGGTTTGTACACGCCCCACGGTGGTTTTGTGGAAACCACCTTCCTGAGAATTGAACGCAGTCAAGGCACGAGTACCGTTGATGCCGACCAGCCAGTCCGCTTCCGAGCGGCTCACGGCAGCCTCGGCCAACGGCTGCACGGCAGCATCATCAAGCAATTTTGCAAAACCCTCGCGGATCGAGGCGGGAGTCATTGATTGCAGCCACAGGCGCTTGACCGGTTTTTTGGTTGCAACATGGCGCGCAATATAATGGAAAATCAGTTCCCCTTCGCGTCCCGCGTCGCAAGCGTTGATAAGCGCATCCACATCCTTGCGCTTGATCAGTTTGGTCAAGAGCTTCAGGCGCGGCTCGGTTTTCTCGATGGGATGGAGATCAAAGTGTGGAGGAATTACCGGCAGATTGGCAAAACTCCATTTGCCACGTTTGACTTCGTATTGTTCCGGCACCGCCAGTTCAAGCAAGTGACCGATGGCTGACGACAGCACATACTGATCATTCTCGAAGTAATCGGTGTGCTTGGTAAAGCCACCCAACACCCGCGCAATGTCTGTGGCGACAGAAGGCTTCTCGGCGATGATTAAGGTTTTACCCATGCAACTCCTGTGAGCGTCCGCAAATTGCTGACGGTCGTTTTTAAAAGGGCATATCCCCAGTCACTGCAATCAAAGAATAAGTACGTTGATAGAAACTATTCGGGTCATAAGCAAACGGAATCGTAAACACCGCGCGCCGGCTACAAAGCAATATTACCTGATCCGCTGGTAGCGCCCGCCCGGCAGATTGGCGACCACCCCGTCCAGTTCAAGCGCCAACAGCATGGCGGATACCGCTTCTGCCGTCAAGCCGCTGCGGATACACAAGGTATCAATATCGCTGGCGTCGTGGCCCAGATGCCTGAGCAGCACCGAGTCTTCCAGGTCTGTCTTGGCGGCATCATTGGTGGCGGCAGATGTAACTTGATATCCCAGTTCTTCCAGAATATCCTGCGCGCTTTCCACCAGTTTCGCCCCTTGCTTGATCAGCGCATGGCAACCCCTGGACAATGGCGAATGGATTGAGCCAGGGATGGCAAACACATCCCGCCCCTGCTCCAGTGCCTGACGGGCGGTAATAAGGGACCCGCTTTGCAGTGCTGCTTCCACCACCAGACAGCCGCGACTCATGCCGCTGATAATACGGTTGCGCCGCGGGAAGTTGCTGCCGATGGCAGGAGTGCCCAGTGGGAATTCGGAAATAAGGGCGCCTTTTTCCGCCAGCTCGTGAGCAAGCTCGCGGTTTCTTGCCGGATAAATGATGTCGAGGCCAGTGCCTACCACTGCGATGCTGGCGGCGATACCATGCAAACCGCCGCGATGAGCGGCGGCGTCCACGCCAAGTGCCATCCCGCTGATAATGCAAAGCCCGGCATTGCTTGCAGCAGCAGCGAAGGCTTCAGCATTGGAGAGACCTTGGGGCGTCGCGTTGCGGCTGCCAACAATGGCAAGTGCGGGAGAGTTGAGCAGTTCGCGCCGCCCCTTGAGATAGAGCAAAGGTGGCGGGTCAGGGATATTGAGCAACAGACTGGGGTAGTCGGAGTCAGCCAGGGTGATCACCGAGTTGCTCGGGTGTTCCAGCCATCTGAGAGCGGCGGCAAGCTTGTTCTTGTCCACACCCAGAGCAATGCTGTCTGCGGCCTGTTTACTCACCACGCGCTGCAACGCAGCGACATTTGCGGAAAGAATGTCAGCGGGACTGCCAAAAGCCACCAGCAGGCGCCGCTCCGACTCATCGCCGAGACCGTTGATCAAACCAAGGCTGAGCCAGGATTCAATATCCGGCGAGAGCTTCATGGCGCATCTCCTGCAAGTACAGTTACGGTGTTTGTACTGCGTCGAGTACTTGAATCGGCTGTGTGCTTTGCATCACCAGCGCATAGGCTACCTTTTCAAACACTTGGAACACAAAAACCAGACCGGTGCGCTCATCGGGCAATTGCATGACTTCTCGTTCAGATGACACTGTCTGGCTTTTGCGATAAACAGCCAGAACATTGCCTGCTGCCAATCCGTCACGTGCACCTTTGCTGAGCGTGACAATAGAGCTTCTGCCAATTTCGGTAACACCGCCGTAGACGGAAATAATACGCCCCTTGATAACCTTATCCGGAGCATGGGGAGCGTAGTTATTGAACGCTGCGGCGGGAGTGGGAACCAGTCGATCACCCTTGAGTATTTCCTCAACTGAACGGACGATGGATATGGCACTGATATCGGCGAATTTCTCTACCTTCGCATCTCCCAGATAAACAGCTTCATAGCCCAGAATCTGGCCGTCATCAGGGTCTGTCAGAGTCTTGCCGGGGCGAAATAATTGCCACGCCGAGCCTTTGTCTTTCGGCATGCCGCTGACATAAACAATATCGCCCGCATTCAGTATCACGCGGTTGTCGCTGGTTCCCAGCACTAGCGGAGCATTGGCAAGACCTTCTTTCTCGGTTACCAGGGGCCGGCTCAAGAATGGCTCGATTGCGGTAGCCGGAATGCTGGGGATGGCTGCAACATCGGATTTTTCCATCCGCACCTGGGGTGACAGTTTTACCACCGCGATTTCGCTGGCAAGCCGCAACCTGCTGCCGTCAGCAGTTTTCTCCAGGATGATGACGTCCCCGGGATAGATCTTGTGGGGATTCTTCACTTGCTCCCGGTTCAGACCCCAGATTTGCGCCCAGAGCCAGGGGTCTTTTAAAAAACGCGAAGCAATCCCCCATAACGTATCACCGGGAACAACAACGTAGCGATCAGGTATATTGTTCTGCAGCTCGATGTCGGCAGCTCTGGCCGACAGGCTGAAAAACAGGCTCACGAACAAAATCACGGATATAATAGATTTCCGCATGAATGGCCTCAGTTGCAGAAAGAAACCCGGTTCATCGGGCAGCGTACCATCAAAAAATGGGTGCCTCTAAAAATTCAATATTCCATGCAAACTGAGGTGCGTTCAAGAGTATCGACGCAGCCTATGCGTGACAGGTAAAAACATTTTTTGTGGGCAGCGAAGTACTCGTGACGAAATCTGGTATTTTAGCGGCGCTCTGACAAGATACTTTAGATTCTGCAGTTAGTTAGTTAAATATGCAAGCCTTTCCATGGCACTCCTGAAGATACTGCAATACCCGGATGAGCGGCTGCATACGATAGCAGCCAAGGTTCCGGAAATGACTGACGAAATCCGCACCCTGGTGCAGAGCATGGCAGAAACCATGTATGCTGCTCCCGGCATTGGCCTGGCGGCAACTCAGGTTGACGTGCACCAGCGCGTGATCGTGATCGACACATCCGATACCCATGACCAGTTGCACGTGTTGATCAATCCAGAAATCACTGCCCGCAGCGGTGAATCTGACTACGAAGAAGGTTGCCTGTCGGTACCGGGAATATTTGAGAAAGTAAGGCGCGCCGAGCGAGTCTCTGTCAAGGCGTGGGATCGTGACGGCAATCCGTTTGCGCTGGAAGCCGATGGCCTGCTGGCCGTGTGCATACAACATGAAATGGATCATTTGCTCGGCAAGGTTTTTGTTGAATACCTGTCGCGACTGAAACAATCGCGCATCCAGGCCAGATTAAAAAAACAGCAGCGCAAAACCATGTGACAAACGGCACTTACTTTGCAGCCAATCAATTCCGTGCATGCCTTGTCTACTTGCGGCTCATGCTGACGCTTCTCGTGCGCAGGCATCCGACAGAGTCCCTGAACAAATCCCTTGGATCAGACTCGACATGAAAATTATTTTTGCCGGTACTCCGGCGTTTGCCGCGCGTGCACTTGAAGCTCTGCTGGAAGCCGGACACGAGGTTGCGCTGGTGCTGACCCAACCTGACCGTCCTGCCGGGCGCGGCATGCAGACCACGGCAAGTACAGTCAAAATGCTGGCGCAACAATATGAGCTTGCCCTGTTGCAGCCGCACTCGCTCAAACAGGCCGGGCTGGATACCCGACTCGCTGCCATCGGTGCGGATGTAATGGTAGTCGCAGCTTATGGACTGATCCTGCCCACAGCCATTCTGAGCATTCCACGCCTTGGCTGTCTCAACATTCATGCCTCACTGTTGCCGCGCTGGCGGGGCGCCGCGCCAATTCAGCGAGCGATCCTGGCCGGTGACCGGGAAACCGGCATTACCATCATGCAAATGGATCAGGGTCTCGATACCGGCGCCATGCTGCTGCAGAGAAATATCCCCATCGCGCAGGATGACACCGCGCAAACCCTGCACGACAAACTCGCCTTAATGGGAGCACACTGCATCGTGGAGGCGCTGACGTTTCTGCAACAGGGAAGATTCGCTGCCACTGCCCAGGATGAAACAGCCGCCAGCTACGCGCCCAAACTGAAGAAAACTGAAGCGGAAATTGACTGGCGGCTGGACGCGGAACAAATCAATCGTGCCGTACGCGCGTTTAACCCCCATCCCGGCGCACACTCCCGCATACGCGGAGTCCCTCTGAAAATATGGCAGGCGGAAGTGACAGCGAGCGCTGCCGGTAGCCCCGGTGAGGTCGTTGCAACCGGGCGTGAAGGTGTCACGGTGGCATGCGGCAACAGCACACTGCTGCTGAAAATTATACAGAAACCGGGTGGAAAAAAAATGAGTGCGGGGGAGTTTCTCGCAGGTTACCCGCTACAGCCTGGCGATTGCTTTGAATGCCGGAATGATTAAAATCCAGCACCTGGCCACTGCGGTCGTAGGCGAGGTGCTGGCTGGCGCAAGCTTGACTGCGGTGCTGCAGGAAACCTGGCGCGCCCACCCCGCTCTTTCCAGTCAGCAGCGCGGAGCTATCCAGGATATAAGCTACGGTGTGCTGCGCTTCTATGGCCAACTTGATGCGCTGCTCGCGCTGCTGCTGAACAAGCCGTTGCAGCAGCAGAGTCTGCGCTGCTTATTACTGGTGGGCCTGTATCAGCTGCAATATAGCAGGGCTTCACCCCATGCTGTGGTGGACCACGCCGTGTCTGCGTCCTCTGGCCTGAACGACGGCAAGCGCGCCAAAGGGACATCTGGACTGGTCAACGCGGTGTTGCGCAATTTCATGCGGCAACGCACAGCTTTACTGGCACAGGCGAGCGAGAGTGAAGTCGGGCGCCATTCCCATCCACAATGGTGGATAAACAAACTGCGCGCACAATATCCCCACAACTACCAAGCAGTATTGGCAGCCGACAATCAGCACCCGCCAATGACGCTGCGGGTCAATCGGCGCAGGATGAAAGTGGCGGATTACCAGAAGCGACTCAATGACTGCGGCATGCCCGCACAACTGCTCTGGAACGATGCTCTCATTCTGGCGCAGCCGGTGGCAGTGGAAAAGCTGCCTGGATTCAGCGCGGGACTGGTGTCGGTGCAGGATGCGGGCGCGCAACTGGCTGCGCCGTTGCTGGACGTGCACGATGGCATGCATGTGTTGGACGCCTGCGCGGCTCCCGGCGGCAAAAGCGCGCATCTGCTGGAATTGGCAGAGGTGGAGTTAACCGCGCTCGACCACGATGCTGCGCGACTTTCCCGCGTAGCGCAAAACTTCACACGGCTGGAACTCAAAGCCCATCGTCTCGTCTGCGGCGATGCCGCGCAGCCGGCGGAGTGGTGGGATGGCAGACCATTTGACCGCATCCTGGCCGATGTGCCCTGCTCCGCTTCGGGAGTAGCACGTCGTCATCCCGATATCAAATGGCTGCGGCGCGAAAGCGACCTTGCCCAATTTGCCGCAAGTCAGCAGAAAATACTCGATGCCTTGTGGCAGACCCTGGCCAGAGATGGTAAATTGCTCTATGCCACCTGCTCGGTATTCGCCGAGGAAAACAAGCTACAGGTGGCTGAATTTTTGCGCCATCATCCAGATGCCCATCCGCTGCCATTCTCCGGGATGGAAGCGATTGATGGACAACTGTTGCCGGATTCCCAGCATGACGGTTTCTTCTACACCCTGTTGCATAAAACCTGACCCCATCACACGACTGTTGCGCGTGGCCGCGACGCTGCTGCTGGCCGCGGGATTATTGCTGACTGCTCCTGTCCAGGCTGAAGACATACGCATAAAATCTGTGGCGCTGGATGCGGTGGATGAAGGTTACCAATTCAACGCCGATGTTGAGATTACGCTCAACCCCATGCTGGAGCGGGCACTCGAGCGGGGGATCGTGCTGTACTTCGTGAGCGAGCTCAATCTGTTGAGTCCACGCTGGTACTGGCTCGACGAAAAAGTCGCCCGGAGCAAGCAGCGCGAAGCATTGAGCTATTACGCACTCACCCGCCAATACCGTTTGAGCCGCGGATCATTGTCGCAGAACTTCAGTACGCTGAAGGGGGCGCTGCAGGCCTTGGGACGCTTGCGTAATCGCCCCATAGTGGAAAATTCCGAACTGAGCCAGGAGGCGGAGTACATTGCGGAACTACGCGTGTGGCTTGACCTGTCGCGCCTGCCCAAACCATTCCAGGTAGAGGCACTCAGCTCCAAAGAGTGGAATCTGAGCTCCGACACATTGCAATGGAATGTGCGACTGCCAGCGCAGAAGCCTCAGCATGGAGGCAAGCCGTGAAGTACATCATCATTATTGGCGCAGGGCTGGGTGCGGTGATGTTATTGCTGCTCGCAACTGCAGGTGCCAGTACCGAATTCTTTGAACGCCGCTATCAACTCCTGATCGCGCTCAACGTCGGCTTTGTACTGTTTCTCATGGCAATGGTGGGGTACCTGCTGTGGCGGCTCAGGCGCAGGCTCAAGGACAGGGTATTCGGCTCCAGACTGGCATTGCGCCTGCTGCTGATCTTTTCGCTGATGGCGATTCTTCCGGGTGTGCTGGTGTATAGCGTATCGGTGCAGTTCCTGGGGAAAAGTATCGAATCCTGGTTTGATGTCAAAGTAGATCGGGCGCTCGAAGGTGGTTTGAACCTGGGGCGTACCGTGCTCGACAATCTACTGGGTGAATTGCGCGAGAAAACTCAGACCACCGCACTTGCGCTATCCAAGCAATCCGCTGCGCCACTGCCAATACTAGACCAGCTGCTGGACCGATCGCAGATGCAGGAAGCCACGCTGTTTAATCAAGACGGTGGAATAATCACGTTCTCTGGGACCGATGGCAGCGGTTTATTCGCAGAAATGCCAGATGCGGCGGTGCTGAGTCAGGCAAAAATGCAGGGGGTCTATAGTGAAGTTGAATCCATACCCGGCAAGGGCTTGTATTTACGGGTGGTGATGCCGGTCAATGAGTTGGGCCCGGAGGGAGACAGTCACATACTGCAATTAGTGCAGCCGGTACCGATACAGCTGGCCGGAGACGCGGAAATAGTGCAGGCGGTGTATCGCGATTATCAGGCATTGTCATTATCGCGCCAAGGGATGAAGGAGCTCTATGCAGTGACATTGACACTTGCACTGCTGCTCTCGCTTCTTTCTGCGCTGGCGGCGGCGTTCCTCATCAGCGAACGACTAAGCGCACCGCTGGGCATGCTGGCGGAAGGCACCCGCGCCGTGGCTCAAGGCGACTTCAGCAGGCGCCACCCGGTGCAAAGCAAAGATGAGTTGGGAGTGTTGACCGAATCGTTCAACCTCATGACCCAGCAACTGGAGGAAGCGCGCACGGTGACCCAACGTAACCAGCAGGAGGTGGAAAGTGCCAGGGCCTACCTGGAAAGCATACTGTCCAATCTTTCATCCGGCGTTCTGGTATTTGATGAAAGCTTGCGCCTGCGCACCGCAAATCTTAGCGCAGAACAAATCCTCAAGGTTTCCTTGAGCGGCCTCGAAGGACTGACCATGGAAGAATGCGCAACGCGGGAGCCGCAACTGCATTCTCTCGAAGCTACGATCCTGGGGGGATTCCATTCGGGGAAAACAGGCGAGTGGCAGCGCCAGGTAGAGCGCCCGGGAGATGGTGGCAACCAAGTGCTGCTGCTGCACGGAACGCGTCTGCCACATGCGTCAGGTGGTGGCGGGGTGGTGGTGTTTGATGACATCACCAATCTGCTGCAAGCGCAACGTACTGCGGCGTGGGGTGAAGTGGCGCGCCGTCTGGCGCATGAAATCAAGAATCCGCTCACCCCCATCCAGCTATCCGCCGAACGCATGCAGCACAAACTTGCAGAGAAGCTTGACGGGCAGGATGCGGAAATATTGCGGCGCTCAACCGAAATTATCGTCAATCAGGTGGAAGCGCTGAAGAGAATGGTTAATGAATTCAGCGAATATGCACGTGCACCGAAATTGGAATTACACCTGCTGGACATCAACAAACTGGTGCAGGAAGTACTGGCATTATATGAGACAGAAAACGCGGGGACGGAGGGAGATCTGCCCCCACGCATTGAACTGGCGCTCGCTTCCGACCTGCCACTGGTGAAGGGGGACTCGGCACGCTTGCGGCAAGTGATCCACAATCTGCTGCAAAACGCTCAGGACACACTGATTGGCATCACGGAACCCGCTATCACAGTGCGCACCGAAATGGCGCAGGGTATGGTGCGCCTCAGTGTGAGCGACAACGGTGCGGGGTTTCCAGATCAGGTCAGGGCGCGCGCGTTTGAGCCTTACGTTACCACCAAGCCCAAGGGTACGGGACTCGGGCTGCCCATCGTCAAGAAAATCATTGAGGAACACAGCGGCACGATACAAATCGAAAATATTCTGCCCCACGGCGCCCGCATCTCCATTACTCTGCCCATAATGGTGGAAAACAGTTCGACAATTAAACATGAAACCGTGTGATTACGACCAACCACAAATAAACATCCGGGTTATGTCCAGCATGACCGGATGTTCTATTCTGAAAACATGACCAACAATACAATACTTGTCGTTGATGACGAAATCGGCATACGCGAGCTGCTGTCTGAAATCCTGCGTGATGAAGGTTACCGCGTGGCACTGGCAGAGAATGCCGGCCAGGCCCGCAACTGGCGTAACCAGACGCGCCCGGATCTGGTACTACTGGACATCTGGATGCCGGACACCGATGGCATCACCCTGCTGAAAGAGTGGGCGGGCAGCGGGCTGCTCACCATGCCGGTGGTGATGATGTCGGGACACGGCACCATTGACACTGCGGTGGAGGCAACACGTATTGGTGCATTCGGCTATCTGGAAAAACCGATACCGCTGCAAAAACTGTTGAGTACGGTAGGACGCGCGTTACGCGGCGGTCAGGTCAAGCCGCCTTCCACTCTTTCACTCACCGGCTTGGGCAAAGGGCCGATGATCGCCAATCTGAAAAAACGCCTGGAACAGATCGCCAACCTGAAAACGCCACTGCTGCTCACTGGTGAACCGGGAACCGGGATGGAGTTGTGCGCACGCTTCCTGCACCGCCCCAATACGCCCTGGGTGGAGCCGGAGACACTCACGTCTCTTGCGGACACTCCGTTTGTCATGCTGGAGCAGGCGCGCGGCGGATTGTTGTTTCTCAAAGAGATCGACAAACTCAACCGACTGGAGCAGAAAGGCCTGCTGCTGCTGTTGGGCAAACTGGAAAAATACAATGTCCGGCTCGTGTGCGTTACCTCCACGCCACTGGTGGACCTGACGACACAAGGCGCCTATGACCCCAGGTTATATGAGATTCTGAGCAGCCTCTGCGTTAATATCCCTGCGCTGAAGGCGCATCGGGAAGATATTCCCGAGCTTGCCAGCCAAATACTTTCGCGCAGCATTGAATCAGGCGAAGTATCGTTGCGGCAATTCAGCACCGCCGCACTCAATGCGTTACGCAACTATGACTGGCCCGGTAATCTCGCACAATTGACTGGCGTGGTGCGCTCTTTGGCGCTGACCTGCACGGGTGATGAAATTTCAGTTGATGATGTGCTGCAGGCGCTGGCTTCTCCGATGTCGGCTCAGGCCGTCTCCAGTGTGCCGCTTAACATTCCCCTGCGCGAGGCACGTGACTTGTTTGAGAAAACATATTTTGACCGGCTCATCGAGCAGGAAAACGGCAACATGACTCGAGTAGCGGAACGATCGGGGCTGGAGCGCACACATCTTTACCGCAAACTCAAGCTGTTAGGCATCAAACTACGCAATCACTGACAGCAAAAAGACACGCCCAAGAGTCTTTCGCAGTTGTCTGGCACCGCATCTTAAGCGATAATATTGTTTTTACTGGCGCGCATCGCTGTTTAGGTCGGATGCATGCTGTCTTTTTATTTTTTTATGTCTAGTTGAGCGAGGGAGTCCGCGTCCATGGGAACATTCAATGATTTTAATGCGCCGGTATTCAAGAATCTGACCAGCGCCATCCGTGCGTTGGCAATGGACGCTGTGCAAAAAGCCAATTCCGGCCATCCTGGCATGCCCATGGGCATGGCGGAAATCGCCGAGGTGTTGTGGATTCATCATCTGCGCCACAATCCTGCCAACCCCAAATGGGCTGACCGCGATCGCTTCGTGCTATCCAATGGACATGGCTCGATGCTGATTTATGCGCTGCTGCACCTTACCGGCTACGATTTGCCGATGGAGGAGATCAAGCGTTTCCGCCAGTTTCATTCCAAGACTCCCGGCCATCCGGAATATGGCTACACCCCTGGCGTGGAAACCACCACCGGCCCCCTGGGACAGGGCATCACCAATGCAGTAGGTATGGCGCTGGCAGAAAAGATTCTGGCTGCTGAGTTCAATCGCCCGGGTTTCGACATCGTCAACCACTATAGCTATGTGTTTCTTGGCGACGGCTGTCTGATGGAAGGAATTTCCCACGAAGCCTGTTCACTGGCGGGTACCTTGGGGCTAGGCAAGCTGATCTGTTTTTACGACGACAATGGCATTTCCATAGACGGCCATGTAGAAGGCTGGTTCACCGATGACACGCCCAAGCGCTTTGAAGCTTACGGCTGGCATGTGGTGCCCAATGTCAACGGTCACGATCCGGTCGCCATCGAAGCGGCGATTGAAGCAGCCAAGCGGGTCAGCAACAAGCCTTCGATGATTTGCTGCAAAACCGTCATCGGCCTGGGGTCTCCCAATAAAGCCAACACCCACGAAGTGCACGGTGCAGCGCTGGGCGACGCGGAAATCGCCGCCGCCCGGCCCCACATTGGCTGGAACCATCTGCCATTTGAAATCCCCCAGGAAGTCTATGACATGTGGGATGGACGCGCCAAGGGCAAGAAACTGGAAGCCGAATGGAACCAGAAGTTTGCCGAATACACCAACAAATACCCCGTTGAGGCTGCCGAATTCACACGCCGCATGGCAGGCGAACTGCCGGCCAACTGGCGTGAGCACGCCGAAGGTTTCATCAATCGCGTCAATGCCAAGGAAGAGACCATTGCCACCCGCAAGGCTTCACAAAATGCGATCGAGGGGTTGGCGCCAGTATTGCCAGAACTGATTGGAGGGTCGGCCGATCTGGCTGGATCCAACCTTACCTTGTGGTCGGGTTCGAAAGGCATCAGCCGTGAAAATGGTGGCAATTATGTGTATTACGGTGTGCGTGAATTTGGCATGAGCGCTATGATGAATGGATTGTCGTTGCACGGTGGCATCATCCCCTACGGTGCCACTTTCCTGATGTTCTCGGAATACGCACGCAATGCCCTGCGCATGGCAGCGCTGATGAAAATCCGCAATCTGTTCGTGTTCACGCATGACTCGATCGGCTTGGGTGAAGACGGCCCCACGCACCAGCCGGTGGAGCAGACTGCGACACTACGCTATATTCCCAATATGGATGTATGGCGTCCGTGTGACACGGTCGAATCCGCAGTGGCCTGGGCACGGGCAATTGAACGCATGAACGGCCCTTCCACCCTGATCTTCAGCCGCCAGAATCTGCCGTTCCAGAAACGTGATGCCGCGACCATCAAGCTGATCGACAAGGGCGGTTATATCCTGTCGGAAGCGGCGGGCGGCAAACCGCAGGCAATCATCATCGCTACCGGTTCAGAAATCGGCTTGGCGATGAGTGCGCAAAAAGAACTGGCCGCAGCCGGCATCCATGTGCGCGTGGTTTCGATGCCTTGCACCAACCTGTTTGATCGTCAGGATCTGTCCTACAAGAACAGCGTGCTGCTCAATGGGGTGCGACGCGTTGCAGTAGAAGCGGGAACCGCCGATTTCTGGCGAAAATACGTGGGGCTGGAAGGCGCGGTAGTAGGTATGGAAACCTTTGGCGAGTCCGCACCCGCCAGCGAACTGTTCGCACCCGCCAGCGAACTGTTCAAACATTTCGGCTTCACTGTTGAGAATGTGGTGAAGACGGTAAAGAGCGTTATCTAACTAATTGGCAGAGCAGCGCTGCGCAAATTAACGCGCCGCTGCAGTTCATTTTTTCCATTCAAGGAGCTCACAACATGACCATCAAAGTTGGCATCAATGGATTTGGCCGCATTGGCCGCATGGTATTCCGCGCTGCGGTACAGGATTTCCCTGACATCGAAGTCGTTGCTATCAACGACCTGCTCGAACCCGATTACCTGGCTTACATGCTGCAACACGATTCCGTGCATGGCCGCTTCAATGGCAGCGTCTCCATTGAAGGCAATACCCTGATAGTCCGCGGCAAGAGAATTCGTCTGACCGCCATCAAGGATCCCGCCGAGTTGAAATGGAATGAAGTCGGTGCCGATGTGGTGGTCGAATCCACCGGTCTGTTCCTCACCAAGGAGACCTGCGAAAAACACATCGTCGCTGGCGCCAAGAAAGTCATCATGTCGGCGCCATCCAAAGACGACACGCCCATGTTTGTGTACGGTGTGAATGACAAGACCTATGCTGGTCAAGCGATCGTTTCCAATGCGTCGTGCACCACCAACTGCCTCGCCCCTATCGCCAAGGTGTTGAACGACACTTTCGGTATCAGGCGCGGCCTGATGACTACCGTGCATGCCGCCACCGCCACCCAGAAAACCGTCGATGGTCCTTCCAACAAGGACTGGCGCGGCGGTCGTGGCATCCTTGAAAACATCATCCCGTCTTCGACCGGCGCAGCCAAAGCGGTCGGTGTAGTCATTCCCGAACTGAACAAGAAACTCACCGGCATGGCTTTCCGCGTACCCACCTCGGACGTGTCCGTGGTTGACCTTACCGTGGAACTGAACAAGGAAGCTTCCTACGCTGAAATCTGCGCCGCCATGAAAGCCGCATCTGAAGGATCGATGAAAGGCGTACTCGGCTATACCGACGAGAAAGTCGTCTCCACCGATTTCCGCGGTGACAGCTGCACCTCTATTTTCGATGCGGAAGCCGGCATGGCGCTGGATAGCAGTTTCGTCAAGGTTGTCTCTTGGTATGACAACGAATGGGGCTATTCCAGCAAAGTCCTGGAAATGGTGCGCGTAGTCGCCAAGTAGTTTGCTATGAAGCGTAAGAGAATACGCTGAATGCCCCTGATGCTTCTCCCGTCGCAAATGCGGCGCAATGCAAGGGATGGCGCGTAAGCCATCCCTTGCCCATTACAAATTTGGAGCTTTCCATGTCCGTCATCAAACTAGTCGACCTCGATCTCAAGGGTAGACGTGTGTTCATTCGCGCCGATCTCAACGTACCCGTCACAGACGGCAAGGTCACATCCGATGCGCGCATTACCGCTTCCATGGCGACTATCAACCACTGTCTGCAACAAGGCGCCAAAGTGATGGTGACTTCGCATCTGGGCCGTCCGGAAGAAGGCGTGTGGTCCGAAGAAAACTCGCTTAAGCCGGTCGCTGACAATATTGCCGCGCGTCTGGGCAAACCCGTGCGCCTGATCAGGGATTGGATTGATGGCGGATTCGAAGTGGCGGAAGGCGAACTGGTCGTGCTGGAGAATTGCCGCATTAACAAAGGCGAAAAGAAAAATGTCGATGAAACCGCGCAAAAATATGCCCGGCTGTGCGATGTATTCGTGATGGACGCCTTCGGCACCGCGCACCGTGCCGAAGCCTCAACCCACGGTATCGCCAAATACGCCCCAGTTGCCTGCGCTGGCATCCTGCTGACGCAAGAGCTGGACGCACTGACCAAAGCGCTGCTGAGTCCGGCACGGCCGATGGTTGCCATCGTCGGCGGCTCCAAGGTCTCGACCAAGCTGACCGTACTTGAATCCCTGTCCGAGAAAGTTGACCAAATGGTGGTCGGTGGCGGCATCGCCAATACTTTCCTTAAAGCCACTGGCAAAAATATCGGCAAATCCCTGTGCGAAGATGATCTGATTCCTACCGCGCGCATGCTGATGGATAAAATGGCAAAACGTAATGCCTCCATTCCGATCGCAGTGGATGTCGTGGTGGGTAAAAAATTCGATGCGAATGAACCGGCGGTATTGAAAAATGCTGATGCGGTCGCCGATGACGAGATGATTTTCGATATCGGACCCAAGAGCGCGCAGGAACTGGCCGATATCATCATGCAGGCCGGCACGGTGGTATGGAATGGCCCCGTCGGCGTGTTCGAGTTCGACCAGTTCGGCGCCGGCACCAAAACCATCGCCATGGCGATTGCCAACACCAAAGCCTTTACCTTGGCGGGGGGTGGCGACACCATCGCCGCGATCCAGAAATATGGCATCTATGACAAAATATCCTATATCTCGACTGCTGGCGGCGCATTCCTGGAATTTCTCGAAGGCAAAAAACTGCCTGCCGTGGAAATACTGGAACAGCGCGCACACTGACGCCTGCGGCACACCTTGGCCCCATTCATAAAATGATCCGAAGAACAAAAATCGTCGCAACTCTCGGTCCTGCATCCAGCGATCCCAAAGTTCTGGAGCGCATGATCAATGCCGGGGTTGACGTAGTCCGCATTAATTTTTCCCATGGCACCAGAGAGGAACACATCGAACATGCCGAGCTGGCTCGTTCGCTGGCCCGTGCCGCCGGTCAGACTGTAGGCGTACTGGCAGATCTGCAGGGACCGATCAGGAAAAAGTCGGGCTGGATTACAAAGAACTGCCGAATGATGTAGGAACCGGCGTAACCCTGATGCTGGATGATGGCCGCATCGTGCTGGGCGTTTCCCAAGTCAAGGGACACCAGGTGCATTGCGTGGTGGAACAAGGCGGAGTGCTGTCCAACAATAAAGGCATCAACCGCAAAGGCGGCGGACTCAGTGCGCCGGCCTTGACCAGCAAGGATATGGAAGACATCAAGACTGCCGCAGCGCTCAAAGCGGATTATCTGGCAGTGTCTTTCCCGCGCACCGGTGAAGACATGCGCTGGGCACGTGATTTGATGCGTGAGGCTGGCGGCAAAAGTCTGATGATGGCAAAAATTGAGCGCTCGGAAGCAATCATGGCGCTGGACGATATTTTGCAAGCCTCCGACGCCATCATGGTGGCACGCGGTGATCTGGCGGTGGAAGTGGGCGACGCGGTGGTGCCGGCATTGCAGAAACGCATGATACGTGCGGCTCGCCTCAGCAACAAACTGGTGGTGACCGCTACACAGATGATGGAATCAATGATCACCAGTCCGATCCCGACCCGGGCGGAAGTATCTGACGTAGCCAATGCAGTGCTGGATGGCACCGATGCGGTAATGCTGTCGGCGGAATCCGCTGCGGGGGAGTACCCGATTGAAGCGGTCGAGGCCATGGCCAGGGTATGCCTGGAAGCGGAAAAAGAATTTCTGGCAAGTCAGGAGCAACGACGCATACAGTCCGGCCTTCCGGATACCATTGAGGAAGCGATTGCCCGCGCTACCATGTTCACTGCCAGCAGCCTGAAGATCCGCGCCATTGCCGCGCTTACGCAAAGCGGCCGGACGGTATTGCTGATGTCGCGCAGAAACTCCAATGTGCCCATATTCGCTTTGAGTCCACAGGAAGATACCCGCCGCAAAATGACTCTGTTTCGCGGCGTCTACCCAATAAAATTCGGCGGTGGCTCGAATGATCCCGAGACCATTCTGGATCTGGCAGAGAGCGAATTGCTCAAACGTGGTGCAGTGCGTAACGGCGACCTTATCATCATGACCATCGGTGAGCCGGTTGGCAAGGCAGGCGGCACCAACACCATGAAGATTGTTAAAGTTGGAGAACACAGAAAGGCATAAACAGGACATGAACCGGAAACAACAAGCAGCAACTCCGTACCATGTACCAGCAACAATTCAATATTCAGTTCGGCATACGTATATTCTTACTTGAAGGAGGCTCAAATGGCACTCGTATCATTGCGGCAACTATTGGATCATGCAGCGGAAAATGGCTATGGCCTGCCCGCTTTCAATGTGAACAACCTGGAGCAGATTCAGGCCATCATGCAGGCGGCAGATGAGTGCAACAGCCCGGTGATCATGCAAGGCTCCGCCGGCGCGCGCAAATACGCCGGTGAAGCCTTCCTGCGCCACCTGATCGCGGCGGCGGTGGAAGCTTACCCGCATATCCCCATCGTCATGCACCAGGACCATGGCGCATCCCCATCGGTATGCATCAATGCCATCCGCAGCGGTTTTTCCAGCGTCATGATGGACGGTTCGCTGGAAGCCGATGCCAAGACGCCCTCATCCTACGAATACAACGTCGAAGTCACTGCCAAGGTGGTGGAGATGTCACATGCCGTCGGTGTTTCTGTCGAGGGTGAACTGGGCTGCCTAGGCTCGCTCGAATCCGGCATGGGTGAAGCAGAAGACGGTCACGGTGCCGAAGGCAAGCTGTCCCATGACCAATTGCTGACCGACCCGGAGCAGGCCGCCGACTCGTGGATGCGTTGGCCATTGCCATCGGCACCTCGCACGGTGCTTATAAATTCACGCGCAAGCCCACCGGCGACATACTCGCCATCGAGCGCATCAAGCAGATACACCAGCGCATCCCCAATACCCATCTGGTGATGCATGGCTCCAGTTCCGTGCCGCAGGAGTGGCTCGACATCATCCGCGAATTTGGTGGTGAAATGAAAGAGACCTACGGAGTACCAGTGGAAGAAATCCAGGAAGGAATCAAGCATGGCGTGCGCAAGATCAATATCGATACCGACATCCGTCTCGCCATGACCGGTGCAATCCGCCGCCACTTGGCCAAGAATAAGAGCGAGTTCGATCCGCGCAAATTTCTCAAGGATGCAACCGCCGCCGCCAGGGACATCTGCAAAGCGCGTTTCGAGGCATTCGGCTGTGCCGGTCAGGCTGGCAAGATCAAGCCGATCATGCTGGATAACATGGCGACCAGATACGCCAAGGGCGAATTGAGAGCCGTCATCAAGTAGACCCACAACGAGTCAGAGTAAACAGAAAGGCAGCCCTGGTGGCTGCCTTTCTGTTTTCCGTAAATGCGAATAGCTGTGAGACCGTTCAGCGCCGTTACCAGAACGGCTTGATTTTATTGAAACGTGCCCAAGCCTGCTCCAGTTCCAGCTTCGTCAGTGCAGCCCGGCTTGCGCTCCAACCCAGAACCATACCGACCGCTTCCTGCTGACTGCCTTCATCTCCGGCGATAGACACTTCACCCAACAGTCGTTTGGCATTGGCGGTATCGTTCATTGCCCCCAAGATATCTTGCAGCACGGACATTGTCCGGATGTAGCGCCTCGTTTCCCCGCGCGGATAAAATCCGGCGAAAAATTCAGCGGTATAGCGCTGTTTCTTGACGACGATACGCAGAGCATGCAATTCTGCCACACTGGAATTCGTCAGTTCCTTGCCATATTTCTTCAATTGCCGGTGACGATGCGCCAGCAGGGCAGTGGCGAATTTCTTCACCGGCGCTTTGGCTCCGATTCCAGCCGGTTTAACTGATGCCGCGTCAGGCTGGCCGAGCCAGGCTTCTGCGCTTAACCAGGCGCCCAGCTGCAACATCGATTCCGCATAATGGGCAGATTCGGCGGCGCGGCGCGCGGCTTCATTGTGAAGGTGGCACAATTGCTTGCACTTATCCTGTAGCGCCATTATCCCTGGATGATCGGGAAAGCTGGCGCAAACCGGGGCTAATGTTTCCGTCATAAATACATCCCAATCGCGGGCTGGGCCGAATTGGCTGGTAAGCCATTTCAGTTCCTGTGCAACCGGAGCAAATGCAGCCTTGGAAAATATTCTGGAAAAAATGCTCAGGGCTGAGCGCTGCCGCCGCAAGGCGACGCGCATCTGGTGCAGGTATTCGATGTCATGGCCTGCCAGCATACCGGTTTCATTGCTATGCAAATGATTGAGGCAATTCCAGCTGATGGCTGCGAAGGCTGCGCTCACACTCATTTCAGCATCAAGTTCGATTGATGCAGCTTTAAGCGGCGGTGACTTGCCGTCGGGATAAAGCAAGTAGCCGCGCTCCGCTTTGCTCGCATTCTCCAGCCTGAGGGGAATGCTGTGCAGCAACTCCAGCGCGAACTGAAACAGTTGTCCGGGGTTGCCGGATTTCAATTCCAGTTCGATTTCGCAAATTGGGGCACTGGCATCACCGGCAATGACTTGTCCCCGGTCGAGACAGAATTCTGCTTCACCGTCGTCGGCAAGCCGCAGCATGCGGATGCTGCGGGTGAACTCGGTGGTAAACACCGGTTGCAATCGCGCGCGCAGATCGGTGGCAGCAAACAACTTGATGAGAGCGGGATCGGTGATTTTGGTGAAATCAAGGTGCGCTCTCAGCACCGGGGCTTCCCATTCATCGCGCTGATGCAGCCCTGCTGCAACGCTGCCGCCACCCTTGATGGTCTGCACCCAGCTTCTGCCGCTGCGGCGCAAGCGTAGTGCAACGCCATGCCGCTTGAGATCGAAAGCGGGAGTGTCGTAATAGACGCTGTAGAGTTTCTGCGTGACCGGTCTGGAAATACTCGATGACTTCAGCAGCGGACTACGCTGCAGCCGTGCGACACAATCAGCCGGCAGACGCAACTTGAGTTCAGTTTCGGTGGGCATGGCTGCAAAAGTTCCTTAGTATTATCCGCGTTACCCCATGCTCGATCTCAGTCCTGCTTTGCCGCTGCCAGCTCCATGAGCAGCGCTTCCTGGGCGCAGAGTTTCTTGCTGCTGCGGGCTGCTCTGAGGTGGTAATGACCGTCCGCATCCATTTCCCACGATTGACTGTTATCCTTGAGATAGGGATTCAGACCTTCGGCGAGTACGCGTTTTTTCAGCCGCGCATCCAGAACCGGAAAGCATATTTCGATGCGCCGGAAAAAATTTCGATCCATCCAGTCAGCACTGGAAAGATAGATATCGTGGGCACCATCATTACGGAAATAGAAAATACGGCTGTGCTCGAGGAAGCGTCCGATCACCGACCGCACTCGGATATTTTCCGACAGTCCCGCGATGCCGGGACGCAAGGCACACACGCCTCGCACAATCAGATCGATTTTCACCCCGGCAGCAGAAGCAGCGTAGAGCGCCCGGATGATTTGCGGCTCCAGCAACGCGTTCATTTTGGCGATGATACGCGCCGGTTTTCCGGCTTCGGCAATCTGCATCTCGTTGTTGATGGCTTTAAGCACCTGGCTGTGGAAGCTGAACGGCGACTGCCATAGATGTTTCAGTTTTCCGG
Organism: Nitrosospira sp.; assembly: GCA_026399575.1. Classification (GTDB taxonomy): domain Bacteria; phylum Pseudomonadota; class Gammaproteobacteria; order Burkholderiales; family Nitrosomonadaceae; genus VFJL01. Next base: position 6,945 of record JAPLQS010000026.1, on the reverse strand, counting down.
CCTTGCCAAGGCCGGTCAACTGAATGAACACTTCATTCACATCGGCGCAGATTTCTTCGTTGCAGGTGAACAGGCCAAAATCAGTATAGAGCCGGGCCGTGCTGGGATGGTAGTTGCCGGTGCCCAAGTGCACATAGCGGCGTAGCTTATCTCCTTCACGCCGCACTATCATTGCCATCTTGGTGTGGGTTTTGTGACCTACTACGCCATACACCACATGCGCGCCGACTTCTTCCAGACGGCTGGCCCAGTTGATGTTGGCTTCCTCGTCAAAGCGTGCCAGTAGTTCCACCACTACCGTCACCTCCTTGCCTCTGCTTGCCGCAGCGATGAGCGCTTCCATTACCACCGAATCAGTGCCGGTACGATAAACCGTCTGCTTGATGGCCACCACGCCGGGATCCGCCGCCGCCTGCTGGATGAAATGGATCACCGGCTGGAACGATTGATACGGGTGGTGCAACAGGATATCGTTCTTGCGTATCATCTGAAAAATATCCGTGGCCTTCTTTTTCTGCAGCGTTGCCGGCAGGCCGGGAATGAAGGGTGGATATTTCAGATCAGGACGTTCAATACGATCCGGAACCTGCATCAACCGCACCAAATTTACCGGCCCCTCCACCTGATAGAAATCTTCACGCACCAGGTCAAACTGCTCTAGTAAAAAATCCGCCATGCGCGGCGAGCAATTGTCCGCCACTTCCAGCCGCACGGCATTGCCAAAATGCCGCTGCGGCAACTCACCTTGCAGCGCAATGCGCAGGTTCTTGACTTCCTCCTCATCGACGAACAGATCGCTGTTGCGGGTAGCACGAAATTGATAGCAACCCAGCACATTCATGCCAGAGAATAGTTCACCAACATGGGCATGCAGGATCGACGACAAGAATATGAAATTGTACTCGCTGGTGCTGATTTCCCTGGGTAGCAGAATCACACGTGGCAGCACCCGTGGTGCCTGCACAATAGCTGCACCGGAACTACGCCCGAAAGCATCCTTGCCTTCCAATTCTACCGCAAAATTCAAACTCTTATTGAGCACGCGCGGGAAAGGGTGTGATGGATCAAGGCCGATGGGAGTCAGTACCGGCATCAATTCGCGAAAGAAAAAAACCTTGATCCATTCGCGCTGGATGTCATTCCAGGCAGCGCGACGCAGGAAGTTGATGCCTTCGCTTGCCAGCCCTGGCAGAATGTCCTCGTTCAGCAACTGGTACTGGCGTGCCACCAGCAGATGAGTCTGCTCAGAGACCAGCTTGAATACCTGGTGCGGCGCCATCCCATCGGGTTCGAAGCCGGGTGCGCCCAGCTTGATCTGCTCCTTCAGTCCGGCAACACGAATCTCGAAAAACTCATCAAGATTACTGCTGACTATGCACAAGAACCGCAGCCGTTCCAGCAGCGGATTGTCCCTGTTCTCGGCTTGGGCAAGCACCCGCCGGTTGAACTCGATCTGGCCGAGTTCGCGGTTGAGAAATAGACTGGAAGTGGGAAGTTTGATCATGAAAGGCAGGCTAGGTTACACACCTTGGGTTGCTCGCAAGTATCGCGCTTCCCGCAGACTGCGGCGGAAGACGCCTTATTTTTTGGCTTTGCTTTACTGCGTTGGCGGCACATAGCCCATAGGCTTCTCCGCTCCGCTGCCAAAAAAATTTGCCTCCAGTTGCTCCGCCAGGTATTTGCGTGCCTTGATATCAGACAGATTCAGGCGATATTCATTGACCAGCATGGTCTGGTGTGTGAGCCACCCGGCCCAGGCCTCTTTCGATACATTTTCAAAAATGCGCTTGCCCAGTTCGCCCGGATAGGGCGGAAAATCCAGCCCTTCCGCTTCGTGTCCGAGCTTGACGCATTTGACGATTCTTGTCATTTAATCTTCTCCAACCAGAGTAACAGGGAAAACTACGACTCCATTATGGCCATTCTCGCCAGTCAAGTAAACTGCCGGCTTGAATACTCGCGCATTACAGAACTCCGCATACAATATGTCGTTGGATCAAATAGATAATTGCCGTAAAGACAACTCTGGTCGACCAGTTCGCGCCATCATCAGCATAAAATCAGATACTGGTGCACTCACTGATTGCACTCACCAGATCCTTCTGTGATTAGTGCTCTCGCCGTTCGACGAACAGACTGTTTCCAACCATTTGTTTTGCTTGATGCTTGGCAGTTACTGTAGCAGTCGAAATTTCATGGTGCGAGCTAAATCTTCCTGGACTCACCAGGACTGCGCCGATGGAAAGTGTAACAAGGGAATGAAACACGTTCTGCCCCTTGCGATCCATCGAAAAATATCCGCCTTGGGCGTAATGTTCCGGCTTGAAAAACGGTACGATCTCGCGCGCAAAGTTCGTCAGCACATCACGGCAACGAAGCTCCCAGTCATGACTTTGGAACAAAATGATGAAATCATCTCCACCGATATGCCCGACAAAATCCTGCTCCACGTCGCACGCATGTAACAAAATATTGCCGGTAGCCTGAATGACTTCATCGCCTTTGCGGTAGCCGTAAATATCATTGTATGGTTTGAATGCATCCAGGTCGAAATAGCAAACGCAAAACCCAACCTGATTTTCCAGCAAGCGGTCAATGTGCTCGTCAATCGGCACATTACCCGGCAACAGGGTGAGCGGGTTGGCATAGCGCGCTGCACTGATCTGCATCTGGGTAATTTCGCGCATCAGGTCGTGACCCGTGCCGATGCCGAGATATTCATCCTGGTCAGTGATGATGAAGCCGTTCGACAAATGACGTTGCCCAGCGGCAACCACTGCATTACTCAAATCCTGCAGACTGATGTGCTTATCCACCACTAAAGGCGATGAATCCATGAATTGAGTGCAGGATTTCTTGCCATACAGTTCCCGCCGGTAAGGCCGTGCAAAACCGTCAATCAACGTATTGCGGTTGATTAGCCCGAGCGGTACACCCTCCTTGACTACCGGCAGGGACTCCAGGGTCGGCTCCTCGCTGAAGCGGCGATAGACCGCATCGTTATCCATTTTCGGTGTGACGGGGATCACCGAAATCAGCAGCTTCATGGCAGATAAAGTTTTCTTGACGGCCATACTGTTTCGGGGATAAACCGAAATGCCATTTTGACGCAGGCTGCTAGTGGCGTCTGTCGAGACGACGGTAGTGGGAATGGCATTGGGGCGGGCAATGTAATAACCTTGCCCGAAAATGATACTAAGATCCTTAATTATCATAAACTCGGCATGAGTTTCGATGCCTTCCGCAATTATCTGGGTGCTCGAATTTTCCGCGATTTGCTGGATGGATCGCACAAACTGTAATTTGACAGGATCCTGGTTGATGTTCTGGATGAAGTGCTGATCAATTTTAACGTATTCTGGCCTCAGTTCGGACCACAGGCGCAGACTGGAGAATCCCTCACCCAAATCGTCAATGGCGATTTCCAGTCCCATCGAGCGATAATACCGCGCGGCTTCGAGCAGCTTGAGGTAGTCGTAGGTGGGCTGATTTTCAGTCAATTCGATTACAACCCGGCGCGGATCCAAGCCAATCGAGCGCATGTAATTCAGAATCTCTCCGCTCCTGAAGTCTGGGTCGAGCAGACACTCTGGGCTTACGTTCAGGAACAGCTTGCCGACGAGCTTTAGCTGGACGAAAGCATCCAGCGTGGCTTGGCGGCACAGTCGCTCCACTTTCGGCATCAACCCAAATTGCCCAGCGGCTTTAAACAGGCAGAACGGTGAATGTAGCGGGCTGTCGGACGGTCCGCGTATCAACCCTTCGTAACCGACGATCTCGCCCGCGGCCATCGCAATGATTGGCTGGAAATTAGCGGTCAGCCGACGCTTCTCGATAATTTCAACGAGTAGCGGAAGTAATTCGCTGCGATTGGGCTCAGGCATTGTTAGGGCGCAGCATTCCGCCAGTCCATCCGCTGAAACTTTCTTTGCACCTGCCGCCATCAAGTATCTCCTAGTCTGAAATCAGGTCGACAGCATGAAGTATAGAGAAGCAAGATGAATAAATTATGACAGCCTGGTGCAGAATGGAAGAGGCATGCAAATGCAGTAACTGGGGTGTTGGTGCCGGTTATTTGTTGACTATTTTGACGCCCGCTGCTGTGGGGGCTACTGCTTTAATCCCTGGCCCGGGTGCATTATCCGCCGCCAGTGGTATCGGCACTGGTTCCGTTGTAATTTTTGTTTTAATGGTGGTTCCACCGTTAGTCGTCATGCTTCGCCCCAAATCAAGGAACCGCTGAACAAATCCCACGCGGGATTTGTTCAGCGGTTCCTTAGTAGATTACTTGGCGATGGTGATGCTTGGTACGCCAGTACGCGGCATTTCGGTGATGGTCATTTGAAACAAGAGGTGCAATAACTGGAAAGCATCCCGGTTCCAGCGGGCGAGCGGCCCTGTGGTGTTTACTGCATAGTACCGGTCATTCCGGCGAATTGAGAGATCAGCTTTCGGGAGGGGCGATTCCGACACGACCAGTTCCATCGTAAGGTCAGGGTTTTCGTTTCCGAGGATGGGTGGGGTGCGCGGGTCTTTTTCGACATGAAACCCCGGCTCTTCTCCAAGAGCTTTTCCGAGGAAACCGAGAATCGAGTGGAAGCTCCTGAGCCGGAAAACCCCTCTCATGGGCCATTCCCCTCCGTAACTGTCGGGGCGGATATCGAAGGCAACATCGCTGGCATTCAAATCTGCCACCAGGTCGTTCAACTGCGCTCGCTCTTCGGCGGATAGCGTATTGGGATCATAGTTGGTGATGAGGATCGGTCCGGGCACATGTTTACGGAGCGTATAGGTATTGTCTTGCTGGTTATAAAGCACAGCAAACTCTTTCTGCAGGGCCTGAAAGCCCTCTGTTGCAATCGAGCTGGCAGGAATGGTCCAAGTGCTTACGAGGGGAAGCGGTTCGGCGTAAAGCTGATTTTGATCTTGAATGGCCGAAAGGTGCAACACCACGCGACGAAACATCGTGTAACCGGGTCGATCCAATGGGCTGTTGCGATAAGCGCCTTGCTGTTCAGAGTGCTGCAAGCGTACTTCCTGCGCCATCATCCGTAACAAAAGATCGACATCAAAGCGTTGACGCAGCAACAGGGTAAGCTTGCTTTGCGGAAACGGCGTGAGGAGCCGCTTGGTGAATTCTTCCCCTTCGATCGGGACGATGCTGATGGTCGGGTTTTCCGAAACGCTCCCGCCGAATACTGGCATCATTGTTGCCCCGGCGAGCCCCCCTAGCGCAGGCATGGCCCCCGCATTCGCTTGAAAATTGAATGTCGCTGCGATATTTGAAACCCCGGTGAAATGAATGGGCTGACGGTGATGAGCGCGGACGATATTGATCAGCAGCTGTTGAGACCCAGCGTCGGTGACGGCTTCATCATAAGCTATGACCGCGCGGTTGAGTGCCATGGGCGATACACAACCGGAGAGTACGAACAAGGCCAAGAGGCACAGCGGCAAGCGCAGTAAACATAGAGGGTGAAGGATGTTCATGTGCCGTACTTCCATTTGGGAAAGTTGAGCAGGACTGCAGTGAGGGCAACCACACGCATTCGGCTAGGATTAGAGAGTCCGGCCAACTCTGCAATGCTATCATCTAGCCCCTTCGCAATGCAATCGCACAACTTGCTTGCCCGTTCGTACAATCGCTCCAATATTACCCTCTAATACTCGATGTATTATTGTCTTGGCTGAAGGGGCCGCTGTAGTGATGGCTTTCTCTTCTCTTCTTGATCCAGCATGCATCCACATCCTTCGGGTGAAATTTGGACTGCGTTGATTTTTCTTGCCGGGCTGTCGGCGTTACACCTGTCTTGGTTTGGGTACCCCTCTCCTGGCTGCTGTGTAATCTGGAAACTTCGACAAAAGTGGCATCGACCATTATTGGGTCCACCCAGGCTGCGTGGCCTTGCGTCACTAGCTGACCAGGGATTTTGTTTAGATCAAACCTGCCCTGAGGATGTTTTTTTCCGGGACGCACTGACTTTCCGTTCCTCTGAGTAATCGATACATAGAATCCCAAAAACACAATGATGACGAGATTGAGATAGATAAGCATCATGTAAGATCCGCTCATGGCTCTAAGTGTGTAGCGGATGAAGAGGTCGCGTGAATGAGGCCAGCACTCAGGGTTGCAGCCATGATAATGTTGCGGGTAGATTTCATGAGAAGATCCTCCAGTAAGAGATACTTTTTAGAGGATTTCAGACTAACTGTGAAAGATTGCCTTCTGATGAAGGTTTTATTAAGCTTTTATTAACACAATACAAAACAAAAGCTGGCAGCTTTACTGATTGGTGACTGGTCGACCGATAACATGTCCAATTTATTCAGATAATCAAGGTGTTCAGGAGACTCGATCCGTCAATCAGCGTCCTACGTTTTCCAGTCCAGCGGATAAGTCTGTTCGCCCGCGATTCGTGCCACTTGCAGGCGAGAACTATTGGAGCCAAGGTCAATTGCGGCAGGGGTGAAGTATCCGGACATGGCTTTCGGGTTGAATCCAATAGAGACTAAATTGCTTATTCCCGTACTTCGCGCTCGATCTCCTCGACGGTCACATGCCGCACATCCTTGCCCTTGACCAGGTAGACCACATATTCCGATATGTTCTTGGCATGGTCGCCAATGCGCTCAATGGCCTTCGCCGCAAATAGAATTTCCAGCGAGGTGGAGATCTTGCGCGGATCTTCCATCATGAAAGTGATCAGTTGCCGTATGATGGAACGGAGTTCTTCATCCACCAGTTCATCCTGCCGCACAACCTGGGCCGCCGCCGCCAGATCCAGTCGGGCGAAAGCATCCAACGATTTGCGCAACATTTCCAGTGCGATGTTGGCAACATGCCTGATCTCGATGAAACGTGGCATGTGCGTGCGACCAGCGGCGTATATCAACTTTGCCATGCGTGCGATTTTTGCCGCTTCATCGCCGATGCGTTCCAGATCG